>JAUXFF010000009.1 GCA_030620155.1 Candidatus Cloacimonadota bacterium | reverse complement strand
GTTGCGCCGGAAGAAGAAGATCCTGATTTTGACTTTGGTGAAACCATGCGCGTCATTCATGCTGAATTGGATGGCTTGAACACTCAAGCCGCCGGATTGGCAAAAAAAATTAGTAATAATTTTAATAAGTTGAGGATATGAACTGGAATAAATTAAAATTTAAGCAATTCATTACGCTTCAGAGGGGTTTTGATTTACCTGTCACTGAAATGAAAGATGGTGAAGTCCCTGTATTAGGATCAACAGGTGTGCTTGGTTATCACAACAAGGCAAAAGTAAACCCTCCTGGTGTAGTGACAGGACGTTCTGGAACAATAGGTGTAATTCAATATATAGATAAACCATATTGGCCTCATAATACTTCACTTTGGGTTAAAGATTTCAAATCAAATCATCCAAAATTTGTTTACTACAAAATGAAAACATTAAATTTTGAGCGATTTAATGGAGGGGCATCAGTCCCTACGCTCAATAGAAATAATCTTGATAATTTAGCAGTTCAAGTCCCTGATAATCCAATACAAGAAAAAATATCTTCAATCCTCTCTGGCTATGATGACTTCATCGACACCAACCGCCGGCGGATACAGCTTTTGGAAGAATCGGCGCGGCTTTTATTCCGTGAGTGGTTTGTGTATTTCCGCTTTCCCCTTCGACTACGCTCAGGACAGGCGGGGCATGGAAAAGCTTGCCCCGTTGAATCTATAAATTCAACTGGGGTGAAGATAGTTGATCTTGATGGAAGAAAAATGCCTGGAGAGTGGAACTATATGCCGATTATAAAAATAAGAATCTTTAAAAAAGCACCATTAGGTATGCCTGTATTTACAGATACACGCCAGTATTATCAAACTTCAGAAATAGACGGAACAACTATTACGGGGACTGGGGAAGAAGTTGACTATGAGAATAGACCCAGCCGAGCTAATATTGCACCAAGAATCAATACAGTATACTTCGCAAAAATGAAGGATACAGACAAAGTGCTTTGTTTTAACAGGGGGAACTCTTATTTGCTTAAGAAAATATTGCTTTCAACTGGAATGACCGGGTTCACAACAGACGAAAAGTATTTAGGATTTTTATTTGGTCTTTTAACATCATATGAATTTATTCAATATAAAAATAACTACGCAACTGGAGCAACTCAAGTATCGCTTAATGACGGAAGTTTAAAAAAGATAAAAGTTCTTTTTCCAACGATAAATTTGGTTGAACGTTATTCAGAAATCGTAAATCCATTACTTGAAGAATGCTCTTATTTGAGAAACCAAAACCAAAAACTTGCCCAGGCTCGGGATTTGCTTTTGCCGCAGTTGATGAGCGGTGCAATTGAGATATAAACTTATGAAAAAATTACCTGACAACCAAATCGCTTTCTATCAATCTTCGGATGGTTCGGTGAATATCGAAGTGTTCTATGCCGAAGAAAATATCTGGCTTACTCAAAAGAAAATGGCAGAACTTTTTGACACAACGCCTCAAAACATTACCCAGCATCTTAAAAACATCTATACAGAAGGTGAAACCGACCATGAATCAACTTGTAAGGATTTCTTACAAGTTCAAAAAGAAGGGAAAAGAGAAGTCAAAAGAAGCACATCCTTTTATTCATTAGAGGCCATTATTGCTGTCGGGTATAGGGTAAATTCCGAACGAGGTACTCAATTTAGGCAATGGGCGACAGAAATTCTTAAAAGTTACATCCACAAAGGCTATGCATTAGATAGTAAAAGGTTCAAATATGGCTCCCGTTTCAGTGCCAGATATTTTGATGAACTCTACGAAGAAATCAAAGATATTCGTTCCAGCGAACGGATGCTTTATCAGAAAATTACCGATATTTATGCCACGGCTATAGACTATTCACCCAAAGCGTACGAGAGTAAACAATTTTTCGCTACAGTACAAAATAAACTTCATTTTGCTATTACTGGAAAGACAGCGGCAGAAATTATTCAGACCCGTGTCGGTAGTAAAAAAGACAAGTTGGGGCTTACATCATGGAGAAGATCTCCAAACGGCAAAATTATGCCCAGTGATGTAGTTATTGCTAAAAACTATTTAGACAAAAAAGAGCTCAACGAACTCAATAGAATTGTAAATATGTATTTGGACTATGCTGAAATGCAGGCTGCTCGCGGAAGGATAATGACTATGAAAGACTGGATAAAAAAGCTAAACGCCTTTCTGAAGTTCAGTGAACACGAGATTTTGACAAATGCAGGTAATGTTAGCCATGAAGTAGCAGAAGAACTTGCTTTAAAAGAATATGAAAAATATCGTTCAATACAGGACAAAAACTATGTTTCCGACTTTGATCGCGAAGTTAAAAAATTACTAACTTCTAAAAAAAGAAAAACATGACTTATTTAAACGAAGATACATTGGTACAACAACCAACCGCTGATTATCTGCGAGATCAACTTGGCTGGGAATCGATTTATGCTTACAATCAGGAAACATTTGGGCAGAATGGTTTGCTTGGGAGAAATTCCGATCGCGAAGTAGTACTCACGCGTTACCTCAAACAAACCCTTAAAAAATTCAATAAAGGACTACCCGAAACTGCCTATGATGAAGCTGTGCGGCAGGTAGTTGATTATTCCCAGAGCAAGTCCATGCTTGCCTCTAACTTTGATAAATACAAACTGTTTAAAGATGGGGTGCTCGTTTCTTTTCAAGGTGAACAGGGGGAGATCAAAAAAGAACGGCTCAAGATTTTTGATTTTGAAGAGGAAACCAATAATCACTTTTTGGCTGTGCGCGAATTGTGGGTGCAGGGTGATCTTTACCGACGTCGGATTGATATTGTCGGGTTTGTAAACGGTATTCCGCTTTTGTTTGTGGAATGCAAAAACATTCATAAAGATCTAAAAAACGCCTATGAAAAAAACTTTGCCGATTACAAAGACACTATCCCGCACTTTTTTCATCACAATGCAATTGTCATGCTTGCTAACGGTGAAAAAGCCAAAGTCGGTACTATTACTGCCGGCTATGAGCATTTCCATGAATGGAAGCGATTATCAGAATCCGATCCGGGCGTGGTGGATATGGAAACACTTTTGAAAGGTGTTTGTGATCAGAAAAATTTCATGGATATTTTTGAAAATTTTATTCTCTATGATGATTCCACCGGCAAACATAGAAAAGTGCTGACGAAAAATCACCAGTATCTCGGCGTCAACCAAGTCATCAAAGCTTTGAATGATCCCAAAAGAGTCAAAGGGAAACTCGGCGTTTTCTGGCATACACAGGGCGCTGGGAAGAGTTATCCCATGGTATTTTTTACCACCAAAATACACCGTAAAATTGGCGGCAATTATACTTTTTTAATCTGCACCGATCGTGATGATCTGAATACGCAAATATATAAAACTTTTGCCGGATGTGGCGTAGCGGATAACGATAAAAACCCTTGCCGGCCAACCAGCGGAAGACATTTAGCTGAACTAATGAGTCAGCACAAAACCTATGTCTTTACCACGATTCAAAAATTTAATCAGGAAGTAGATCCAGATGAAGGTTATACCAAGCGAGATGACATCATTGTGATCACCGATGAAGCGCACCGCACTCAATATGGGACATTGGCACTGAATATGCGTAATGCTTTGCCAAGCGCCAACTTTATCGGGTTCACCGGAACACCGTTATTTAAAAATGATCAAATCACCATGCAAGTTTTTGGTGATTATGTTTCCACCTACGATTTTCAGAGAGCGGTAGAAGATAAGTCGACTGTACCACTCTATTACGATTCGCGAGGCGATACTTTGGGCTTAGCCACTAATGATATCAATGAGCGCATTGCTGAAAAACTGGAAGAAATTGAAATTGATGACATTGATGTAAGCCAGCGATTGGAAAAAGAGTTGAAGCGAGATTATCACATCATTACCGCAGAAAAACGGTTGAATCAAATTGCTAAAGACTTTGTTGATCACTACTCCACCTCGTGGGAAACCGGTAAGGCGATGTTTGTGTGTATTGATAAGCTCACTTGTGTGCGGATATATGAATTGATCGGTCAATACTGGGATCAAAAAACAGAGGAAGTAGAAGAGTCTTGGAAAATGGCTGCAGGAGAAGAAAAGGATCATCTTTCTAAACAGCTCACCTGGATGAAGGAAACAAAGAAGGCAGTGATTGTGAGCGAGGAACAAGGTGAGGTTGATAAGTTTAGAATATGGGGGTTCGATATTACACCACACAGGAGACTCATAAAAAAGGGTTTTGAACTTCCCGATGGAACGCGTATTGATGTGGATTCTGCTTTTAAAAAAGAAGAACACCCATTTAGAATTGCGATAGTCTGTGCGATGTGGCTTACCGGATTTGATGTACCGAGTTTGGCAAACTTATATTTAGACAAACCGCTCAAAGCTCATACGCTTATGCAGGCGATTGCTCGGGCAAACCGGGTCAATGGTGATAAAAACAATGGTCTCGTCGTTGATTATTGCGGCATCCTCAAAAATTTACGCAAAGCGCTCGCTACTTTTGCAGGTATAAACGATACTGGCAGACCTGGCGGAGTAGGACCTGAAGGATTGGACCCAACCAGAACCAAGGAAGAATTACTTGAAGAATTGAAACAAGCGATTTGTCTGGTAAGCAATTTTCTCAATGAACGAAAAGCGTCACTTGATGCAATTATCAGCTCAAGCGGTTTTGAGAGAAACAAGGCAATTGTCGTGGCCAAAGAAGCAGTGAATGAAAATGATGAAACCAGAAAGAAATTTGAGGTCATGTGCCGCGAAGTATTTATAAAATTCAAAGCATGTCTTACGATTACAGGAGTAAATGCTTATCGCAACCAATACAATGCGATAAATATCATCTACAAAAGTCTGCAAAAAGATCGCGATAAGGCAGATATCAGAGATATTATTAAACAACTGCATGAAGTTATTGATGATTCGATTATAGTTACGTCCAACAAAACTAAAGACCCCAACAAATCATATGATATCAGCAAGATTGATTTTAATCGATTGCGAGCAGAATTTGAACACGCAAAAACTAAAAATACCACCGTGCAAAGTCTTAAAAGTGTAATTGAGAAAAAGTTGGAACTGCTTATTCAAAGAAATCCTCTCCGGACAAATTTTCAAGAGCATTATGAAAATATCATTAATGAATACAACAAAGAAAAAGACCGTCAAAATATTGAGGCTACTTTTGAGGCTTTATTGAAGTTCGTGCAAGAGTTGGACGAGGAAGAAAGCCGTGCAGTACGAGAGGGACTGGATGAGGAAATTTTGGCTATTTATGATCTATTGACAAAGCCGGATTTGAAACCACAAGAAATCCAAAAGATAAAGAAGGTAGCAAAAGAACTGTTAAAAACTCTGAAAGAAAAACTGAAAAAGTTGTATAAGTGGCAAGATCGAGAGCCAACAAGAGCTGAAGTAAAAGTTTTAATAAGAAATTTTTTGTGGGATGAAACAACAGGCTTACCCGTGGATTATTATACTCAACACGATGTAGATAAAAAGACGGAAGCTGTTTTTTATCATGTCTATCGGGCATATCCAACAGTACCATCGCCATATTACGCTGCTGTTGGGAGTTAAGTATAGTTATAAATCAATGAAAAATCCCTTACTGGGCATAGCCCAAACGTTACCCGTTTTTAAGAAATCATAGTTTCTTCCATAACCAGAAAAGTCATCGTGTTTGAGAACTCATCATTGCGGATATCATCTTCGTAATCCAGAGTACATTCCCGGAATATTCTCATCCTTCTTACAATATTAATATTCCCAACCTGGTTTGGGGTCAGGTAGTAAAAAGACTTTATTTAATTGTTTCAATAAGTCTTTAGGGGCATTAATATCTTCAGTCACTGCAAGTCCGGTTGCAGGACGAACTCCCAGCCACATCCTGGTGAAAGGACCAACAGAAGTTTGAAGTGTCGGAAGTGATTTATCTTTACCTTTCAAGGCAGAAGATTGTTCTCCCAGTTTTATAATATAATTCCCGCTTATCCCTTTCCATTCAGTATCTTTAGCAAGAAATTCTTCTATCGGATCTGACAATTCCAGGTTAAAACTGACCTCTTCTCCCTGAAGGTGTGTTTTTTCCAAACATTTTTCCAGGTTACAAATCCTCATCTGCCACCAGGAAGCTGCCCTCATCTTACTCTCATATTTACTTTTTTCGCTTGCAATCCTGTAGCGGAACGGATATTTCAGGAAATCCTGTAATTGTATTTCCGCAGGTTCTGTCATTCCTATTAAACGAACCTGGTCTCCCAGGCTTTTTATCAATGCCATAAGTTCTAAAAATTGATCATAATTTTGATAAGCCAACCAGGAAATAAAGTAAGGACCATGTTCCCCACCTCGATTGGATGCCCAGAAATGATGAGTCAACTCTCCATTGGGACCATCGAAATAACCCAGCCCAAAACCCTGTTTGGTCCACTTAATCTCTGCCTGTGTAGAATGATAATCATCAAAACTAACCGCACCGTGGGTTTTTAATCTATTCAATCTTGATTTATGAATAGCTCTATAATTCGCTTCGTAGAGACGTTCAGGAACTCGGAAATTAACATCTATTTTCAGATCAGCAGGATCAAAATATATAATGTGCTCATAGCCACCGCTTCCATAACCCAGTAAATTATAAAAACCCTGTTCGAAAATTCCAAGTCCGGAAATCCATGCACCTTTTTCAGCAGCTTTGGCAATAACATAAGCACTGATCTCTTTGGCTAAGCCCAATTTTCTTGCTATCCTGCTGGTTGTAACTCCTGTAATACCTGAAAAAGGTAATTCTTCTTCAAGATAACGAAAAGTTCCTGAAGTTGTGAGTGCCAGGAATTCGGCTTCACCATTGATTTCTGCGACCCAGGTATCACAACATTTCAAAAAGATATCCATCACCTTTTCTTTGCCTTTTTCCAGCCAACCAACTTCTTTCCATATCCTGTATCCTGCTTTTTTATCCTTCTCAGGATTAAATTTCCTTAATTTCATTTCCATTAGAATTCCTTTGCTATTTTACATGCTAATAGAACATTATTCTCAACTAATTTAACATTTGCATCAAGAGAACGTCCGGAAGTTATCTCAACTAATGTTTGAAGTAAATAGGGTGTTAAAGCCTTTCCTTTTATCTTTTTCTTTTTTGATTTCTTAATTGCCATATCAATAAATTTTTCCATCTCAGAATAAGGTATTTCAAATTTTCCAGGGATGGGATTAGTAATTAGAATCCCATTTTTAAATCCTAAACTTATATTTTTTTTATAAATTTCAGCAATTTCTTTTGCAGAATTAATCCTGATTATCTTTAAACCTGAGCCAGATGAATAAAAAGCAGGAAAATCATCTGTTTTGTAACCATAAACAGGAACTCCCAATGTTTCCAGATATTCAAGAGTTTTTGGTAAATCTAATATAGCTTTAGCTCCGGCAGAAACCACAATTACAGGAGTGTGGGATAGTTCAATTAAATCCATTGAAATATCAAAAGATTCTTCAGCAAACCTGTGAACCCCACCGATCCCACCTGTTGCCAAGACCTTTATACCTGCCAGATCCGCAGCTTTCATCGTGGCTGAAACTGTAGTTGCACCTATTTTCTTATCTAAAAGCACCTTACCAATATCTCTGCTGGACACTTTCCGTACATCCGGATCTTTTGCTAATAATTCCAATTCCTTATCAGTCAGCCCAATCTTTATTTTACCATTCATTATGCATATTGTTGCAGGAGTTATACCATTTTGAAGAGCAATCTCTTCCAACCTATTTGCTAACTTAATATTCTGTGGATAGGGCATACCTTGAGATATAATAGAGGACTCTAAGGCTATAACAGGTTTATTTTTTTTAAAAGCATTTTGCACCGGTTCACTAAAGGATAATAAGGATCTTGTCATATCATATTTTTATGGTTGTTCTAAAATTTCCACTTTAAGTTTTTTCACGCCTTCTGCAATTAAACCAATTTCTTTGGCAGCAGCATAAGAAAGGTCCAGATCTCTTCCGGACACAAATGGTCCTCTATCATTAACCCGAACAGTTACGGATTTATTATTATCTTCATTGGTTACTCTCAGAACAGTTCCAAAAGGTAAAGTTTTATGAGCGCAGGTAAATTTGTACATGTCAAAAATTTCTCCATTTGAAGTGTATCTCCCATGAAATTTAGAACCATAATATGAGGTTACAAAATAGAAAATTTTCCCCTTTTCCTCAACTCCCTCTGAATTGGATTCCTCAGTAGTTCCGAATTTCTTATGAACCTGTCTACTTGAAACTCCATCGGTTTTATAAATAGTATTTGAAGAGCAACTAATCAATATCAATAAAAAGAAAATCGTAATTATTCGTCTCAAAAAGACCTCCCTTACGATAGAAACACTCACAAAAAAAGGATTATGTCTGGATTTTGTCCATTTATTTTTTCCTGTTGACAGAAATTGCTTATTAAATAGATTTTCCGAAAGAATATAAGGATATCTTTATGGAATCTCCGATTATAGATTATTTTTTATCTTTAATAAAAATTAACAGTGAATCAAGAAATGAAGAAGCAATTGCATTACAACTCGAAAAAGATCTAAAAATGCTGGGGGGTAAAGTTCAAATTGACAGAGCAAATGAAAAAACAGGTGGGAACATCGGGAATGTTTATGCATATTTTCCTGGAAATATTATCAAAGACCCTATCCTTTTTTGCGCTCATATGGATACAGTGCCTCCTGGTAATAATATAAAACCAAAAATTTCAGCTGACAGAATTACTTCTGATGGAACCACAATTTTAGGTTCTGATGACAAATCCGGAATTGCTCAGATAATCTGGGCAATCAGGGTGATAAAAGAAAATAAAATCGAGCATGCCCCAATAGAAGTTTTATTTACAATCTCTGAAGAAATCGGATTACTTGGTGCAAAGTACCTTGATTACTCGCTATTAAAATCAAAGTTGGGATATGCTTTAGATTCCCATACTACTTGCGAAATTGTCGTTGCTGCCCCATCTCAAATAGATATGAAATACACCATTCACGGTAAAGAGGCTCATGCCGGTGTTAACCCAGCAAAAGGCCTTAATGTAATCAAAATTGCTGCTGATGCTATCTCAAAAATGCCCAGCGGCAGTATTGATAAGGAAACAACCTGCAATATAGGAATCATTAAGGGTGGTAAGGCAACAAATATTGTTCCCAATTTGATTATAATTGAAGCTGAAGCTCGAAGTCATAATCAGAACACACTTCATGAACTCGTTGATTCAATGTCAAATATTCTGAGAGATACTGTGAAAAAATATAAAGTCGGAGATTTCCAGGCTAAAGTGGATATTGAAATTGAAGAATCTTATGAAGCTTTCCATTTCAAACATGATTCCCCTGTTGTTCAATTAGCTATACAAACAAATAATAATTTGGGTATTCCAGCCAAAATATCTATTGGTGGTGGCGGAAGTGATGCTAATATCTTTAATAAGAAAGGATTGTCCGTAGCTGTTATAGGTACCGGAATGAGAAAAGTTCATACTTTAGATGAATATATTTTAATTTCAGATCTGGAATTAGGTGCCAAGTGGGTTGAAGAAGTAATAAAAATATATTCTAAAAATTAATATCAATTCATCATATATTTGTCACTATTTTTAAGACCCATCTGGCAAATAGGAGAGAAGATGACGAAAATTGCTATAATTGGCTATGGTCAAATGGGGCAACTTATAGAAAAATTGGCTCTTGAGAATAATTGTCAAGTTGTTACTATTATTGATCCAAAATTAGATTCTGAAATATCTGAAGAATCATTAGCAAATGTTGATGTATGTATTAACTTCACAGTCCCTGATGTAGTGTTAACGAATATTGATAAGATTTCCCAACTAAAAAAAAATATCGTTCTGGGAACAACAGGTTGGAGTGACAAAAAAGAAATTATCAGAAAAATCGTTCTTAAAAATGATATAGGTTTGATTTACGCCTCTAATTTTTCTCTTGGGATGAATCTATTTTTTTCAATAATTGATAATTCCACAAAATTGATGAATCAGGTTTCAGAATATGATATTTGGGGCTTGGAAATGCACCATAATAAAAAGATTGATAGTCCTTCAGGTACTGCAAAAATATTATCAGAAATCGTTATAAAAAATACTCAAAATAAATCTCATGCTCAATATGATAGATTAAACAGAAAAATAAAACAGCAGGAATTACATTTTGGGAGTATCAGGGCTGGAAACATCCCCGGCACCCATTTAATTGGTTTTGATTCTGTTGCAGATACAATAGAGATAAAACATATTGCACGAAATAGAGAAGGACTTGCTATTGGTGCTCTTAAAGCTGCAAATTGGGTTAAAGGTAAGAAAGGCTTCTATGATTTTAAAAAAGTTTTTTCCGAGATCATCAACAAAGGATAAATATGAAACTAGATTTTTTTAAAATGCACGCCCAGGGGAATGACTATATATACTTTGATTTCCTGGATAAAATTCAACCCAGTTTAGATTTCAGTAAACTTGCACAAAAAATATGTGACAGACATTTGGGAATTGGAGGAGACGGTATCGTATTGATTTTAAATGATCCTGAAAATGATGTTTTTATGAGAGTTTTTAATTCAGATGGTTCTGAAGCAAATAATTGCGGCTCTGCTCTAAGTTGCATTTCTGCATACTATTATAAAAAATTTAATATAAAAAAAATTATAATAAATACACTATCCGGCATAAAAATCGGTGAAATTATTAATATTAAGGATAACAAGAATATTTTTGTCAGGATCAATTTAGGAACCCCTGAATTTCTGAAAAAAGGAATTGATAAAATAAATCACTTTGAAGGATATCAAATATCAGTTGGTAATCACCATTTCGTAACGTTTGTAGACGAATTATCCCCTGATATTGTTTCTAAATTTGGTCCTCAGATTGAGAAAAATAAATTGTTCCCATATGGAATAAACGTAGAATTTGTAAAAAGAATTTCTTCAAATTTAATCGAAGTTAAAGTCTGGGAACGTGGAAGTGGTGAGACTTTAGCTTGTGGCTCAGGAGCCTGTGCTGCAGTGTTTGCAGGTATACAAAATAGTTTATTAAATAATAATGTAACCGTAAAAGTTCCCGGTGGAAACCTCCAAGTTGAATACTTAGGGAAAAATATTTATTTAACTGGTAATGTAAGTTATATTTTCGGAGGTAATATTGAGATATGAAATACTTAATTTGTTTTCTAATTTTTCTTTTTATATTAACGACACTTAACGCTGATAATAAATGGTTCAGTAAAGATAAAATAATGCACTTCTCAGGAAGTGCTTTTTTAACCTGTTGGAATTATGGATTAAGTAGAGATATCCTGAATCAGAATAAGGATAATAATTATTTTTTTGCTATTAGCTTAACAACCGTCTTAGGGTTATGTAAAGAAGCAAGTGATAAATATATAAAAAAGGAACAGTGGTGTTGGATTGATATATTATATAACATCGCTGGTATTTCATTTAGCTTGATCCTTATTAAAAATATGAATTAATTTTTTATGGCTAATAATAGTCAATTATCAACATTCCATGTTTATAAATTCGTAAATATCACTTTTTTATTGACTTAGATTATATTTTATGCTTTTATGTTTTTAATTATAAAAATGTTAATTAATTATAAATAAATATCATTGTTTTTATGATAAATTAATATTAAATAATTGAAGTTTTAATAGCTAAGGAATTATGTTAATTAAAATGAGGTCTAAATAATAATGAAAATGAGGATCCTGATCGTTGAAGATGAAGGAATTATTGCAAATGATATTAAAAGGACTTTAATAATCCATGGTTATGAGGTAATTGCAATAGTTACTAAAGGAGAAGAAGCTGTAATAAAAGCCAGAGAATTAGAACCTGACATGATACTAATGGATATAATGCTGGAAGGTAATATGGATGGAATTGAAGCAGCTGAAAAAATCTATAAAGAACTCGAATTACCAATAATATTTCTTACTGCTTATTCAAATAATGAAGTTTTACGGAAAGCCATAACTGTTGAAGCCTATGGATACATCTTGAAACCTTTTGAAGAAAGAGAATTATATGTAGCAATAGAATTTGCACTTTACAAACATAAAATGCAAAAAATTCTCAGGGAAAGCGAAAAAAAGTATCGTGATATATTTGAAAATGCAAATGAAGCTATCTGCATTGTTCAAGATGAAAAACTGAAATTCTATAACTTAAAAACTTCAGAATTTTTTGATTATCCATATAACAAATTAAATTCGACTCCATTTTTAAAATTCGTCCATCCTGATGATAGAGAGCTTGTAACTAAATCATATAATAATATCTTGAAAGGAAAAAGAATTATTAACTTTAATTCTTTTAGAATATTAGATGATTCAGGAAACATTAAATGGTTAAAGATAAATTCAGTTTTAATAACCTGGGAAAACAAACCTGCGGTCCTTAATTTTATGAGCGATATTACCGAGCAAATGCTTATAGAAGAAGAAATAAGAAAATTTAAAGTGATTTCTGACAATGCTAATTATGGAATTGCTATAACAGATCTATCAGGAAAAATTGAATATATAAACAAATATTTCGCTAATGTTCATGGATATAATCAGCAGGACCTTATTGGTTATAATTTTTCAAATTTTTATGATAAAAAACAAGAAAAAAAATATACGGATATAAAAAATAATATTAAGGAAAACGGAAATTGTAATACTGAGGAAATATGGCATACCCATAGAGATGGTTCTACCTTCCCAATGTTATTAAACGGAATAATGATTAAGGATCAAATTGATAAAATGAGTTATATTGCTATTTTAACAATTGACATCACAGACAGGAAAAAATTTGAAAATATACAATCCGAACTTTTTAAAGAGCTGGAAAATGTGAATGATGAATTACAGAATTTTGCTTATGTTGTTTCTCACGATCTGAAAGCTCCTTTAAGAGCAATAAGTACTCTGGCAAACTGGATTTCTACCGATTATTCAGCTAAATTTGATGAAGAAGGTCAAGAACAGATGCAATTACTTATCAGTAGAGTAAAACGCATGCACAATTTAATAGACGGTATACTGGAATACTCAAGAGTTGGACGAATAAAAGAAGAAAAGATCATAGTAAATCTAAATGAGCTCCTGGATGAAGTTATTGATATAATTGCTCCACCAGATAATATAAAAATTACTGTAGAAAACAAATTACCGACCTTAAGTTTTGAAAGAACCAGAATCGGACAAGTTTTTCAAAATCTTCTCAGCAATGCTATAAAATTCATGGATAAACCAAAGGGAACAATAAAAATTGGAAGCATTGACAAAGTAGATAACTGGGAATTTTACATATCTGATAACGGACCGGGAATAGAAGAAAAACACTTTTCCAAAATATTCAAAATTTTCCAAACTTTACACCCAAGAGATGAATTTGAAAGCACTGGGATTGGACTAACTTTAATTAAAAAAATAATTAATATGTATGGCGGCAAAATCTGGATTAAATCAAAAGTCGATGATGGCACTACATTCTATTTCACTTTACCTAAAATATCTTCCCAAACATCCTCTTCGAATGAGATTAAGGAATAAGGAGCTAACTAATGAGAAGTGATAAACCAATTCTGATTATTGATGATGATCTTGTGGACGCAATGACTATAAAACGTGCTTTTAAGGATATTGATGTTACAAATCGTATTGATTTGGTAGGTAATGGTGAAGAAGCACTGGAATTTTTAAGAGATGAAGAAAATGAAAAACCATGCCTGATTTTTTTAGACCTTAATATGCCTAAAATGAGTGGAATTGAACTCCTGAGAATAATCAGAAAAGATGAAAATTTAAATATAATCCCTGTCATTATTTTAACTACTTCAAAAGATGAACATGATAAAATCAATTCATTTAAACTAGGTGTTGCCGGTTATATGGTTAAACCTGTAGATTATATAAAATTTATAGATGTAATAAAAACTATAAAAGATTATTGGACTTACAGTGAATTACCAAAATAATTTAAGGAAATTATTGTGAAAAAATCAATGAATAAAAAAAAACTAATACTGTTCATTATATTATTATTTTTGTTTTCTGAAATATATATCTTCTCCTTAAATAAATTTTCTTCTTATTACACAAATAACGAAGAATCTATATATTTCTACTCTTTCACTCAAAAGGTTAGTCTATCTCTAAAAGAAAATTTGCAAAATAGTCAAGCATTAAATATCATTTCAAATTTTTTATTGAACCAATATTACTTAATTGCTCCTTTTTTCCAAAAAAATAAAGAATTTCTAGGAATTTCAGCTTTAAGCATCTTAATTTTACTAATAATTTTAAACTCGTTCGTAAACCTGAAAAAAAGAAAAAACTTGGAGAAAAATCTTAAAAAAGAATACCTTAAGTTGGATAAACGAGTAGAGGAAAGCACATTAAAACTTCATTTAACAAACGAACACCTTCAGGAAGAGATTACAAGGTATAAAGATACCGAGAAACATTTATTGCAAATTAAAGAAGCTGTTGAGACAATGAAACTCGGAGTCACTATTACTGATAAACGGGGGAAGATATTATGCGTTAATCCTGCTAACGCAAGAATGCATGGTTATAAACCTGAAGAATTAGTAGGAAAATTCTCTTCTGTATTCACTTCTGAAGTTCTGAGAGAAGAGATAGATCTGGACAAAATCAAAGAATGGCAAGGTAAGATAAGAAGAAGTGTAAATATAAAACGAGATGGCTCAATATTTCAAGTTCAATTAGTTTCAGATTTGGTTAAGGATGATAAAGGTGAAATACTCGCGATAGTAACTACCTGTGAAGATATTACTCAACGTACTCAGGCTGAGGAAGCATTAAAAACCAGCGAAGAAAACTTCAGGAGAATTTTTGACAATATCCAGGATATTTATTATGAAGTTGATATTGATGGGATTATTAAAGAAATAAGCCCTTCGGTTAATACAATTTCAAACTTTAACAGAGAGGAGTTAATTGGTAAACCTATGGTAAATCTTTATACCCATGCCAAACAAAGAGATAATTTCTTAAAAGCTTTAAAAAAGGATGAAAAAGTTCATGATTACGAAATTATGCTGAAAGGTAAGGAAAACAATACTTCCATACCTTGTTCAGTTACCGCAAAACTGATCCTTGATGATTCAGGATTACCACTGAAGATAATTGGTTCTATGAGAAATATTACTGACAGGAAACTAGCTGAAGCAAAACAAACTCAAATACTTAAAGATTTAACTCAGGCAAACAAAGAATTACGTGATTTTTCTTATGTTACATCTCATGATTTAAAATCACCCTTAAGAGCTATTAACACGTTAGCAAATTGGATTTTTCTTGATTATGCTGATAAATTTGATGATAAAGCAAAAGAACAAATGAACTTGCTACTTGGTAGAGTAGAAAGGATGCATCAACTTATTGAGGGGATCTTCCAATTCTCCAGTCTAGGAAGTTACCTTGGTAAAGAAGAAAAAGTTGATCTAAACTCATTAGTTAATACAATTATTGAAAAAATCAAACCTCCAAAAGGAATCAAAATAAACATAGATGCTGAATTACCTACTATAACTTTTGAAAAAGAACGTATAGAACAGGTATTTGAACATTTGCTGAAAAATGCCGTGCAATTCATGAAAAAAGAAACTGGGAAAATAAGTATTGACTGTACTGAGGAAGAAGGAAAATGGAAATTTAATGTTACTGATACTGGACCTGGAATCGCCAAAAAATATCATGATCAGATATTTGAAATGTTTAAGACATTACAATCAAGGGATGACCTGGAAACTTCAGGAATCGGGTTGACCATTGTAAAGAAAATTATTGAGATGAATGAAGGAAAAATCTGGGTAGAATCTAAAGTAGGTATAGGTACAACACTCTATTTTACTATTCCTAAAACGAAAAAAATTAAAACGAATCCAAAAAATTGACACATTTATTGAATTAAAATTATAAAAATGAAAAAAGAAAAGATTAAAGTCCTCTTAATCGAAGATGACCTAATTGACCAAATGGCATTTCAAAAATTTGTAAAAGATAATAATTTACCTTATGACTATTCAATAGCAGGATCAGCAGCTCAAGCAAAAGAAATATTAAATAAACAAAAATTCGATATTGTTATTACTGATTATAAACTTGGAGACGGAACAGCATTTGACATTTTTGAATATATAGTAGATACACCTTTTATATTCACCACAGGAGCTGGTGATGAAGAAATAGCTGTTAAGGCTATGAAAGCCGGAGCTTTCTACTATCATATAAAAGACCAGGAGCGATACTATCTTGAACTTCTTCCGGTTTCAATTCAAAAAGCTCTAAAAAATAAAAAAATGGAGGGAGACCAAAGAAAAGCAGAAGAAGCTTTAAAAGAAAGTGAAGAAAAATTCCGAGCTATTAGTTCAGCAGCAAATGACGCAATTATAATGTTAAACTACCAGGGTGAAGTTGTTTTCTGGAATAGAACAGCTAAGAAAATATTTGGATATAATAAAAATGAGATAATAGGTAAAAACTTACATGATTTAATAACCCCAAGCTCTTCAAATAAACATTATTTAAAAAGTCTTAAATCTCAGTGGGAAACAGGAACAAGTTCAGCTCTTGGCAAAACAGTAGAAATGACAGTACTTAAAAAAAATAAACAACCATTCGATATTGAGCTTTCTCTTTCTGCTGTTAAGATTGAAAAGGGAATGAACCAAATTGCAATCATAAGAGATATCACCGAAAGAAAGAAAGCAGAACTAGCACTTCAGGAAAGCGAAGAACGTTATAGAACATTGCAAGGAAATATCCCCGTTGGTATATATCGTTCATCGAAAAAAGGCAAATTTCTTTCTGCTAATCCTGCTATGGCTAAAATTCTCGGATATAAATCAAAAGAAGAACTTTTTAATATTAAGATTGAAAGTATTTATAAATTTCCTCAACAAAGAAATACATTTATCAATGAGATAGAAGCTAAAGGTTCAGTTACAGCATATGAGTTACAACTACTTCGCAAAGACAGAACCCCATTCTGGGCTGCTGTAACGACAAAAGCATTAATTAACTTTGAAGATAGCAGCATTTATTATGACGGCATTATTGAAGATATCACAGTCCAGAAAGAAGCTCAGGAACAATTACGCCAAAACAAAGAAAGATTAGACCATATACTGCAAAATATAGGTAATGGAGTTATGGTAATAGACTCTAATCAAGAATTAATTTTAATGAATAATCGAATAGTTGAATTACTTGGATTAAAGAAAGACTTAATAAAACACACATTATCTGATATGTTGGTTAACTGTAAAGACAATGGGAAAATCCTTTTTGAAGCATTAAATCAATCATCCTTTAGAAATCTGGAGTTAACTGTCGAAATCCCTATTCTCAGAGTGTTATATGTAACTGCTACAACATTTACTGACATTTATGGAAAATCGGCAGGGAAAATATTTATCCTTGCAGATGTAACCAGAGAAAAAGAAATTGAAAATATGAAAACTAGCTTCGTATCCAGTGTTTCTCATGAACTTAGAACTCCAATAACTTCAATAATAGGATTCTCTAAAACCATGTTATTGAATAAAAAGATCAACGATGAAACCCGCAATGAATTTATAAATATCATTTATAAAGAAAGTAAAAGATTATCAAATTTGATAGAAGATGTTCTAAGTATTTCCCGTATTGAATCAGGACAGGTTCTGTATAATTTTAAGGAAATTTCCATAGGACCCATAATTCAGGATATTTTTAATATCTATAAAATTCACGCTGAAAAAAAAGGAATTAAACTTTCATGTATAATTGAAAAGGATATACCTCTGATTAAGGCTGATAATGATTCTATTCATCAAATTGCAATTAACTTTATTGGTAATGCTTTAAAATTTACCGGTAAAGGAGGACAGATTTCAATTCAATTAAAACAAGAAAATGATTTTTTAATTCTAAACATAGAGGATACAGGTCTGGGTATTCCTAAAAAAGACCAAAAGAAAATTTTCGATAGATTCTTTAGTGTAAATAGACCAGGAACTGTGATTCAGGGAACAGGACTGGGTTTATCTATTGCAAAAGAAATGGTTCATGATCATAAAGGAAGAATTGAGGTTTATAGTCAAGAAGGAAAAGGTACTTTATTTAAAATATTTTTCCCTGTCTTAAAAAAAATAATTTAGTAAAGGGAGAATTAATGAAAATCTTAGTTGTTGATGACGATCAAAACATTAGAAGACTTGTTAGTTTTAATTTATCATTGGAAAATCATGAGATCTTTGTAGCTTCAAATGGTAAAGAAGGTATTCAAGTGGCTTTAGCAAAAGACCCAGATCTCATCCTTTTAGATATTATGATGCCGGTTATGGATGGTTATAAAACATGTGAATGGTTAAAAAAAAACCCCAGAACTAAAGATATACCCATCTTTATGCTTTCAGTAAAGGGACAAATGACCGACCTGGATAATGCATTTAATGCGGGAGCTGATGATTATATTACAAAACCTTTTGATGTGGAAAAATTAAATAAAACTATTAATTATAAACTTGAAAGTTTCCAAGAAAGAAAAAAAAAGGTTAAGTAATTTTCTCATTTTTTATATAAAAAAACTTTGAAATTCAGTTTATTCCAGCTAATATTTATATAATTTGATACACATATTCTATAAATAATGTCTATACACATTAATAAAATTCTGCATAATAGTTTATCTGAAGAGTCAGGATTGAAACCCGACGATCAGATAATCTCTATCAACAGTAACATTATAAATGATTTTTTAGATCTTCAATTTTACAGTGCAGATAAATTTTTAAAATTTCTTATACAAAACCAAAAAGGTGAAAAAAAAGAGATCCTGATAATTCAAAATTGGGAAAAGCCATTAGGAATCGAACCGATCCCTGACAAATGTATAACCTGTATAAATGAATGTATATTCTGTTTTGTAGATCAAATGAAACCGAACTTCCGAAAAACATTATATATCAAGGATGATGATTATCGTCTTTCTTTTGTTTTTGGAAATTATATCACTCTCACAAATATATCAGAAACACAGTTAAAAAGGATTATCAATCAAAAATTAAGTCCTTTATATATTTCCGTACAAACAACCAATCCATCTCTTCATAAAAAAATGCTACGTTACAGGATGGAGTTTAACATACTCAATCAGTTGAAAATTCTTACAAAAAATGGAATTAAACTTCATACACAAATTGTGATATTACCGGGATGGAATGATGGGAATGAACTTTATAGAACCTTAAAAGACCTTGATTCTTTAGGCTCCTCTGTTTTATCCATTGGAATTGTACCTGTGGGTTTAACTAAATTCAGAAAATCACTTTTACAGTTGAAAACAGTAACTCCTGCACAAGCTTTTGAATTATTAAAATTGGCAGAAAAATATCTCAGGACTTTTTGTTCAGATGAAATATATCTTCTATCAGAAAAAAAAATTCCTGAAGAAGATTTTTATGAAGATTTTCCTCAACTAGAAAACGGAATTGGAATGATAAGATTATTATTGGAAAATTGGAAAGATAATAAAGAGGATTTTATTTCTGAAATAAGAGAGCTTGAGCATAATTTTGTTTTTATAACCGGTAAACTAGCTTATAATCATATTAATTTAATAGCAAATGAAATAAACTCAACTTTAAAAAACAAAACCCGAGTTGTTGAAATTTCTAATAATTTTTTCGGTAAAACTGTTACTGTAACCGGACTTCTTTCAGCAGAAGATATTATATCTCAAATCAATTTGAAACCTCATGAAATCGCAGTTGTAAGCAGTAATATATTTAATCAGGATGGATTCACCCTGGATGATATTTCTACTAAAACATTAAAAAATAAATTAAATGGCAAACTATTAATTATTGATGAAGAATTTTCAGACTGGGAATTTGTATGAATAAAAGACTTATTATATTATTACCATCTCCAGTTCTTATAATACGGGTTGTAAAAATTTGAAGAACTAACATTTTTATATTCAAATACAATGTTTACATCTTCCGAAGGTTTATAAGTCAAAGTGAATTCAGGAAAAATTCTACTCTCATTATCTTTATTTCCTTCTATTTCAAACCCTTTTTTATAAGTAGTAGTTCCAAAATTAATAAAATTTAGATCTACTTGTAAATTCAATTTGGAGTTGAAAACATAATTTATATGATTTGTATATAATGATTGATAATAACCCTGTTTATTAGAAAATATTCCTGTTGAAAATGACATTGTGTGACTCATTGTAATATTATTCAGATTAAAAATTGAAGGAGTATTAATTTCAGGATTTAAAAATCGAGGTGAGATTTCGGAATTCAAATAAGATATTAATAATACCAATATTAAACCTAAAATAATTCTTTTCATCACTCCTCCCATTTACTTCAAACACTGTTGAATCTAAAAAAAAACTTATTGATAACTTTGTAAAGGATTATTTCTCATATTTTTTCTATATAAAAATTACTCAGTGATTTGTTAATCTTTGAATATCTCTGAATTTCAATTTTATAAATTTCTCCTCAATTTCATATAATTGTTTAAACAAATATCCCTTAGATGTGTTATTAATTATATTTATATCCGCTTTATTGTATTTCTCTACTCCAGGCATTTGATTGCGGATCTTCTTTAATGCTTCCTGCTCTGAAATATCATTACGAGTAATCAATCTTTTAACCTGAATTGCTTCCTCAGAAAAAACATTAAGGATCAAATCAAAACATTTTTCAAGCCTACTTTCAAACAAAAGTGGAATTTCAATAATTAAAATTTTTGAATCTTCTTCATCAATAATTCTTTGTATTTTTATTCGAACCTGAGGATGTAAAAGCGTGTTCAAAAAAGCCAGTTTTTCCGGAGAATTAAATACTATTTTTCCAAGCTTTTTTCTGTTCACTTTATTGATATTAAAGACTTCATTCCCAAATTTTTCTCGAATTTTTTGTTTAATCTCTTCTTTTTCTAACAAAAAATGACTTATTATGTCTGCATATATAACTTTATATCCTTTTTCTTCAAACCAACGGGATACAATTGATTTTCCAGATGCAATTCCACCTGTTATAGCAATCAGGAAAGGTCTTTTATATTGTTTCATCTTTGATTCTTTGGGCTAATTCATCAATTGATATGTTTGTGATGATTTCACCATTTTTTGCTACAGAGATTCTACCTGTTTCTTCAGAAACAACAATAGCAAAAGCATCGGTTTTTTCTGTGATACCAACCGCAGCCAAATGTCTGGTTCCCAACTTTTTTGTATATACGATATTTTCAGATAAAGGAAGAACAACTTTCGCAGCCAGGATTCTGTCCTTTCTTATAATAATCGCTCCATCATGAAGAATTGCCTTCTGGTTAAAAATGGTTAATATAAGCTTTAATGAAATTTGCGAATCAATAACTTCACCAGTTTCAACATATTCATTTAATTTTCTCTGATTCTCAATTAATATAAGTGCTCCTATTTTTCGAAATGACATTATAGAAATTGCATTTAAAAGAGAAGTATAAACCGATTTTTTTGTATCTTTAAATAATAGTCGCAGATCATGGTCTCTTGCCATCCGCGAAAACAAACTCCTGATCTCAGGTTGAAATAATATTATAAAAATAATAACCCAATAATCTTTCAAAACTTTCAAAAAAGATGACATCATTTCTAAATTTAAAATTGAAGCAATAAAATAAAACATCAGGACAAGTCCTAATCCTATAAGTATCTGGTAACTACCTGTTTTCTGTGAAAGTAAAATTAAACGATATATTAAAAAAGCCACTAAAATTATATCAATTATATCTGTAAATTTCGGGATAAGAAAACTCATTCAGCATTCCTTATTTTCTCTAAAGTTTTTAAAAGTTTCTTATGTTCTTTAACATCATGAACACGTACGAACTGTATTTTATTTTGATAAGCTAAAACAGATGTTGCCAGGCTTCCTTCCAATCTCTCCCGCGGGTTTGAGGAATAAATTTTTCCTATGAAACTCTTCCTTGAAGCTCCCAGTACAACAGGAACATTAAGACTATGAAATTCAGAAAGTTTCTTAAGGATAATGGTATTATCTTCAAATCTCTTGCCAAATCCAATTCCCGGGTCAATCATAATTCTTTGGAGAGAAATTCCATTTGAAATACAAAATTCTATCCTTTCTTTTAAAAAAGCCAATATTTCCTCAATAGTATCTTTATAATAAGGTTTTTTCTGCATATTCTCCGGTTTCCCCTGCATATGCATCAAAATTATTGTCACGTGTTTTTCTTTCTGAAGAACTTCAATCATTTTATTATCAAATCTTAACGCACTAATATCATTAATGATATCAGCTCCTGCTTTAATTGCAGCTCTGGCTACTTCAGATTTATATGTATCAATAGAAATTGGAATATTAGTTTTTTTTCTTACTTCTTTTATAACAGGAATCACTCTTTCTTTTTCTTCCTCAACTGTAATCTGTGCTGCTCCGGGTCTTGAAGACTCTCCGCCTATATCAATAATATCAGCCCCATCTTCTATCATTTGTATAGCGCGTTGAACCGCTTGAGCAGGTTCCAGATACAGATTCCCATCAGAAAAGCTATCCGGAGTAATATTGAGGACCCCGATGATTTTGGTTGAATCCAGGATCAACTCCCTGCCGTTACTAGCAATCGTTCTATTCCCTTCTTTTTTAAAATGTAATAAATTTACCAAATCTGTTCTTATTTCCTGTAATCCGAAAATCTCTTGATTTTCCAACTTTTTTATTAATTTTTGGATTTTATCGACATTACCCAGAAGGATAACTGCACTGATTTCAGTTTTTCCATTAACTACACCTCTGGCAACAGCAGCATCTCCCCCGACAGATAACATTTCCTGTTTCAAAATATTGGCTGCTCCGATTCTGACATTAGTTAATTTTATAGATAAGCCAATAGCCTTGGGAGCCATAACTTCAATTCCCCTGGAAGAAACTCCGATTTTTTTTAACTCTCTTCTCGAATCTTCTATAGAATCAATAAAAAGTATTCTGTTCATATTTATTTCTTATTTAAGTTGGTAAATAAAGGTTATATACCCGATTTGAACAATATCTTCCGAAAGCTTATTAAATTTCCACTGTTTTAAAGCGTTTATACTGATCTTTTCCAAGATGGGGTCTGCTTTTTTCACAATTAATAAATTCGTAATAGAACCATCCGAAAGTACTTCAAATTTGATTTTTATCCTCGTTGTTTTTTGAATTCCTTCAGGATATTTGGGAATAATTTGATTAACAATAACTCTGGTTGTGATATCTCCTTCTAAAATATATTGTGATTCATCTTCCCCACCATCGGTAAGTCTTGCGGATAATGATTTTAAATAATCATTTGATGAACCTATTACAGGTTTATCTTTTATTGCGATTTTACTTTCAGAAAATACACTTGCTGATAAATCACTCTTTATGCTTTTACTACCAATCTTATCATCAAGCTTGAGTTTATTATACGCTGTTGTTTCAAATTTTGATATATTCAAAGGGTCATCAGATTCTGAAGTTACTTTTGGTAAATCCACTTTTTTAGGAATAATATTACTGCTGGTTCCATTGTTTAATAATCCAGAAAAAGAAGATTTCGTCAAAGGAGAAATATACTTCTTATTATTAGCAATATCCTTATAACCAAATTCTAAAATTTCTATTCTTTTAAATTCAGTCCGAGGTATGTAGACTGAAAAAAACAAAATCAACATTAAAACAAGATGAATTAATATTGAGCTTGTAATAGCAATTTTTTCTTCATTCATTTAAATCTTCTTTGGGTAAAGTAATTTCCGTAGCAATAAAGAACCTGCTCGATCCTGATAATTTCGCCAGATCCAAGAGCCTTACTACTTTTTTCAAAGGAATGTCTTCATCAGCTCGTATAACTACTACTTGTTCAGGATCACTAATTAATTTCTCGTTCAAAACCTTTGCTAAATCATCCCAAGTAACTCGCTCATCATTTACAAATAGTTCGTCGTTTTTTGTTAATGTAATACTGATGTTTTTATTATATTCATTCTGTTGAGAACTTGAACCCGGTAGATTTACTTTAATTCCTGAATGAGTAATAAAACTTGAAGAAATAAGGAAAAAAATTAATAATAAAAAAATCACATCAGCAAAAGAAATCAATGCAACTGAAGCAATACGTTTTCTTTTTACATCAACTCCCATTATTAATTCTCCTCACATTTACCAGAAATTCATTTGTTTTATCCTCCAGAATCCTGGCTAAAGTTTCAAGCTTTCCAATAAGGTGATTGTAAAAAAGAATGCAGATTATGCCAACAGTTAATCCACCGACTGTAGTGATCAATGCTTCCCATATACCGCTTGCCATTAAGCTTATATCTACACCTCCACCGGTTTCACTAATTTTCATAAATACTTTCACCATACCGGTAACAGTTCCCAGAAAACCGATTAATGGTGCGATGGCAGCAAATGTTGCCAGAGTACCCAAATTCTTTTCAAAATTGTGAACCTCTGTTTTAATCGCCAAATCCATAGTATCTTTTATTTGAACTCCCCCAACATCATAATCATCAATAGCTTTTGCAATCACATTGGCAAGAGGACTATCTTCCCTCTCTCCACATATCTGAATTGCTTTATCATCCTGAGAATTTTTAAGATGATCGTATATTTTCTCTAGAAATTCCCCCTCACTTTTTTTTGATTTTTTAAATTTTATTAATTTCTCTATAATTATCTTGATTGAAAAAATTGAAATTAATAAAAGTACTATCATAAGAAATCCACCTTTTGCAGCAATAGAGAGTAAATTTGTCCCGTGTTGGAAATCTGCAGTAACTGCCAGACAGTTTAAACCAAAGCTAAATCCCATGATTCCTCCTTACATAATTGTGTGTCTTATAGAAAACAACCGCTCTATATTGTCAAATTATCTTTTATCTTAAAATCAAGCTTTACAAAATTAGAACTAAAAATATCAATTTTATAGGTATCATTTTTAACACCACAAATTAAACTATAATGTAATACATCCAGTTTACCTGCCTTTTTTAGTCTCCTCAGGAGATTTAGTCGTCTTTGGAGACTTAATCACCTTTGGTGAGCTGGCATAGCTTAGTCTTGAACTCCCATAATTTATAACTTGGTTAATTGCTATAGTAACAAAATAAATTATCGGGGAGGAACAATTAGATAAAAAGATTTCACAGGATAGACTTAGGCGAAGGATTTTATAACCGTTTATAATCGGTAATCCTAATTCATAGACAAGCACTAATTAAATTCGTTGACATGATTTTTTTTAAATATAATCTCATCCGGAAAGCTTTTAAGGAAGAAAAAAATGAATTCTAACAGTTATGGAAAATATTTAGGAATTACCAGTTTCGGAGAAAGTCACGGTCCGGTCATCGGGGTTGTAATTGAGGATGTAAAACCCGGTATAAAATTTCCAATGGAAGAAATACAGAAAGAATTAGATGCACGAAAACCGGGCAATAAAGAATTTTCATCCTCTAGGAAAGAAGAAGATAAAATTGTGATTTTATCCGGCGTTTTTAACGGGATTACAACTGGTATGCCTATTTGTTTAATTGTGAATAACAAAGATATCAGAACTAAAGATTATGATGATCTTAAAAATTTATTTCGTCCCGGTCATGCTGATTTTACCTATTTTAAGAAGTTTAAGATTTATGATTATCGTGGTGGTGGTAGAGCTTCAGGTAGAGAGACCATAGCCAGGGTTGCGGCTTCGGGACTTGTTAATGATTTACTGAAAGATATAAATATTCGGCTTTATCCTGTTCAGATCGGTAAATTTATCGTAAAATCTATTGATTTTTCTTTTAAGAATGATCTAAGCTGGTATGATCAAAACAATTATAAAGAATTATTAAGTTACCTAACAGATATTCAAAAAAAAGGAGATTCTGTGGGAGGAACTGTTGAGGTGAAAATTGAAAATTTACCTGAAGGTCTAGGTGATCCGGTTTTTGAGAAATTAGATGCTAATCTTGCCAAAGCTATTCTTTCTATAGGAGCTGTAAAAGGCATTGAATTTGGTAATGGATTTGGATTTGCAGGATTAACAGGAAGTGAAGCTAACGACCAGATGAATAAGAAAGGATTTTTGAGTAACCGTTGTGGTGGTATTCTAGGAGGTATAAGTACAGGACAAAAATTGACCTTCAGATTCGTAGTAAAACCAACTCCATCCATTAATATACCACAAAAAACAATTACCCGGGAAAACAAAGAAATAATTTTCAAATCTGGAGGAAGACATGATACTTGCATAATCCCCAGGATATTACCTGTAGCAAAATCTATGATAAAACTGGTTCTGGCAGATGCATTAAATCATCAGAAACTCATTGCAGGAAAAAAATTGGACCTATCTGATTACAGGGAAGCAATAAATAAAATCGATGAAGATATTTTAACAGGCTTAGTTAGAAGAAAAGAGATTTCAAAATTAATTGGGCAATATAAAAAGGAACATAATTTACAAATTGAGGATAAAAAAAGAGAAAAAGAACTTCTGAAAAATTTAATAAAGAAAGCACAAATATGGAATATAGATAAAAATCTCGTGGAAAAAATCTGGTTAACTATTATCTCTGAAAGTAAGAAAAATCAATGATTATATTATCACTCCCTTACCTGAATGATGATTTTATTCAGGAATATTCACAAAATAGACTTTATAAATGGAAAGAGTTCAGGTTGGATTACAACGAAAACTACAGTAAATTTACTACCAAATACATAAACGAGAATACAATAATCACTATCAGAGATATTTCTGAAGGTGGAAAAAATAATATAACCTTTGAAGAAAAAAAAATCTATTATAACAATATCATTGCCAAATTCAATTGCTTGGTTGATTGTGAAATTGCCTTATATAAAATTCCGGTTATTCCTTCTTCAAATTTAATTTTATCATATCACGATTTTAATGATAAGATCAATTACAAAAAAATTGAATATATTATAAATCTATCAAATTCAATTCCCTCAAAATTTTTAAAAATCGCTGTTAATATTAATAATTATTCAGATCTGATCAAACTCAAATTATTTATTTCTTATTCAAATAAACCCGTTCTATTAGCCGGAATGGGAACTTTGGGAAAACTTTCACGAATTTTATATTACTTTCTCGGTTCTGAGGGAACATACATTGGTCTTAAAAATTTCCAAACTGCAAATAATCAATTAAGTACATCGGAAGCAGAACTTTATGGATTGAAAAAAATAAATAAGAATACTAAATTAGGTGGTCTTATTGGAACAGAACAGGTCTTTGAATCACTTGGTTTGACTTTTTATAATAACTATTTTAAAGAAAATAAACTAGATGCTGTTTATCTTCCTTTTGTAGTAAATAATTTTAAAGATTTCTGGTTGTGGTTCAATTGGATGCAGATGAATTATATGTTCTATGGTCTCTCAGTTACTATGCCTTATAAAAAGAGAGTTGAGTTTAAAATCCGTAATTCTTTTAACAACAAGCAGATAGAAGAGCAAACAACTCCAGTAAATTTATATCTACCATTTAAAAAAGAATCTTACAATACCGATGTAATTGCATTTAAAAAAGCTGTTCAATATCTGAATATTACTGCAAATGATAGCATTCTCATTTTTGGAAGTGGCGGTTCAGCTGAATCTGCCTTGATCGTCCTTAATAATTTCAAAAATCTAGTGATTTCCAGTAGAAACGAAATTAAAGGCAACAAACTTGCAAAAAAATACTCAATCAAATTCATTACAAAAATACAATATAAAAATTTTAATGTTTTTATTAATTGCACTCCTTTAGGTTCGAAAAGTGAAGATATTCTTAAGATAACCATGCTAAAACTTCCTAACAAAGTTATTGACTTACCATACGGAGGAAAAAAAACTCCTCTCATTCAAAATTGCGTGAAAAATAATATTCCTTTTGTGGATGGAAAATTGTTCTGGAGCTGGCAAGCTGAGAAACAGTTAAAGGAATTTTTAAAATATATAAAATAGGTGTAAAAGTGAAAAAATTAATACTTATATTTCAAATAATATTGTACTTATTGATTCTTTCATGCAGTAAATATAATTATCCTGAAAACATCAAACAAATGTTAAAAGACTCTGGGAAAAACAAAAAAGAGATAAAAAAGGCAATCATTTATTTCCAGGAAAAAGGTGATTCTTTACAGATCGATGCCTTATATTTTCTCCTGGAAAATTTAATAAATCACTCCTATACAGAAACTGCACTTTATGACTCCAATAAGGTAGAAATCACCTTTAATATACTTGATTACGAAAACTATGATAAGGTTATTTCCTATCTGGATTCCCTTGAAAAAGAACAGGGCGAATTACATTGGAAACTCAAAGAAAAATATGAGGACATTAAAACCATCACTTCCGAATTATTAATTGAAAATATCGAATTAGCCTTTGAATCCTGGAAAAATAAACCATGGGCAAAGCAATACTCTTATAACATTTTTAAAGAATATATTCTTCCTTACCGGGGTAGTAACGAACCAATTGAATCCTGGAGACCTTATTTTCTTGAATATTTTAAACATTTACCTGAGAAATTAGAAAATCCTGCAGATCCAATCGAAGCTTCAAGATATATCAACAAAGAAACAAAAAATCTATTCGGATTTGATCCCAGATTTTATTGCCACCCAACAGATCAAGGATTTGAAGAGATGCTGTCCAATAAAATCGGACGCTGTGAAGATATAACCAATTTCATAATATATGCAATGAGAGCAAACGGTCTTCCTGTAACCAGCGATTATACTCCTCATTGGGCAAATACAGGCAACAACCATGCCTGGAATTCCATAATTACACCCGACGGGAAAGTAATTCCTGACGAATATAATCTTCGTTCCAAATTGGCTAAAGCTTATCGTAAAACTTTTTCTCAGAAAAAGGATAACTTAGCTTTTAAACTGGAAGAGTGGGAAAAAGTACCAGCCTGGTTGGGTGGTAAAAGTTATATTGATGTAACTCCTTTGTATACTGATGTATCGGATGTAACCTTATCCCTTGAAAAAGAAATTCCAGATAGCACTAGATTTGCTTATCTTTGTGTCTTTAATTCCGGGGAATGGAAAGCAATTCACTGGGGTGAAATCAAGGATTCCACTGTAACTTTTACAGATATGGGAGTTGATATTGTATATTCACCAATGTTTTATGTACACAAGGAATTAATTCCTGCTGGAGATATATTTATTTTGGAAGGAAATGGAAATTTAAGAATCCTGAATGAAAATGATAATACAATAAATCCTGAATTGGTCTCTGTTACCAAAAAAACAATCGAAAATACAACTGAAGGTAAGAAAATTTCATTCCTGGAAGACAACTGTGATTATGAATTCTTTTATTGGGATGATGAGTGGAAATCTTTAGGTGAGAAAACTTGTACAGGTGAACCATTATTTTTTGATAATGTGCCTTCTAATCGTTTGTACTGGCTTGTTAAAAAAGACTCAAGAAAAGAAGAACGGATTTTTACTTATGAGAATAATAAACAAGTTTGGTGGTAATTTTATTGAATTGGTTTGAAATTAAAAATAGACAGAGAATTTTTAAGTTGTTTCGTATTTAAATTCTTTAAGTATAAAAAAATCCATAAATTAAATACATGGTAATGGGGAAAAAATGGTGCTTAATCCAGTATCTATCATAATTAAAAAAAGGAATGGGAAAGATCTTACCCGAGATGAAATGAAATTTATTCTCAATTCTTACGAAGCAGGAAAAATCCCTGAATATCAAATGGCAGCATTTCTAATGTCAATTTATTTTCAAGGGATGAGGTTAGATGAAATTAAAACCTTAACCGAAATCTATATCGAATCCGGAAAAAGAATCACCTTCCCAAAATCCATGAAAACAGTAGACAAACACTCGACCGGAGGGGTTGGCGATAAAATGAGTCTTATACTGGCACCTATCGTGGCAGCCTGTGGTGGAAAACTCCCAATGATCTCCGGTAGAGCTCTTGGGCACACAGGTGGTACTTTAGACAAACTCGATTCTATCCCGGGATTTAAAACAAATTTTTCTGAAAAAGAATTTAAAAATATCATCAATAGAGTTGGTTTCAGTATAATAAGCCAGTCTGAAGAATTAGTTCCTATAGATAGAAGAACTTATGCTTTGAGAGATGTAACTGGTACTGTAGCCAGCTTACCTCTCATTACTGCAAGTATTATGAGTAAAAAAATCGCAGAAGGTACTCAAAACCTGGTTATTGATCTTAAAGTTGGATCAGGTGCTTTTATTAAGAACATGAATACTGCCAGAGAACTCGGTGAATATTTATCAAAAACCGGTAAGAGTATGGGACAGAGAGTCACTGTAGTTTTTTCTAATATGAATTCCCCATTGGGTGAATATATAGGAAATGCTTTGGAAATTAAAGAAACTATTGAATTTTTAAAAGGCAAGGAAATACCTGATATTTATCTCTTAACTAAAACATTAGCTGTAGAAATGTTATTACTATGTGAAAAAGCTTCTTCAAAAAATGAAGCTGAAGATATGATAGATGAAGTTATTGAAAACGGTTCAGCTTTAGATCACTTTAGAAGATTTATAGAAGCTCAGGAGGGTGACCCTAGAGTATGTGAAGATTTTTCATTACTACCAAAATCGAAACATGAAATTCCAATAATTGCCAAGCAGTCCGGTTGGATAAATGAAGTAAATACGCAAGACATAGGATATGCTTTAATTGATGTTGGGGCAGGTAGAAAAATACTTGATTCTAAGCTAAACTATGCTGCTGGAGCTTACCTTCCATACAAAGTAGGAGATTGCATAAAAAACAAGTCTGAAATAGGGAAAGTTTATTGTGACAGTTTGGAAATCGGAAAGAATGTTGCAATAAAAATTCTCAATAGTTATTCAATCTCTCAAACAGAAATAAATCCTCAAAATATGATATTAGAGGTCGTAAGAGATAACACCGAATTTATACCGCCCCAAAAATCTTGACACATAATCTTTTAAAAATAATGTGGTTTTTTGAAATGTTGCATAATACATAATTGCTTTATTTTAAGGAAGTTAAAACAGGAGATAAAATGGCTGTACCAAAAAGAAAGGTCTCAAAATCAAGAAGAGATAAAAGAAGAACTCACTATAAGGCTGAGATCCCTACGTTTACAACTTGCTCCAATTGCGGTGAGACCTGCAGACCTCACAATATCTGTCCAAAATGCGGTTACTATAATGGGAAAAAAGTTATAGAAATCAAGGAATAAATGCGAATCGTTTTAGACGCTTTTGGTAGCGACAATGCACCTTACCCCGAAGTGGAGGGTGCTATTCTTGCAATTAAAGAGAACCTTTGTGAAAAAGTCATCCTAGTCGGCAAAAAAGACATTCTTCATAGAAATCTCGACAAATATTTCTATAATAAAAAACGTATCGAAATTGTTCATGCTTCAGAAATAATAACAATAAAAGATTC
>JAUXFF010000148.1 GCA_030620155.1 Candidatus Cloacimonadota bacterium | reverse complement strand
TTTTTTTATAAAAAGGAGATCTAATGAAAAAGTTAATTGTTATTATTGTAATTATTGTATCATTTATGTATTTGAAAGCAGAAGAATGGAATCTTAAAGCAGATATTTCACTTATGATGAACCAGAATTACTATAGTGATAACTGGGCAGGAGAAGAGATGGGATCTATCTCCTGGGTTTCTAATGTAAACATGTTAGCAGAGAAACAGCTTAATCCTAAAATTCATAATAAGAACACTTTGAAGCTGGCTTTTGGTCAAACACACAACCAATATATTGAAGAGGAAACCGGTGATAAAAAATGGGCAAGTCCTGATAAGTCAACTGATCTTATAGACTTTGAAACAATAATCCGATTCACATTAGGTGCTTTTGTTGACCCCTATGTAAGCGGTAAGATTGAAAGTCAATTTCTGGATCAAAGCATTGAGGAAGAAACCAAACCATTAAATCCAAATGTAATAATAGAAAGTTTTGGAATGTCCAAAATCTTTACAAAAACTGAAAGAAAAGAATTTTCCATGCGTCTGGGTGGTTCTTTCAGGCAATATTTAAACCATCATGAAGATATTTATAATACTAATGATGGTGGTTTAGAATTCATTGCAGATTACAAAACTCCAATATCTGATGATAATATAACATTCAGTAGTATTTTTAATGTATATAAAGCTTTGTATCATTCTGAATCTGAAGACCTTGAAGACACAGAATATGAAGATGACTGGAAAACACCCCGAATAAATTGGAAAAATACTTTAATTGTAAATTTATCAAAACTGATCAGCATGAATTTATACTTTGAAATGATATACAATGAAACTGACTATGATAATGATGGTAAAAGTATAGATGAGATTCAGTATAAACAAACTCTTTCGCTGGGAATTAATTATAAAATTTTGTAATTCACTCACACATAAGAGAATGCTGCTATTTAAAAATTTCTACTGCATTATCTGGGTTTAAACATATATTTATAAACGGCGTCTAGTACGCCGTTTTTCTTTTTCAGTAACAACCTCTGATAAAAGACTTGCCAGTTAATAGAGATACAATATTTTCGCAAATAAGAAAGAGGTTTATATGAAACAGATATTTATAATTACATCTATTTTGATTATTATTAAATCTCTTTTCTTATGGGCAATAAGTAATCTGGTAAAAGCGTGATAAATATGGAACTTTTAAATATAGAAATTAAAGCAAAATGTAATAATAAAGATCATATACGAAAAATCCTGGAAGAAAAAAAAGCTGATTTCAAAGGTATTGACTTTCAAACTGATATATATTTCAAATGTAATAAAGGTAGATTGAAACTTCGTGAGGGAAATATTGAATACAGCTTTGTTTATTATGACAGGGAAAACAAATCAGGTCCTAAAAAATCCGAAGTCATATATTATCACCCTCTGAAGAACACTGCCTTAAAAGCTATTCTGACTTCTTCGCTGGGAATTTTAGTAACAGTAAAAAAACAACGTGAAATTTATTTTATTGACAACATAAAAATTCATATTGATAAAGTTAACAATCTGGGTTCATTTATAGAAATTGAAGCCATCGATGAATCAGGAAAGATTGGTGAAGTAAATTTAAGAAAGCAGTGTAAGAAATATTTAGATCTTTTTGAAATTCATGATGAAGACCTTATTAACTGCTCATATAGTGATATGATTTTAAAATTATAAGATATATCTGGAGAAATTAATTATGATAAACAAAAAAACTGTAAAAATCGTATTTCTAATAGTTATTATCTTTTCTATGACTTTTTTAAACCTGCAATCAAAAACTTTACGTACTATTATGACTTGTGGTACCTATTATCCGAAATATCCAAATTATTATTATAAGGACATGTTATATGGTTTCAATTTAAATATGGATTTCCTGAATGTTTACCAGAATTATGGAATTGGAGCTAAAGTTTTTTATAAGCTTAAAAGTAATCATCCATACATCCAGAATTTAGAAACTTATGAAGTATACTTGCATAATTTTTTTGGTTCTATTGATGACGAAACCTATTTCATTTACGGGGTTTTTGGAGGTGTCAGGCAGACAAAACTCTGTTATGAAGAATATAAGACAGAGATAGATGTGGACTTAACAATGGTTCGTCCTGTATTTGGTTTTCATTTTTCCGATCAAACCTGGGGAATAACATTACGCTGGACTCAAAACGAAAACAATAAACCAAAATATGAATATGATTTTAAATTAAGGAGTTCTAAGAATATAATTTTTCAAATCGGAGGTAGTCTTAAAGGTCCTGTAGATAGTATAAAATCAGATTTTCATATTCATACCGGTTATGAATTTGTTCTATAATCTTCAATCATGAAATATATAAAAAATCTTAAATTTTTCCTGATTTTTATAATATCTTTAATGTGTATTAACTGGTATGGAGATTTTTCCTCTCCTGAGAAGGCTTTTGAATCACTCGTTGAAGCTGCAAAAACAGATAATATTGATAATTTTTTAGATTGTTGTGACCTGGAAGCAATGTCTGGTTTAATCCAAACTGAAGAAAATATACATAAAATTAGTGATTCTCTTAAGAAAGATAAACAGCAAGAAAAGATTATTAAAGGCATTATGAATTTTCTCAGTAAAAACAAATTCAGTATCATTAAAAAAGTTAAATTGGATATTGATATGCAAATACTGTATATTTCCAAAAACAATAGTGAAGAAATTTCAAAAGTACTCTTCAGGAAAAAACAGGACAAATGGAAACTGAGTGGAGTGAAAAATGCAGGTAGTTGATTTAACAGATAAATACATGGAATTTGTTGCTCTTTGCACTCACAATGATGAAATCAATCAAGAAAATGAAGCCAGCGCTTTAGTTCGTGAACAATGGATAAGGAACACCATGAAAAAAGGACTGAAAATTAAAGTTGCAGTTGATGATAAAGGGGATCCACTTGGTTTTGCTCATTGTTTACCTATCGAACTTGGTACCTGGGGCATGACAGGGAAAGACCTGATGACAATTCCCTGTTTAACTTTGCACTATCAAAAAGTATATAAGGAAGAAAAAGGAAGTGGTGTTGGAAAAGCTTTAATTCAAGCTGTTGAAGAAGAAGCAAAAAAAACAAAGAAGGGAGTTGCAGTTTTAACCTATGATGATGGCTTCTGGTTCATGCCAACATCTTTTTTCAAAAAGTTAGGTTATAAAGAGGTTGATAGACAGAGGGATACGGTAATCATGATGAAGATTTTCGAACCTGTTGAACCTCCAAGAATGTTTAAATTGAAATATGAATTTAACCCTATTACAGATAAAGTTGTAGTAGATATTTTTTGGAATCAGCTATGCCCCACTTCTATATGTGAAGTTAATAGAGTTCGCCAGGTTTGCGCTGAATTTGGAGAAAAAATGGTTTTAAACGAGTACAATTGCAGCATTAAAAAAAATCTTGAAAAATATCAGACCGCACGGGCTTTATTTTTTAACGGTCATTATAAATGCTGGGGTTATGCAGCTCCAAAAGATGAAGTAAGAAAAGAAATTTATAAAGAATTAGAAAAAGCATAAATGGTTTTTTAACTGTGTATTCTATGACGTATATAACTAATTACTAAAATAAATTACAAAGTAATTAGCTCAGGTTGTATAAAGGATGAAAAAAAAAGATTATTCTATTTCAATTTTCAAAGCAAATATATACTCAATACCAATATTAATATTTATAATCTTTATATTAATAATTCCTTATTTTCTTTACTGGGGAAATGATAACTTACAAACTGGACTCAAATCTATAAAATTTTACGTATTAGTCCCAATCTTACTTGTTGGTGGAATAATTCACGAGCTTATTCATGCAATTTCTTATGTAATCTTCGGTAAAGCTGCCTTTAAGGAAATAAAAATCGGTTTCCATTGGAAAAACATAACTCCCTATGCTCATTGCACTGTTCCCATATCTGCTTCTGCTTATCGTATAAGCGCTGTATTGCCGGGAATTATACTCGGCTTTATTCCTGGAATTTTTTCAATTATTCTCGGAAATAGTCTTTTACTTGTTATTGCATTATTTTTTTCTATTGTATCATGTGGTGATTTCCTGATTATCTGGCTTATTCGAAAAGTTAAAAAAGAGCAATTAGTTCAAGATCATCCTGAAAAGGCAGGATGTTTAGTTATAGAGAAGGAATGATATAACTCCCATGATTTTCTTTAGAATTGTGAGGAGTGTAGATTGGAGTTTTAAAAAAAATTGGAGGAAAAATGAAAACTATAAAAATCTTTTTAACTGTGGTTGTATTATTATCTGCTATTAGTTTAATGGCTGGAACAAGAATTGAGGGACTGGGAAATTATTTTGAATATCTTATCAATGATATTGACACAGATATTAACTTATTCCCTGCACATCTAACTGAATATGACTATAAACATATTCAGTTTGTAAATAAGGGAAAATCTACAAAATATGACAAATTTCATACAAAAGATATTGACCTCAGTATTATGCCTTTAGCAAAAAAAGTACTTCTTAAAATTAATGCAAATATTGGCAGTGATAACAGTCAACCCAGTATTTATCTTAGCAATAGTTATTCATCTAATTATTACTATAATACATATGATACTTTTTTCCATGGTGATGATTTTGGCGCATGCTTAATAACTACTACCTTGGCATATTCTTTTTCCAATAACTTTTTAGTTGGGTGCTTTCTGAAATATGGAAATAACTGGAGAGAAAATGTATCTGAAGATTATAAAAAGACCATTCCATACGTCATAATAAACGAGGATGTTTCAGATTCTGATTATGACGACGATTATTATTCTGCTGGAATGAATATCAGAATAGGCTCGAACTTAAAAACTGATATCACATTGATGTTTTCACAGAATTTCATAAATGAGAGTTACTATAATAATTTTGATTATGAAGATTTCTATTTCAGCGGTTCAAACAACTGTTCTCATCAAAGAATTGAAAAGAATTCGCATTATTTAGACCAGGAAACAGAAGATATTGGAATTTGTGTTTTATTAGATCTGGAAAACGATAAATCAATAAGTCGTATTTTTATGGAATCCCACTATACTCAACTTACATCTGTCTTAGATCAACAGGACTCCCGTCATAATTCGTATTACATAAATGATGAATTAGATGATGAGTATAAAGATATTCGCGAACAAGATAAAAAGGAAGAAAGAAAAATATACACTACCACTTTGGGTTTTGGAAAGACCATCAAAAAAAATAAATGGGATCTGCATTATGGTATTAAATTTGATGGATTATATAGTGATACCAAACGTGATGAATCTTATTACGATCTGGATTATGAATTTCATGTATATCAGGGCACAGTTCAGATAGATTCAGTTGCTATTAGTGGACAAAACAATTTTAAGATCAAAGATTGGAAAGCAGTATTAAAAGTTCCATTCGGAGTAAGCTATCATTTAAATAATCTCATTCAACTTTATGGTGGAGTTGGTTTTAAATTGATAAGGCAGAAATTCGAGTATTTTGATGATAACGAATTCAATAGATGGGAAACTGACAGTTATCAATCATTTGGAGCCACCATCTCACCGATCGAATGTTTGAAAATTGATATTAATTTTGCAGGAGATCTTACCAGCTATGCTTACTGGCAGATAGATGTAAAATATCTGTGGTGAGGGAAGTTAAAGCCATAAAACCGAGTTGGGTATAAAGCACTCAACTCGGGTTCACAATACATAATATCCTTGTGCCTTCGTGTCTTTGTGGTTACTTCACAGGTATCATAATATCCATTTCCGAGTCAGTGTCTCCAAATATAAAACGCTTATAAAACCATTCCATTTCATCGCTTTTTAAATTTTCTTAACTTCTTATCCACTTATGTCCTCGTGGTTGAGTATCAGGAATATATTTTTTATTTTCAATAAGTTAAGGCATTATTTTATAAGTATTTAGACTAGTTGACAATAAATAATTTGTTAAAACATTTGACAAAAAATAATTTGTTAAAAATTATGGCAACGGATTTTTTGTCAAAAGGAGGAATGGTGAAAATACAATTAGGGAATCCCGCTAGGGGTGAGAACTTTTTCAAAAGACCAAAGCTTATAGATAAGACTTGGGATGTGATAGAAACAGGATGTGACATTTTAGTTGCTGCACCTAGAAGAGTAGGAAAATCTTCTTTGATGTTTCATTTATTAGATTATCCAAAGGAGAATTACAGTTTCATTTATTTGAA
>JAUXFF010000007.1 GCA_030620155.1 Candidatus Cloacimonadota bacterium | reverse complement strand
GCTGGTCAACCATTATTATTCTATGCATTTTGTAATATCCTGAGGTATAAAAATAAAATTGTTAGTTATTTGATAATTATTATATTTCCATTTTATTCATACCTGGTTCTGGTGGGTGTTTTTATCATTATCAGTTTAATAGCTGTTTTTATTTATGATGTTCTAAAAAATAAAAAAGTAAATAAATACTTCATTTTAGGATTATTATTATTAATCTTTTTTTATTTATTAGTTGAGTATAATATTGTGAAATCAATGATTATTGAGGACAATTTAATTTCACATAGAGTTGATAGAAATATTGCATATTTTAGTGGGGTATCAACAAAAGCTTTTGGTTTCGGAACAGTTTTGTATAGGACTTTTTTAAATCTCATAGATAGTCATCATCATAGGGCAAGTTTACATAGACCGATATTTATATTATGGTTTATTACATTAATTATTTTATTAATAAATACAGCACGTGGAAAAATCCAGAAAGATAAAATAGTTATGTTAATATTTATAGTTTTTTTGATTTTATTTCTTTCTTTCTGCTCGGTATTTTTTTACTGGAAAGGATTTAATGTATTAAAAGAAAATATATCATTTTTAAAAACTTTTGATCTTCGCAGAATAGACTGGTTGCTTCCGTTTCTATGGTATATTCTATTTGCTTTTTTATTGTCTTATTATGTAAAATTCAAATCAGGAAAGATAATTGTAACTGTATTTATCATAGGTCAATTGTTTTATATTTTTGGAACTAACGAGAGAATTTTCAATGAATTGGTGATTAATCACAAAATTATTTTTAATAAACTAACCAATGAAAAAAATGAGATAATAACTTATAAAGAGTTTTTTTCCGAAAAATTATTTTATGAAATAAACGATTTTATAGGGAGACCCCAAAACGAATATCGCGTGGTAAGTCTTGGGATTCATCCCAGTATAGCTCAGTATAATGGTTTCTATACTTTAGATAGTTATCAAAACAATTATCTTCTGGACTATAAAGATAAATTCAGGAAAGTGATTGAGAAGGAACTTGGAAAAAGTCAGGCTGGTAAAAGATGGTTTGATGAATGGGGGAATAGATGTTATCTTTTCTCAAGTGAACTTCAACCGAGGTTATCTGAAATTTCTCCCTGGCCGGTCTTCTTTGAAAATATTAAAGAAAAGGAAAATAAAATTCATAATTTAGAAATTAATTCCCAGGCATTAAAAGAGTTAGGTGGGAAATATATATTTTCAACTTACGAAATATTAAATACCCGGGAAAATGATCTTGAATTGCTTAATATATTCGAAAGAGAAGATTCTCCATGGAGAATATATTTATACAAGGTAGTCTGATTTATTCCTTATTATGACGAGTCACTTGGGACTCTATATTTTGCTGGATCAATACTATAACGTTTAAATTTTTCATAAATATTTTGTCTTTTAATGCCGGATATGGTTGCAGCTTTTGTAACATCACCTTTACAGCTTTTTATTAATTGTTCAAGATAGGATTTTTCAAATGTTTCTTTTGCTTGAGGATAGGGCAAATGCAGGATATTTTCTAAGGATTTATTACCGGTTGATTTTTTTTGTTGGTAAACATGGCTGGGTAAATCTTCAGGAATTATTTTTTTATGAGTTGCCATGGCTACAGCGTGTTCAATGGAATTTCTTAACTCTCTTACATTACCCTTCCAGGCTTTTGTAGTCAGGATAGACATTACAGGCTCAGATATTTTTAAATCAGCTTTACTGTATTTTTTAGCAAATTCTTTAACAAATGTATTAGCAAGCAAAATGATATCTTCTACTCTCTCTCTAAGTGGTGGAATATGAATATTAATAACATTTAGTCTATAGTAAAGGTCTTCTCGGAAATTTCCCTTTCTAACTTCTTCTTCCAAATCTTTATTTGTTGCTGTAATAATTCTTACATTAACCTCAATATCTTTATCTCCACCAACCCATCTGATAATGCCTTTTTCCAAAGCACGAAGTAATTTTACCTGGAATGCCTGGGATGTTTCGGTGATTTCATCTAAAAAAAGTGTACCTTCATCAGCTTCTTGAAAGTATCCTTTTTTATCCCTTATAGCACTGGTGAAGGCTCCTTTTTTATGACCGAAAAGCATACTTTCCAACAGGTTTTCAGGTAAGCTACCACAATTCACAGATACGAATTTTTTATCTTTTCGATTACTATTACTGAAAATAAGGTCTGCAAAAAGTTCCTTGCCTACACCGGTCTCACCAGAGATAAGAATTGTTGTATCCAGAGGAGCAATACGTTGGACTTTTTCCATAACTTTTTGTATTGCATAACTATTTCCGATAATTTTTGTTCTCTCAAATCCTTGAGCCAACATTCGACGTAATCTGTCTATTTCCTCTATTTGCCATTTAGCCTTAAGAATTTTTTCAATCATTAATTTTAATAGGTCCAGGTCTTCCACAGGTTTTTCTATAAATTCATCTGCTCCCAATTTCATAGCTTCCACAGCCATTTCTATTGAAGCTTTCCCACTAATCACCATCACGGATATATGCGGCCATTGTTCCTTAATTTTTTTAAAAAGTTCAATACCATCTTCATTGGGCATAACCAAATCTGTCATTGCAATGTGATATTCGTTTATATTTAATTTTTCTACAGCAGTAGCTGCAGAATCAGCAGTATCGATCTCATATTCGTCTTCAAGTTGTCTTCTAAATATATCAAGTGTATCTTCTTCGTCATCGATTATTAAAATTTTGGCTTTTTTGATCATACTTTTGGAATTCTGATTTTCCATATTGCTACACCTATTTTTTTAAAAAATTACAGGGCGTTATAAATTTATTTCTTGGACTGGAGAAAGATTATGAATGTACTTCCAAGATTAATTTGTGATTCAACTTGAATATATCCTCCATACTTTTCTGCAATACTTTTGCTTATAGCTAAACCCAATCCAAATCCACTGCCCTTACTGTTTTTACTCTTTTTTGTTGTAAAATAGGGCTCGAATATTAATTCCAGATTTTCTTTCTTAATACCTTCGCCACTATCATCAATTTCAATAGCAACCATGTTTTCTTTTTGATATGTTCTGACTGAAATAAATTTATCACTTCTATTTTCCAGAGATTCGATTGCATTATTAATTAGATTAGACAAGCATAAGCTGATATCACCATAAACAGCTTTTACTTCGAGAAGTTTATCACTTAAATCGACTTCCAGGTCTACGTGATGTTTGAAAAAAAGATTATGCCTGCAAATTTCTAACTCTTGATTAATTAATTCATTTATATTTACAGATCGGACCATAGAGGATTTGTCCATTCTCACTTTGTTTAACAAACCTTTTACAGTATGTGCGATATTTTTTCCAGCTTCCACAATCTTCTCGATATCTTTTTGATTTTTATTTTCTTTTTTAATTAATTGCGCATAACCAAGGATCGTATTTAAAGGTGAATTGATATTATGGACTATACCTTCGACTCTTCTACCTATTTCAGCCAGTTTATTACTTTTTATAAGTTCCATTTCCAGGGCTTCTCGTGCAATTATACCTTTAACCTGGTTTGTTACATCAGTTATGTTGCCAACAAGCTTCAATCCTTTATCATCTTGTATTGAATTAATTTTTAATATTACATACTTCTTTTTCTTTCCTAGAATAATTTCCAGGTCATGTAAACTTATACTGTTTTTTAAAGCCTGCTTCATTTGTTTATCAGTTAGATTAACGAAACTATTAAAGTTTTTTCCAAGAAGTTCTTTATAATCAGGTTGTTCAAAGATGTCAGCCAAATTAGGGTTACAGAGTAATATTGTAAAATTCTGATCTAACCAGAAGATTCCGGAATTAAGATTATCAGCAATTTCTTTGTATTCTTTCAGGTTTGTACTATATTCGTTTAAAGATTTATTCATTCGTTTAAAAGTTTCAGCCATATCCCCAAGTACACCCCGATAGTTCTGTTCGAATGGTTCTATTACAGATGGATTAGTTGCAATTTCCTGCATACGAAGACTTATGATTTTAACAGGGTGTGATATAGTTTTACTAAACCAGTTACCCAGTAAACTTATCATTACCATTGTTAGTGCCAGGAGCACTATAACGAACAATAGAACACTTTGTTGTGCAAAAATATAGACGTCTCTATCATATTTGTAAATAAAAACTGTTGCAGGTTGTTCTTTGATATCATAGTCAATTTTCAAACCAAAAGCTATATCAAAACCAGACCTTGAAACCTGTACTGATTTTTTATCAGCAATCATCTGAATAATTTCTTGAGTTAAATAATTTAACCTATTTTCAATTTCTTTGTTATCTTTTAGCATGCTTGCATCTAATGGCAAAGCAAGTAGCATAGCGTTCTCATACAACCCGAGATTGTAATTGTTTATATTTATATTCTCTATATTGATTAAAATACAAAGTAATTGTTCCGGACGGGAAAATAATGCTTTGTACGATACACAATATATTTTATTGCCATAATTAGCAAAGAAGTTATCAATTTGTTTATTGTATGAATTTCTGAATATTCTATCAATGTATCTATCAGTTAAATCCCATTTTTCTCCATATAATAAATCTTTTTTTGAATTAAAAATTGTTATATTCCCGGCTTTAGGTTTTGATAAATAGAGTGATATATTTTTGTTTATTTCAGAATAATTTTTTCTTCTTATTGCTGATAGTATTTGTTGATTAGAAGCAACTTCTTCGAAGATTTTTTGTGATTTTTTAATGAGATCATTTTGAGCATAAGCATAATCAGAAAAAATCTTATGGATATTTATATCTTCATTCTGTTTAATCCCATATTTTGCTAATTGCCATTCGATTAATATTAAAACTACCACGATCAAAAAAGTTATCAGGAAAAAAAGGATAAAGATTCTCTTTTCAAGCTCAATTTTCTTTTTCTTCATAAGATGCCTTTTTTAATTATTCCCATTGTAACATTGGGTAATTCCCATCGAGACGATGGGGTTACTGATTACCAATTTTTTATTTTATACAATCTTTTAAAAAACTTTAGTTAAAGTTTTTGAACAACTACAGCGCTAATGCTATTTTTGTCAACTATTTGACTTTACTGTCTTCAACATATTATGAAAAAGTTTTTGATTAAATTTTATTTTTTGAAAGCTTCTCGATTTTTGGATTTTATTTGATTCTTTTTTAATAGGGCATGTATAGGACTTAAACCAGCAGCTGACCCTTGCTCAATGGCTTTTAAAATTGTTCCTCCTCCTGTAAAGAAATAAAATTTATCATTTTCTAAAGCAGGTTTATAAATTTTAGGTAATAAAGTTTTAAGTTCTTGTAGAGTATCTCCTCCGCCGAACAGTTTTGATGCCTGTTTATTTTCATTGATAAGTAGGTCTAAGGCAATTGTTCCTTCTGAAAAGTTTGGAGTAAATCCCATAACTGCGTTAACGAATATTGTATTAGCAGTAAAAAATACTTGCTTGATTTTATCAAGTTGGAATGATTCCGGAGAAATATCCAGGATATAATTTAAGCTACAACCCTGTTTTAAATTACGAATGTCGTGAATTCTAAATTTACCATCGGTTTTTTCTTCTAAAATATCAGATTCAATAATATATGGCAATTCCAAGATTTTATCTTGATATAATTTTGTTTCTTTAATGAAATTTTTTGCGCTTTGTATATCCCCTTCTGAAACTCCTTTTATTGTAAACCCATATTTAGCACAGAGATATGCATTGTAAATAACACCTCCAAGAACCAGATGATCTGCCATTTTTAATATAGCTGTTAAGGGACGGATTTTTGTATCGAATTTAGATCCTGCCACCACTGCTAATAAAGGTCGTTTGGGGTTCAAAACCCGGGAAAGATTCTCAATCTCTTTTTGCATTAAAAGTCCGGTATAGGAAGGAATATATTTGGTGGGTTCAAATGTTGAAGCATGAGGTTGCCAGGAACCAAAGGCATCATTAACAAAGATGTCAGCTAACCCTGATAATTCTTTACCAAATTTAATTGTGCTTTCATCACCAGCTTCTTCTCCTGCAAACCAACGTGTATTAGGTAAATAAATACCATCGATTTTGTTTAATCTTAGAGCTTTTATAAGATCAGAAACTTCAAGATCTTTTAATCCATAGTTTTCATCAGGTTGTATAGAAGGGATTATAAATTCCAGATTTAATTTAGTTTTCAAATATTCTACAATTGGTTTTACTGAAGTTTTCTCTGATATTTCAATTTTTCCTGTTTTTTTATCTCTTGGTCTACCTATGTGAGACATTATAATTGGTTTACCACCTTTTAAAATCACGTATTTAATAGTTTCCAAGCTTGCATCTATCCTATATGGATCTTTTATTATCCCCTTTTTTACAACATTATGGTCTACTCGTATTAATACAACTTTTCCTTTCAGGTTTGTTTCCTGAATTTTTGGTAACAAATTCATTTTTTCCCCTCCCATAAAGAACAATAAATATTTTTTTTTCGGGTTATTAAATTTTAGAAAATTTACCTAAAACCTGATGTCAAACTATTTCTGAAACATTTATTTTTTTTCAGATATTTTTTTAAAAAAATTAATGGACAAGACACACATTTTATCTTGACACTGAATTCAAGAAACTTAATTTTCAACACAGTGTTTTTTAAGTAACCAAAAAAAATGGAGGGTTGTATGAAAAAAGTACTGATTTTATTTATTTTATTCATCTTTTTCGTTTTACCTATTTCGATTTATGCTCAAACAGGTACTATCGCAGGTAAGGTTATTATCCAGAAAACAGGTGATCCACTACCCAATGCTGCTGTGTATTTGGGTGATGAAAAGACAGGAACTTATACCAAGAAGAATGGTAGTTTTATTTTGAAGAATGTTTCTGTTGGGATTCATGAGGTTGCTGTTAGTTTTATGGGATATGGAAGACAAACAAAAACAGTCGAAGTTAAAGAAAATGAAACCAGTGTTGTCAGTTTTGAATTAATTGTAGAAACAATTAGTATTGAGGGTATACATGTTGTTTCAGATCGTGCAAAAATTGAAACACCTGTTGCATTTACAGATGTCGAAAAAGAACAAATTATTTCGTCCCTCGGTTCACGTGATATTCCACTTGTTCTAATAAATACTCCAAGTGTTTATTCCACCGTTCAAGGTGGTGGTGCAGGTGATGCTCGTTTAGTTATTCGTGGCTTTGATCAAAGAAATGTTGCTGTAATGATCAATGGTGTTCCTATCAATGATATGGAAAATGGCTGGGTTTATTGGTCAAACTGGGATGGTCTTGGTGACGCCACATCCTCTATCCAGGTTCAGAGAGGATTGAGTGCAATTAACCTTGCTGTTCCCTCTATTGGCGGAACTATGAATATGATTACCGATCCAACCACAATGAAAAAGGGTGTTTTCTTTAAACAAGAATATGGCTCTGGAGGATTTAAAAAGAACACTATTGTAGCAAATTCTGGTTTAGTTAATGACAAATATGCCTTTAGTTTTAATTTTACTCGTAAAACAGGTGATGGTATCATTGATGCAACATGGACTGATGCCTGGTCATATTATGCTGCTGCAAGCTATAATATCAATGAAAAAAATCGTCTTGAATTCTATGCTGCTGGTGCTCCTCAAAGACATGGACAGAGGCGGTGGGCGCAGAATATGGCAGCTTTTAGTCATGAATATGCAGAAGACAATTCAGATGTACCTGATGATGAACTTCCTGACTATTTTTCTGATTTCCCTGAATCTGAAGATGGAATATTCTACAATGAAAACTGGAACGTTGTAAGTCCTGATTATAAAGCAAAGCAATGGTTTAATGGTGAACTACATGATAGATACTCTCCATATTTCCTCAACGAAAGTGAAAATTACTATCATAAACCACAAATAAATTTAAACTGGTTTACAAAATTAAACGAACAGTTAGATGTCTATTCCATTGTTTACTTTTCAGGAGGAAAAGGTGGTGGGACTGGTTATTTTGGCAGTATGAATTGGGATTATTCCGGTCCATCAAGAGTTATTGACTGGAATTCAACAATTGCAGAAAATGATACATCAAGTACAGGTTCCTTCGGTATTCTTCGAAATAGTTGTAATGTTCAATGGACTATTGGTGCAATATCCAAATTAAGATACGTTATCAACGATCAAATTAAAACTTCTTTTGGCCTTGATTGGAGAACTGCGGAAATTGACCACTTCAGAGAAGTACGTGATCTACTTGGAGGTGAATATTACCACTTCGACGGTAATGATTTTGATGAGACAGAAGAAGATTACCAGAAAGGTCTCGGCGGCAAAATTGATTATAATAATACCAATACTGTAGGTTGGTTTGGTGGATATGCTCAAGGTGAATATTCAAAAGATAAACTGACCGCTACATGTATGGGTGGACTTTCTGCTGTTAAATATTCCTATACAGACTATTTTACGGCTGATGAAGATGGTGATGAATTATTTACAGAAACAGATTGGATTCTTGGTTACCAGGGTAAAGGTGGTGCAAGTTATCGATTTACAGATGATTTTGGAGCATTTGGAAATGTCGGCTATGTAAACAAATGCCCGATATTTGATGAAGCAATTAATGACTGGACCGGAGAACTAGTTGAAGATCCAAAAAATGAAAAATTTATTGCTATTGAAACTGGATTTAATTTTGTTGGTATGGACGGATTGCTGAATTTTAAGGGCGGTTTCTACTACACGAATTGGGATGATCAATCAAAAAGCATTACAATAGATACCCCGGAAGATGAAATAAAGGTCTTTGTAAGTGGTATTGATTCCAGACACATGGGTTTTGAATTTGAAGTTCATTCACAACCAATTCCATTGGTTAAATTTGATATTTCTTTCTCAAAAGGTGACTGGAAATACTTAAACGATTTAGAAGATGTTGTATATGAACTTCCTTCCGGTAACTTAGATACTCTTGATATTTATGTTAAAGACCTCAAAGTTGGTGATGCTCCCCAAACACAACTTGCTTTTGGAACAACATTATTTCCTGTTGAGGGTTTGAAAGCTACCGTATCCTATAAATATTTCTGTGATTTCTATGCAGGATGGGATCCATTCAGCCGTGGAGATCCAGATGACACAAAAGAAAGTTGGGAAATCCCACCATATAGTGTTGTAGATCTTCATATAATTTATGTACTTCCTACAATTATTAAAGGACTTGAAATGGAAGCTTTTGCTCATATATTCAATTTGTTTGATGAAATGTATGTTCAAGATGCAGTAGATAATAGCGCTTACAATGCTTGGGCTGATTGGGGTTCACCTCCACATTATCCTCATTCTGGTAGTGCTGCAGAAGTGTACTTTGGACTTCCAAGAACATTCAATGCAGGAATTTCCGTAACTTTCTAGATTCGGTATAGTTATAGAAAAAAAGGAAGCTGAAAATTTTCAGCTTCCTTTTTTATTATATGGATTTAATTATTTTGTTCTGAATCTAAAACTTTTCGAACTTTTAAAATCAGATCTGAGGAAGAAAATGGTTTTTGTAAAAAAGCTGTTGTTTCTTCTAATATTCCTCTTTGAATAGCAGGGGATTCTGTATACCCGGACATAAAGAGAACTTTTATTTTAGGATGTAATTTACGGATTGCCTGAGCCAGTTGATGTCCATTCATATTTGGCATTACCATATCAGTGAATAAAAGATGAATAGGTTTATTGTATTGTTTCGTAATTTTTAATGCTTCCTCACCATTAGAAGCTTCTAATATTGTGTAACCATATTCTTCAAGAATATCATAAACAAAGTCGCGTATACTGGGTTCATCTTCCGTAAGAAGTATGGTTTCATTACCTTTAGGCAGGTTATCTTTATCTATCGAAGCAGAAACTTCTACAGCGATTTCATCACAAACCTGGAAATATATTGTAAAATCAGTTCCTTTTCCTTCTTCACTATCAATAAAGATGTAACCATTATTTTGTTGAATTATTCCAAACACAGTAGCTAACCCGAGTCCTGTTCCTTTGCCATGGTCTTTAGTAGTAAAGAAAGGTTCAAAAATGTGTTTTTGAACCTCTTCGTTCATACCAATTCCATTATCTTTAATTGAGAGCATTACATAATTGCCGGGTGCTATTTTATTATGAATTGAACTGATCTCTTTTCCAAGATGAGCGTTTGATGTTTTAACGATGATTTTTCCACTATCAGTTAGAGCATCTCTGGCATTTACAACCAGGTTAGTTAAAATTTGCTCAATTTGCCCTTTATCGACCTTAACCGAGTTAAGATTTTTACCCGGACTAGTAATGAATTCTATATCCTCACCAATCAAACGTTTTAACATTTTATCCATTTCCAGGATAACTGAATTTAGATTCATTACAGCTGGTTCGACTATTTGTTTTCGAGAAAAAGCAAGAAGCTGACTTGTTAGATCTGCTGCTTTTTCTCCACAGCTTTGGATAACTTCTATGTCTTTTTTGATAGGATTATCTGGAGAGAGTTTTGTTAAAGCAATGTTAGCATAGCCATTTATTGCTGTAAGAAGGTTATTAAAATCATGAGCGATACCCCCAGCGAGACGTCCCACAACTTCCATTTTCTGAGATTGAATCAATTGCTTCATTATATTTTCTTTTTCCTTTTCAGCAAGTTTACTGTCCGTAATATTGCGACCTACGGACTGGTATTCGATAATATGATCTTCTTCATCAAAAATAGCTCTAATAGTCCACTCTATCCATCGTGTTTCATCCTCTGAGAAAGATTCTTTATATTCAAAAGTTAGAGTTGGATTCTTTTTAGTGAGATTTATTATTTTCCCGCATATTTTTTTTTTATCATTTTCTAAAAAAGTGTTAAACCAGTTACTTCCGATTATATCACTATAAGCTCTATCATAATATCTACAATAAGCTCCGTTTATAAAGGTTAAAGTTCCGTCGGAACGATAACGAATAATTAATTCCGATTGGTCTTCTACCACTCCTTTATATAATAATTGACTTTCTTTTAATGCTTCTTCAGCATGTTTAATATCAGAATTATCTATCATTATACCAACAATGTATTTTTTCCCGGTTTCAGGTTTTATTAAAATAATTCTGTCTTCAATCCAGACATAAGATTTATCGGCTTTTTGTAGACGATACCATAAAGTTAGAAAATCATATTTCTCAGAAGCAAACCAGTTTTTAAATTTTCTACTAATAATATTTTTATCTTCAGGGTGAATAATGTTAGAAATCTGTATCTTTCGATTTAAAAATTCTTCAGCTTTATATCCCAGTAAGTCGTAAATATTTTCTGAGACGAATTCTTTTCCGCCATATTTTTCATAAAGAATTATATTAGGAACATTTTTAAATATTAGAGCTAAACGGGCTTGTGTTTCGCGAAGTTTTTTCTCAGCAATCTGTCGTTCTTCCATTTCGATTTGCAATTGCCTGTGAGTTTGCGCATTCTTTAATGCAGTTGATGCATAAGTTGCAAATGCTTCTGTCAGGGTCAGGTCTTCTTCTGTGAATTCAGTGCCTATTTTACTTAAACATACTGCTCCAATTACTTCATCATCAATAATAAATGGAGCTACAATAATGTGTTCATCCTTTTGTATTGGTGTTCCCGGGATATGGGTTCCGGATTTTTGTTCTTCCGAAAAATTAAAGATCATCCCCTTTTTTGCTTTGACAGCTAGCCCGGTAAAACTTTGATCAATATCGAGTTTTGTAGAGAGAGTTTCTTTTTCATATTCAGGATCAATAACAACTACAGGATGTAAGACTTTATTATTTTGCTCAAGGAGATATATAGCACAAGTATGTGAATGTAATATTTCCCTTGCTCCCTTCCCAATTTGAGCAAGTACTTTTTTAACATCAAGACTGGAAGTGAGATGCTTAGCCGATTCAAGCAAAAGCTCTTGTTGGTGTGATTTTTTGTGTAATGCAATTTCTATTTTATGTCTATAAAAAGCCATTTCAATAGTTGCATGAAGTTCCCGTTCTTCAAATGGTTTGATTATATAACCAAAGGGTTCAGTAGTCTTAGCGCTTTGCAGTGTGTACTCATTCGCATAAGCTGTAAGGTAAATTACCGGAATATTTAAGTTCTCACGAATACGACTTGCTGCTTGAATACCATTCATTTTACCTTCCAGCATTATATCCATAAGAACTAAATCAGGGTTTAACTCATTTGCCTGTTCTATAGCGGTTTCTCCAGAGGAAACAATTGCCGGAACCTCATATCCGAAATTTAATAAAGTTCTTTTTATGTCTTCAGCTATAATTCTCTCATCTTCAACAATAAATATTTTATTTTTTCTCATTATAACCTCATATTTTTACTTTAAAGTAATTTACCACTTTTTTTTTACATTCTTAGCAGATAATTTAGTGGTTTCCATAAAAAATATATATCATTATCCTCAAATCATAATTTCCTAAAATCAAATTTTCAAACCTTATTTCTATTAAATAATTAATTTATTATTTATAAAAGACAATTCTTTTAATAAAAATAATCGGGGTCAAATGTTTTTTTAATTTAACTTACCTTTTATAACTTTTTAGGAAAAATTGACAGATAGAATATCAGTTTCGAGATTATATCGTTTTTATAAAAAATGATGGAAATCCTATTCCTAAAACATAGTATAGATTTATATGTGAAAGAGATCCTTGTTTTTGTTCAAGGTAACTTAATAGATATTAAGAATGAAAAATTGGTAATAAGTAACCCCATCGTCTCAATGGGAATTACACACTGTGAGAGTGGAGCTGCAATAAGGAGATATTATAATTGAAGATGAGTAAAAAATGGTTGGGCTGGGAGGAGTCGAACCCCCACATACGGAACCAGAATCCGCTGTACTACCATTATACTACAGCCCAGATAATAAAAAGTCCCCCCTTTGGGGTTCCAAAAATGGTTGGGCCGGGAGGATTCGAACCCCCGTATACATGGACCAAAACCATGTGTCTTACCACTTGACGACGGCCCAACTGATATCAATTTATGGCGGAGAGGGAGGGATTCGAACCCTCGGTGAAGTTTAACCCCCACACACGCTTAGCAGGCGCGCACCTTCAACCAGCTCGGTCACCTCTCCAGAAATAAAGATCTTAAATGGCGGAGGATGAGGGACTCGAACCCCCAAGGGCAAAGCCCGGCGGTTTTCAAGACCGCTGTCTTACCAATTAGAACTAATCCTCCAGATTGGGTTCAAACAAATAATTTTTTGTCTAATTCAATGTCAAATTTTTTTTAAGCAATTTATCTGTATCCGAATTCTTTTAAAGCATTTTTCTTATTACGCCAGTTCGGTTTGATTTTTATCCATAAATCAAGTTTTATTCTTTTTCCTATAATTTTATAGATTTCCTTTTCAGAAGCAATTCTTATGGCTTTGATTTTCTGTCCGTTCTTTCCAATTAAAATTGGTTTCTGAGATTTTCTTTCCAGCCAGATATTCGCAGCAATTTCTACTTTGTTAGGTTTTTCTTTGAATTGTTCCACTACGACTGTTGAAGAATAAGGAATCTCTTCATTAAAATTTAAAAATATCTGTTCAAGAATTATTTCCTGAACAAAAAACCTGGTTGGCATATCGGAAAGCTGCTCTGGATCATAAAAAGGTGGATTTAAAGGTAGGAATTTGGTAATTAATTTCAGTAAATCGGAAAAATCATTAGAAAACAAAACCGATATCGGGATAACCTGCTCAAAATCGAGTTGATTTAAAAGATCTATCTTCAATTTTATATTTGATTCTTCAACAAGATCTGTTTTATTCAATACGGCGAGTTTAGGAACTTTTATTTTGTTTAAGATTTTACACAGCTCTTTGTCATAACCTGTAGGGTACTTATCGGCATCTGTGATGAAAATAATCAGATCAGAATCTTTTAAAGAATTCCTGATATGTTCAAGCATTTTTTCCTGCAATTCATAACGGGGTTTTAGAAAGCCGGGAGTATCGAGAAAAATAATCTGTCTTTCTTCATTTGATAAAATACCTTTAACCTGTTGCCTTGTTGTTTGAGGTTTGGGAGTGATTATTGAGAGTTTTTCCCCAAGGAATTTATTGATTAAAGTGGATTTTCCTACATTTGGCTTCCCAACTATTGATACAAATCCACAACGAAAATCTTTATTCAAATTAACTCCTTAAAATATTTGATGGAATGAAATTTCAAATTAAATTTTATCCTGATTTACAAATATTATAAATGAGAGTTTCAAGTATTATTGCTTTCTTGATATCGATAGATTTTAGATCAGTATCAGCCTGGAGTAGCAGGGAGAAGACTTTCATCACACCTTTAATATTGTAGTTTTTTGCATATCTCAGATGATTTTCACGGTATTTAAAAAAAATTTCAGGAAGGTATCTCGAAGAAATTTCAGAATCATTAATGTTATTTTTCCATAACGCCTGTATCTTCCAGATTTGTGTGAAGAAATTTGTCAACATAGAGACTATGAGAATAGGTGATTCATTAGAGGATATCATATTTTCCAGAACTTTTAATGATTTTTTCAAATTTTTGTCTCCCAGCGTATTTTGCAGATCGAAAATACTGTTTGTTTTTGATTTCCCAACACATTCAACAACATCGTCATAAGTAATTTTCCCTTTGTTTTGAGTGAAGATTATCATTTTCTCCAATTCGTTGGAAGCTATTAAATAATTGGGTTCAATATAATTAGCAAAGAGATTAACTGCTTCACTATCCATAAAAATATGTTGTTTTCTTAATTCCTGATTCAGCCATCGGATGATATCTTTTGAACTATACGGTTGTTTACATTCAATGCTGATCGCATTTTCAGAGATTATTTTATATGCAGAGAGTCTTTTGTCACTTTTATCGGAAGTTAAGACCAGTATTGAAGTAGGCATAGGATTTTTTGTATATTCAGCTATTATATCTTTGTCGGAAGTTTTCATCTGACCAAAATTTTTTAAGAATATAAGACGATATTTAGATATAAAAGGCATCATTTCTAATTGTTCCAGAACACTTACAGCAGAGACATTATCACCATAAAGTTTGACCAGGTCAAAATCATTAACCTCTTTAGTTGTCAGTTTTTCTGTAATTGCTGATAGAACTTTATCTTTAAGATAATTTTCCGTTCCAAATATGAAATAGTTCAGTGAAATTTTATGATTTTTTATCTCTCTAAGGAATTCATAATGTTGGAAATTCTTACTTTTATGCATTATATCTTTTTGGTTCTCCTAAATTTAATTCGGTTATTAATGCTCCTATAACTGAAAATATTGAGAAAAGAAATATTTTCCATATACAATCAACTACTATTGATCCTTCATATCCAAGAAAATAAGATGTTGTACTGTAAAATATCCCAACACAGAAACTGCTTATTATTATTACAAAAATCCTTTTTGAAAATTTTGCACCACGGCACCCAAGAGTAATCAATATTCCCAGGATTAATGGGATTATTAATACAAACCACCAGATGTCTTTAAGTTCTGGTATTTTCCCTGATTGGTGAAGATAAATGTAATTAATTACTCCAAAAATTGCAGTGGCTAAGATTGTATACACTATTACATGCCAGTAACGTGGTTTTGATTTTACTCTTATCAGGGCTCTCTTGCTCATTTGTCTTCTGACTGTAAGGGGCCAGTTATAGAATAAATTAAAAACCCAATGTTCCATTAAGGCTCCCCGTTCTCCAAATACAGGTATAATGTGAACAACCTCTGTAGCCCAATGCGCTGCCATAAATCGTGCAAGTGCAGGATAGTGATAGGTCATTTGAATGGGAAATGCCAGGTATCCTATGTATTTAAAAAATCCAAGAAACACTGCAATATTATAATTCCTGAAATCTCTTTCTTTTATAACCAGAAAGAGTACATAAAGTCCACGAACCAATGAACCGGGAGAGATTGGAATTACCTGGAACAAGGCTATGATGCCCAGTCCGACACCCCAAGCCTGAGCTCGAGGTATTTCCGGATGAGTTGTAATGTAAATGACAGCTATTATAACAGACACGATTTGAGTAATAGGCAATGTACATATATGAACAGCCAGACTTTTCAGATATTTTTGAATAAAAGGTTCTTTAATTCGTGAATGGATAATTTCAGCATCTTTTTCACTGAGCATGTGCTTCTTCTGACCCTCGATTACCATTTCTCTCAACCATTGTTCACGTAATTCTGCGTTGAAATAAAGTCTGACAGGTCGTAAGAATAAAAAACTTAGTCTCTCTTTAAAATAAGTCCAATCTGTTAAAAATCTATGCAATCCCGCAGGTAAAATGGATAATGGCAAATGTAAGAAAAAGGGGAATATCGAATTAACTATTTTTTTTGTTTTTTCCTTATTGATTCTGGCGTGTCTATGCCAGTTAATTACCTTTTCTATTACTATTCCCCTGATAGCTCTACCAAAATAATTCAAACTTTTAAATATGGAGAAATAATGCTTACGCCAATCTGTTCTACCTGCAAATTTTAGAATAAATTTTCCTAACAAAGGTACAAATCCTATTAAAAAGAAAATTAAAGTTACAAATTTATTTTTTTTAAGTTTATTCCCACATCCTTCATCTATCAAGTTTTGGGTTTTCCAGCCTGTTATGGAACTTTTCAGAATAGTAGACCATAAGTGCCTGCTGAAAAAGATTTTAATGTGGTTATGAGTAATGTCTATAAGAGAATTCCTATATATTTTCTCTGAAGATTTTAGTTCTTCAAGCATTGGAAGCATATCTTTGAAGTATTTTGAATTTTTATTGATAAAACCTTCGAGCTTTTTGATATTTCCCCTATCGAATTGAACCAGACTTCCTCGTAAAATACCTTTGAATATTAATTTGAAATCTCCCGGACTCATAGGTAAGAAGGGTAATAAAACTAATCCTGCTCTGAAATCAACAGCAACCAGACCCCTGGAAGGCTCATCTTCAGTTTCTGAACGCTTAAGACAGTTTGGCTGACTTTTCAAAGTTGACCATTCATATTGACGGGCAAACTCATAACCACCTATATCATGCAAAAGATTTACAAAATCATTCATAAATTTATATTTTGCCCGATATTCAGGGGAACCAAGGTTATGATTATTTATTTTTTTCTTATGAAACCATCTTTTTAATAAATTCAGGTGATCATCGACTTCCAATTGCCATGTACGACCCTCAATCCATTCGCTTAATTCACCGCAACTTCCCATTTTTTTATCTATAAGAGTGGCATAAATATCAACAACTGCTTTTTCATCCCCGAACCTGATTTTAGCTGCCTGTCTGATAAATTTTTGCCAGAGAGCACCGGTTCTTGAGGCAGTTGGATTTACCTGAAGCTGAAAAGGACCCTGGAATCCGATCCAATACAATAAATTACGGAAAAATCTGGCAAATCCAGAAGGAGGTATCATAATTTTCATGGCACATGTTTGACCAACAGATAAGGAGTTAAATTTATTATCAGATAGTATTTTAACAATTTTGACTTTGTAGACCTGACCGGCAAATCCTCCGCCAATAAAATTTTCTATAACGAGGTGAATTTCGGCTGTTTCTGCATCACTTACGGATTTTACTTCATATACTAATTCAGTACCTGCATCATAGCGAGAAATACGCATAGGACGATATAAATTACAGGCTTTGAATTGTTTTTCGAGTGATTTACAGGTTTCGATAGAGTATTCTGTCATTCAGCAGCTCACTGACTATATAATCTCAGGTATTTTTTTTTCAAAAAGTCTGGAAACTGGAACAAGTTCAAAATCTAATTTTTCAATTTCTTTAAGGAATTTTTTCAGGTAGTTATAATGTTTCCTGGTACTGCAGTGAGATATTATTACTATTCTGGATTTTTTCTTTTTCATGTTTTTCAACTGGTTGACTTTATTTCTCAAAGTCTCATCAGACATAGAAGGCGTATCCAGGAAAAGATTGTTTTCGAGTGTTGGGATCATCATTTCTCTTGCTAAAGAGTATGCTACAGAGGATTGAGATGTTCGACTGTCAATAAAATACAAATCTTTTTTTTTAAGTTCGGAAAGTACGACAGCCATTATATCCTTATCTGCTGTAACCAGGGAACCCATGTGATTGTTAGCTCCTTCACAAAGTGGAAGTTGTTTAATATATCCCTGCACTGTTTTCCTGATTTCTCTTTCGGTCATATGAACATAGATTGCATTTTCGCCGGGATTATTTCTGGGATAATTTAAGGGTTCCATAGGCATATGAATCATGGTTTCATGACCTTTTTCTGCTGCTTTCTGCATAACAGTTTTTGAATATGATATTCCCGGAAGAATTGCAAAAGTAATATTAGGATCAAGATTGCAAAAATCATCTAATAATTCGTTTTTAAAATATCCGAAATCGTCTAATATTATAGCTAATAAAGTTTCTTTTTTATATTTATCCGAGTATTTAGCAAAATACAAAGTCACAATATATTTTTGTGAAAAAATGGGGTCCATGAATTCCAGGATTTGTTTAGTACCTTTGTCTGTCTCTTTCCCTGATATTGTTTCTCCTCCGCTGAGTTCGATTTGCCCGGTAATAATCATGTTGGCATAGTTCAAATCCATTTCGGTTTTGTTAATTCCAACGTAAAAGTATATAGCATCATCCTTGATTTTTTTATCATGATGTCTTGAAGGAACACCTAATAATTTAATAGAATGTTGAATTGCATCTTCCACTGAACCTTGAGGTTTAGTGTCTTGTTTAAAGAGATTTCTAGCTTTTGCCATGTAATCCACAGACATATTTGCTCTGTGATGGACTAAGAAATAGAGTATAAATAGGATAAATATTACAAATAAGAACGTGTATAAATTTTTTCTGTTATTAGTTTTTTTCCTGCTTGTCTTTTTTCTTTTTTTTCTTTTTACTGCCATATTAACCTCATGTTTGAAGAGAGATGAATGCTAATGTTTATATTGAGTCAAGGATTTTATTCAGGAATTAGTAAAGATGGGCTCGGATCTATTTAGCTGCGAAGGGCGTGAAGATAAACAAAGGGAAAAAATAACAAAGTAATTTCAATGAAAACCACTTAATAGTGTTAGTTTACAAATACAGTAAATCGAGCAGCTTTAGAGCGTGAAATCTTTTTTAATTAACTGCTCCTACCTGATAACCCGTTACATGACTTATTGCAATTAAAGAGATTATAAATAATGTAAGTTTATAATCAAGCCATGTCAGATCGCCAAAGACGATTAAGTCTCCAGAGGCGACTAAGTCTCCAGAGGCGACTAAATCTCCAGAGACGACTAAAAAGGTTGGTAAGCTGGTCGTGTTACATTTTGGACAGACACTAATTAATAAAGTCCTATTAAACAATCTCGAATTAGCAGGTTGAATAAAAAAAACCGGTCTGGAAGTCCAAACCGATTAAAATGGTGGGCGCTGAGGGACTTGAACCCCCGACCACCTGCTTGTAAGGCAGGCGCTCTCCCAACTGAGCTAAGCGCCCTGATATTTACAGTGAAAAACTTTTGTTAAACACTATCTATAAATTCATTTTTTAAAGAGCTATAATGTGGTCGGGGCGAGAGGATTCGAACCTCCGACCCCTGGTTCCCAAAACCAGTGCGCTAACCGGACTGCGCTACGCCCCGCACAGGTTGACACCAAAAAAAACAGCAACTCAGCGTCAAGGATTTTCTAGTAAAAGTCAAAATATAAGATAAAGCTAGAAAAAAGAATGGATGCTTTTAATGTTTTAAAGCCTACATAATAGATAATATTTTTTACTTGACTCAAAATAAACAATAGCTCAAATTGCTTTTGATATTGAGAACATTTTTTATTTTTCTAATTAAATTCTCCGGAGGATTCAAAACGTCAAATTGAGCACATTCTTCAAATATTAAGAAGGAGGCGCATTATGAAAAGTATCAAATTAATGGTGATATTGATGTTAGTAGTAGTCAATGTCTTTGCTCTGTCGGAAGAGCAGGTTTCAAGGTTGAGAGAAGTTGAACATCTGATAATTGCTCCCGAAGAGTTCATCCCGCTGACAAACCAACTATCAGATTTCTATTATGATGAATTTGGAATTCAAAGAACCGTGGTTGATCAACAGGCTATTTTTGATCAGTACAGCGGTGGTAACCCGGATGCTGATGCGATAAAGGCTTATATCGAGGATTTCTTCGATGATCCGTCTGTCTGGTTAGATTGTTCAGTATTACTGGTGGGAAGTGGAACAGAAGATTGGAACACAACGGATGAAAAAAATCGGATCATGGTTTTGGGTGAAACTGACGATAATTTTGTTGAATTGAGTGGAGATTCTTACCCTGATATTCCAATAGGTAGATTTCCAGCTCAGAATTTGGGTCAGCTTGAACTGATGATCAATAGGAATATTCAGTATATTGAATCACCTGTATTGGGCTGGTGGAGAAATAAAGTACTGCTCGTAGCTGATGATGAGCACAAAAATGGAGCTTTTGAAGGTATTATAGGTACTGGTCTGAATCATACTTTGTTAGCTCAGGAAACAGGTGAGTTGTTAAGTAGGGGAGTATATGTAGATAAAGTTCTGGGAATCGAATATGATTTCGATGAATTCGGACACAAACCTGAAGCAGCTCAGGATATTATCGATAGGATAAATGAAGGTAGACTGGTGTGGTTTTATATCGGTCATGGAAATGAGGAATTATTGGGAGATGAATATTATTTCCAAGTTTCCCAGCACCTACAACTTCTTCAAAATGCAGAACACCTGCCATTATTTGTTGCTGCTTCAGCTAATGTTGGTCATTTTGATGATCCTGATTTTGATTGTATGGCAGAAATATTTATGACATATAACGAAGGTGGCACAATAGCAACTGTTGCTCCCAGAGGGTATTGTAATGGATTTTCAAATTCTATTCTACTCAAACACTTCCTGCAAAATATTATAAACAATGGAGATTATCTAGGTTATGGTTTTTTGGAAGCTAAATTGAATTGTAGTTCATTCATTATGAATAGTAGGGTATTTAATCTATTGGGAGATCCACTACTTTTCGTAAATCCACCAGGATCTGATGAATTTCTTACTATTAACGGAAATCCCGATACATTATTTGTAGGGCAGGAAGTAGAAATAACAGGACAGGTTGAACCAATCACGGGTTTTGAAATTGCTGATATTAAGGTTTTTGAATCGGAATACTATATAAATTATACAAATTCTTTAGGAGACCAGACGTATACCGTGGATTATTCAAAATTCGGTGAACCTTTCTTTGAAGATGAAGTATATGTTTTCGATGGAATTTATACAGACGAATTTGTCATTCCAGAGGATATTCAATTTGGAGAACATGGAAGGATAATCAGCTATGTTTATAGTGAAATGCAAAACATCGACTATGTAAATTATAACTATCCAATTGTCCTATCTGAACTTCCAAGTTTTACAGAAGACGATATTCTTCATAGTAGCACTGTTAGAATGTTTAATTATCCAAACCCTTTTAACCCGTCGACAACTATCAGCTATTCTCTTCCTGAAGACAGTGGAATTGAACTCCTGATTTATAATATAAAAGGGCAGAAAGTTCGTGAACTTGAGTCCGGATTCCGGGAAAAAGGTACTCATAACATTTTATGGGATGGACAGGGTAATAATGGTCAAATCGTGGCAGGTGGAGTATATTTTTATAAACTAAAAACAGTATACAAAACGATTTCCAGAAGGATGGTTTTACTGAAATAGTGTCAAATGACCTTCCTGATTTTAAATCGGGAAGGTTTGATATATTTTATCTTGTTGTTCGTATTTGTTCGTTGCTGAATGTCTTAGAACGTCGTGCCAAATTGGAAGTGGGGTTCCCATCTTCTGGTTTCAAAATTATGTGCATAGTCAAAACCGATAAGACCGAAAGGACTTCTCACCCGGATTCCAATACCAGCACCTTTCTTCACTTCCCAGAGATCAAAATCTTTCAGACTGTTAAAACTATTTCCTGCATCAAAGAATAATAAACCTACGATCTGGTCACCTGCTAGAGGTGCTGCGTATTCGGCAGAAAAGATAATTTCTCTCAGCCCACCTTCATTTGGTCCTACTGATCTGTCAGGGTATCCACGGATTCCATCGGGACCTGTTCCCCCGAGATAAAATCTTTCATCAGGTGGGACTTCATCTCCATTGTATCCTGTTACATAACCAAAACGCCATTTAGTTCGTAAAGCCAATTGCCAGATAGTCTTTGTAAACCAGCTAACCTGTATAATATTTTTGAAATAATTAAAATCTCCCTGCAATGGTCCACCGGCAAGTTCATAGTATAATATGAATTTAGAGCCTGAAGTAGGGAAGAGCACATTATCCCTGCTGTCACGGGTAAAAGACAGTGTAACAGCGCTGGTATACTGCCAACTTTTTTTATCCAGGTCTTTTAAATTATCCGAAGCGTCATTATAATCATCCGGGAGAATCTTGTATTTTTTTGCATAATAAGAATAATTACCAACAATTTTTGCATAATTTAAGAAGCTTACAGGTCTTCCCAGACTTATCGATCCCCCGACTGTTTTAATCTCATAAGTAGACCATTCTTTGGTTAAATGATTGACCTCAAATCCAACCAGTGTGTTTGTATCTCTGTAATAAGGGTTGGTGAAGTTAAAACTGTAATTCTGGATTTTTCCACCGAATTCCCACTGTATGCCAGACTGCCAGGAATTACCAAAAAGATTATTATGTGATACTGCCAATTGTCCAACCAAACCATCCTGGCTGTTAATAGCAACTCCGCCATTTGCAGACCCTGAGACCCTGTCGTTCAAATAGATAGTTAAATCTATATCGCCATTTTCATTTATTGGGTATGGTTCGGGGTATAGATCAGGTTCAAAGAATCCCATATTATAAATGTTGCCCAAAGTTCTTCTGACTTTTGATTGCTGATAGTAATCTCCGGGAGCAATAGCTAAATGTCTACGAATTACTTTATCCTTTGTTTTTCTGTTTCCGCTGAAATGTATTTTGTGAATTTTAGCTCGGGTATTTTCACTTATGTTAAGTTTGATATTTATCCTGTTTTCTTTTTTTACTAATTCATGATCATAATTAAAATATATATATCCCTCTTCATGGTACATGGAAGCAACCCTAGCCAATTGCTCATTAAATTTCTGGAGGTTAAATATTTCATCTTCTTTGAATTTAAAATTTGATATGATTAATTCATCCGTAAATCTTGTATTACCAGTGACTTCAACTTTGCCGAAGTGATAAGAATTTCCTTCGAAGATATAGATATCAATAAAGAATTTATCTTCAACTAATCTTTTTTCGTAAGTAAGAATTCTGGCATCAATATAACCTTTCTTATTATAGTATTCTATAATGAGTTCCATATCTGTGTCGAACTTTTCCCTGTCAAATTTACCGGAACGAAATAGGCTGGCTTTTTTTGTTTTCATTTTTCCCAGGATTTTTTTGGATGGAATTTCTTTGTTACCATGGACTTTAATTGATTTTATTACTACTTTTGTTCCTTCTGAGACTTCAACAATTATCTCAACCTGATTGTTATCGAGTTCTATTGCAAGAAATTCGACATTTGCCAGGTGATACCCTTTTGTATTGTACAGATTAGATATCTTTTTTGAAACTTCCGAACTTAAAAATGGCGACCAGTAACTTCCGGATTTTAAATTAATGATTTCCTTGATTTTACTGGTTTTTATCTTTGAATTTCCTTCAAATTCCACTGATTTGACTACAGGAAATTCTTTAATATTTACTTTTACAAGTATTCCGTGTTCCAGGTCCTCCGTTTCGATAACTATATCATCCAGTACTCCCAATTGGTAAAGATTCGTTATAGTTTTAGATACATCTTCCTTATCTAAAAAATCACCAACTGCAAAGGATATCAATGACCTTACCAGGGCATCATCTATGTTAATATTGCCGATAATATCTATTTCAAGAATGAGATTATTCTCTATTTCATCAGTAGCAAATAAACAGTTAACAAATATTAAGCTCAGTAAGATTAATAATGCCGAAAATTTATTCATTCAACCTCCAAAGGTATAAACGGAAAATTTCCAGAAAGTTAAAGATCTTTTTGAAATAAAATTTCCTGTTTAATTTTCCATACTGTGTTTTTTTAAAAAAGTAGCTAATTAAGTCAATAATTATTTCCGCTGAATAATCACCATAAAATTTGAGGTTTTTAGTCTCTCCCGTCCTCCGCTTGCTCCATAAGGAAGAACGACCCCAGTTGGATAAAAAAAACAACCCCAGTTAAATAGAAGAAAGTTTAACGGGGCAGGTGGAGTAAACTGTATTGGGGTCAACCATCTATCGTTTACCGTCTACCGCCTTCCATCTTCCGTATTCCAATCGCAATAAAATGAGATTAATCAGATATTTTGTTCACAAATATTTTTTTGATTTAATATTTTCTTTCAGGAATTTCTGAATAATCAATTTTATACTTAAAATTTATCGGTGTCTGATGAAGGTTGAACGATCTATGGAAATGAGCTAATATTCATTAAAATAACTGCTTGACAGAAAATACATTAAATATTTTTTATGACTATAAGAAGGAAAAACGGAAGAAAAAAATAGCTGACAATTGAAAGTCAGCATTTTTTTGATATTATAACGAAACCACTGATTTTCAGTGGTTTAGTCGTATTAAGAGTTGAATCGACAGGATTGGATATGGTAAGGAGAATAGAAGAGATAGCAAAAAAGGTATGTTCAGAGAACGGTCTTACTCTTTATAATGTTGAGACTAAGCGTACTACGAAAGGATTAGTAGTACCGGTTTTCATAACGAAAGTGGGTGGAGTTACTTTAGGAGATTGCCAGAAAATTAGTAGAATTATCGGGGATATTCTGGATCAGGAAGATTTTATTAATGAGAGATTTTATCTGGAAGTTTCCTCACCCGGTCTGGAAAGGGAGTTGAAGTATAAAATGCATTATACGGGTGCAATAGGGGAAAAAGTCAAAATTACTTATAAAAACGAAAACAGTAATGTTTATAAAATGGGAATATTGAAGGAAGTTTTACCTGAAAAAATTAATATTGAATGCGGTAATGATATATTTTCGATAAACTTTAAAGACATAAAGAAAGCAAAGACTTATTTTGATTACAAAAGGAAAATTTAAATAAAGAAGGGGAAATTATGAGTCTGAACTTGATGGCATCACTTGCAGATCTGGCAAATCTTAAGCAATTGGATAAGGATAAATTGGCTGAAATTATCCAGGACGGATTATATCAGGCAGTTTCCAAGAAACTTCTTTCTGAGAACGAATTGGAAATTGTTACAGATTTTGACAGAAATATAATATTAGCAAGATTCAAAAAGATTGTGGTTGATCAGGATTTTTCATTAGGAGAAATTTCTCTGGATGAAGCCTTGAGGTATGAAGAAAATGTTTCTCTGGGAGATAAAATTACAGTAGAAATACCAATCTTTGATTTTGAGCCGAAAGTGATAAAAAATGCCAGAAAAGCTATTTTAGAGAGAATCAAGATACTGGAAGAAGACCGTATCATGTTCGATTATGAAAACCAGAAAAATCAACTTGTTTCGGGTAAAATCAGGAAAGAAGATTATAACGGTTATATTCTTGATATTGGTTATGCTGATGCACTTTTGCCAAAAGAAGAACAGATTGAAGAAGAATATTACAAAGTCGGAGATATTGTCCGCGCTTATGTGGTGAACATACGCAAAAGAAAAAATGATGTGATCATAATTTTATCTCGAACTCGTCCTGAATTTGTAAAAAGGATTTTTGAAACTGAAATTCCTGAAATTAATTCTGGGGAAGTAGAGATTAAGAAAATTGTTCGTGAACCGGGTATGAGAACAAAAGTTGCTGTAATTTCCAAGGATCCGAATCTTGATGCAACAGCCTGCTGCCTGGGTCCAAGAGGTGTCCGGATTGAACAGATAAGAAATGAACTAAATGGAGAGCTAATAGATATTGTTTTATGGGATGATTCTCCTGAACAATTAATAGCTAATGCAATCGGACCTGATCTGGTTGAGAAAGTTTATCTGGCAGAGAGAGGTAATTTTGCCCGAATAATTGTAAGTGAAAATAATAAAAACCTGGCAATTGGGAAAAAGGGTAAGAATGTAAAATTAGCTGCTAAATTAACTGATTTCAAGCTTGATATTTATACTGAAGAGGAGTTTGAGGATAAAATTTCTGAAGAGAGAAGGATAACAAGCCATATTAGTGATTTGGATGGTGTAACTTCTAAAGTTGCGGAGACGTTAAAAGAGCACGGTTATACATCGGTACAGGATATTTACGAAGCAAGTGTTGAAGAATTATACAACCTGGAAGGTCTTGGGAAGAAAACTGCAACTAAAATTAAGGAATCTGCTAATTATTTCTAATGCCAAACAAGAAATCTAAGGTAGGTTATATCCCGGTACGAACCTGCGTTGTCTGTAAAGGAAGATATCATCAATCTGATTTATACCGGTTTGCTGTTATTGATTCTGAAATAATGTTTGATTTGAAAAGAAGAATTCCCAGTAGAGGATATTATGTTTGCAATAAAAATGAATGTTTAGAAAAATTAAATAAATGGTTATTAAAAAAAAATAAAAAATAGTGTTTAAAATAGTATGGAAGAAAAAGTTTTAAATTTATTGCATTTAGCAAGGAAAGCAGGGAAGTTAAAGTATGGTTTCGATACTGTTGAAAGATCATGTTTTCGTGGAGATTCAAAACTTGTGATTTATGCAAATGATATAGCCGAGAGATCAAAAAAGAAACTGCTTGATATGGCTTATGCTTTTAATATAAAAGCTGTGGAATTTGGAACTAAGGAATTATTAGGGAAATCGTTTAAAATGAGAGATATTGGTATCATCAGTATTGATGACAGCAATTTTGCTAAAGGGATTATCGGTATATTAAGATAAGTTTGGGGGAAATATGGTAATTAGAGTACATGAATTAGCAAAAGAATTTAAGATATCTACTGCTGCTTTAAAAAAGCATTTAGGTGATATGGGTGTTGTTATTAAAAGCCATATGAGTCCTGTTGATGATGAAATAGTTGTCAAGATACGTGCAAAATTCAATGAAGAAGTTGCTGCAGTAAAACAAAGACAGAGAGATAGAACTCAGCTTCATAGAAAGATTATCATGGCTGACAGGAAAAGAGAAGCAGAAAAGATTGAAGCTCAAAAGAAAGAAAAACTTGCTGAAGCTGAAAAGGAAAAACAGGCTGAGATACCTGTATTTATAGAAAAGGACATAAAGAAAACCCCTAAACGAACCTCACGACCAGCAGCAGATGTTAGAAGAGGAATTACTGTAGATAAAAGTAAAAAAGCACCTCCGACACAACCAGATTTAGTTTCTGATAAAAAGTTTAAGGAAGACAAAAAGAAAGAAGAACGTTCATTTGAAGATAAAAATAAACACATCCAAGCAAAAGTAAAGCACATGAAAAAAAGTGTCAGAAAGAAAAAATTCATTCCTACTGAGATGGAAGAGTCAGTCATTTCTAAAGGCATTAGAAAAACATTATCTACATCCAAGAAAAAGAAAAAATATAAAAAAGAAGAAAAAGAAATTATACCTGGAGAATCTAAGATTATAATTAATGAATTTACTTCTGTAAGTGAATTAGCCAAGCTTATTGGTATTTCGGCAACTGAAATAATTTCAAAATTTTTTAAAATGGGACAGATGTTAACAATTAATCAGCGACTGGATAAAGAATCTCTGGAGATGATTTGTAATGAGTTTGATTTTGATATTGAATTTCAGGAAGAATATGGTTCTGATATCCTGGAAGAGAAATTTGATGAAATGAGTGATGTAGAAAGTATACACAGACCACCTGTTGTTACTGTTATGGGTCATGTTGACCACGGCAAAACAGCGATACTGGATCGTATTCGCTCGTCCAATATTATTGCAGGAGAATCCGGAGGAATTACTCAACACATAGGTGCATATAGAGTAGAATATAAAAATAAAAGTATAACATTTCTCGATACTCCCGGTCATGAAGCTTTCGCAGCTATGAGGGCAAGAGGGGCAAATGTAACCGATATTGCTGTTATTGTTGTAGCTGCTAATGAGAGTGTGAAAAAACAAACTATTGAAGCAATTGATCATGCTCGGGCAGCAGGTGTTCAGATTATTGTAGCAATTAATAAAATCGATCTCAAAGGTGCAAATGTGGAAAAAACCATCGGTGATATAATGAAACAAAACATCATGTTAGAAGGTTACGGTGGTGAAGCTCTCTGGGTTAAATGTTCAGCTTTAACAGGTGAGGGAATTGATGAACTTCTAGATACCATTCTTCTGTCTTCTGAAATGTTAGAATTGAAAGCTCCTGTAGATATCTCAGGTAAAGGAGTAGTTGTAGAATCAAAAAAAGATCAGAGGATTGGAACAGTTGTGACAGTATTACTACAGGAAGGTACCCTGGGAAAAGGTGATAATATTGTATGTGGAGCAACTTATGGTAAAATAAGAAAGATGGTAGATGAGAGAGGTAACGAAATATTAAAACTTACACCATCCGGTGTAGCAATTTTATACGGTATAAATGATGTACCTAAAGCCGGAGATATAATCAATCAAGTTGATAATGAAAAAATTGCTCGTCAGATCAGTGTTGAGAGAACACATATCAGAAAGGAGAGAGAAAAATACCAGGAAAAAACAAACCTGGACAATTTATTCCAGAAAATAAAAGAAAATCAAATGTCGGAAATTAAACTTGTTGTTAAGGCGGATACTGATGGATCAGTTGAAGCCCTTTGTGACTCTTTCCAAAAACTCAGTACGGATGAGGTTTTAGTAAATATTATTAGAAAGGATGTAGGTGGGATCAATGAAGCGGATGTCCATCTTGCGTCAGCATCGGAAGCAATAATTATAGGTTTTCATATCAGGGCACAAAATACAGCTAAAAAATTAGCTGAAGAAGAAAAAGTAGAGATAAAAATTTATCAGGTAATATATGAAGCAATTGAAGATATCCAACTTGCCCTTAAGGGACTGTTGGCTCCGAAATTTGAAGAAAAATTCCTTGGAACTGCAGTTGTTAAACAAGTATTTAAAATTAAGGATGTTGGTACTATAGCAGGATGTTATATCGAGAAAGGTATGATCACAAACACCGGATTGGTCAGAATTTATAGAGACGATATCCTTATACATGAAGGTGAACTTTCTTCTTTGAAACATTATGCTGATGAAGTAAAGGAAGTAAAAGCAGGCTCAGATTGTGGTATAGGTATTAATAATTATAATGATATTAAAGAAAATGATGTAATAGAAAATTACATCATGGAAGAAGTTAAAAGATAAGTATAACCAAAGGGGTTATATTTTTGACCCGGTTGGTTATCCTGCAATTTTGTAAGTTTTTTACAGGGAACGCAATATGGCAAGAATCAGAATTCAGAGATTGGAAAAAGAACTTTTGAGAATTCTCAGTTCTACAATTAATTACAAACTTCGTGATAAGTATTTAAAGTTTGTTACTCTTACGGAAATAAAACTTTCTAATGACATGTCACATGCTAAAATTTATTATTCCCACCTTGATCAATATCCTGATGAAAAGATTCAGCAGGCATTAACCAAAAGTACCGGATTCCTGAAAAAAGAAATTGCATATACAAAACTTATGCGAGTTATACCTGAACTCTCCTTTAGATATGATAAAGTTGAAGAACAAGCTAGAAATATTGATGAGATTTTTGACAGAATTAAATCTGAAAACCATAAAAAAGAGAATTAATGAAAATTGGATCATTAACTGAAATAAAAAAGATTCTTTTACAATCTATTCAAAAATATAATTCTGTAGGTATAATTACACATAAAAATCCGGATGGAGATGGCTTTGGATCTGCACTTGTTTTACAGGAAATATTCCAGAATTCAGATATTTATGCAGATATAATTTTGGAAGAATCAGTACCTCAAATGTATGATTTTTTACAGGGTTCGGAGCGCGCTATATGTTTTTCTGAAAATTTGTATTATAAGGTTTTAATCATCCTGGATTGCCATGAAAGCTCTCGAACAGGTGTTTGTGAATCCTTAATATCTAATGCAGAAGTTGTTATTGTAATAGATCATCATGAGGGAAAAGAACTGATTCCACAATCAGAAAATTATATAGATACTGATATTGTTTGCGTGGGAGCAATACTTTACAGGATGTTCTACCAGGAAATTCAAAATTTGCCTTCCCAATCGTCGTGTTATATCGCTCAGGCAATTTATGTGACAATTTTGAATGACACTGAAAATTTCCTAAATGCGAATACTGATGCTGAAACATATAGAATCTGTTCGGAACTCATGCAGTTTAATATCGAACCGGGTAAAATAACAGAGCAATTTCTGTTAAATAAGCCTGCTTTAGAGATGAGATTTATCGGAGAAGTATTATCAACGATTGAAACTCATATAAATGGTCAGGTTCTATTCATGAAATCCACCAGAGATATGCTTAAAAGGAATAGATTAATCAGTAGTGCAAATTCAAAATTGACCCGTTGGGTTAAGGGGACAAGGAACGTAAAAGTAATAGTTTGTTTTCAAGAGGTGAATAACATGAGATATAGGTTAAGTTTGCGTTCGGATTATATAAATGTGAATAAGATTGCTGTGAAATTCGGTGGTGGTGGACATATTAAAGCATCAGGTTGTGAGATTATAGGTGGATTTGAAGAAATAAAGAGAATTCTATTAAAAGAATTTAAGGAACTACTTTAATGTCAATTTTTGGCATTTTACTAATTAATAAACCTGAAGGTATAACTTCATTTGATGTAATCAGAAAACTTAGAAAAATCACGAAAATAAGAAAAATTGGTCATACCGGGACTCTCGATCCATTTGCCAGTGGTCTTCTTCCTGTTTGTATTGGTAAAGCCACAAGAATATCAAATAAAATTATTTCCAAAGATAAAGAATATCTTGTTAAGATGAGATTAGGTATAAAAACAGATACAGGTGATATTACCGGGAAAATTATTCAAAAAGAAGATGTACTCAATCTTACACTTAATGAATTTAAAAAGATTATTCCGGAAATAATGTCAATAAATGAACAGCTCCCTCATAAGTTTTCTGCTCTTAAAATTAATGGTATAAAGGCCTATGAACTGGCAAGAGAAAATAGAGAAGTAAAATTAAAATCCCGTCCGATTAATATTTTTAATTTCGAGATTTTAAATATAAATGTACCTGATGTTGATTATAAGGTTCGTGTGAGTAAAGGTACTTATATCCGTGTATTGACAGAAACTATTGCTCAAAAATTAGGGACTGTTGCAACAACTAAAGAACTTAAAAGAGTTAAGATTGGTGACCTCGATATTAAAGATGCAGTAAATCTGGAAGAGATTAATTCTGAAAATTGGCAGGATTACATTCTTTCTATTAACGATATGCTTTCAGGATTTCCCCAACTTAATTTGACTTCAGGGGAAGTTAACGAATTCAAGTTTGGTAGAGAAATAAAGGTAATTCAACCTGATGTAAATGATATCATGGTGCTTAGTCAGGATAAAAAATGTATCGGTTTTGCTGAGATTTCCAGCAATATTTTGAAACCGAGAATAGTGCTAATATGAATTATTTTAATAAACAGAAAGGTAAATTTAATTATCCTGTTATTTCAATGGGAACTTTTGATGGTGTTCACCTGGGGCATCAGAAATTATTGAAACATTTAACAGACAGGGCGGAAAAAACCGGTGGTGAAGCTATAGTAATAACTTATTATCACCATCCGTTGGAGACGATTCACAAAAAAACATTTCCCTATTTACTAACAGAGAGGCATAAAAAAGAAAGATTGCTTTTAGATTTTGGTGTAGACTGTGTTTTATATCTGAATTTTAATGAAAAAATGGCGGGGATGAACCCGGAGAAATTCCTGGAAGATGTTATAATTAAGGAAGTTAACGTTAAAGAATTTGTAATAGGTTATGATACACATTTCGGAAAATTCAGGGAAGGTGATTATAAATTTTTAAAAGCAAATAAAAACCGGTATGATTATAAAGTAGAGATGGTTGAGCCCTATAAAGTTCAGAACAGGATTGTAAGTAGTAGTTTGATTCGAGATATGATCAGAGAGGGAAGTGTTTATGATGTTGAAAAATACCTGGGCAGGAAATATTCGATATCAGGCAATGTGAAAATCGGTCATAAAATTGGAAGAGGAATTGGCTTCCCGACAATTAATATTCAACCGTCTGATTTTCACAAACTGATTCCGGCTGTCGGGGTTTATTTGTGTGAGGTTTATGTAAATAACATAATGTATTATGGTTTGACGAATGTTGGATATTGTCCCACCTTAAAAAATACAGGTATAAAGGAAGTTGAAACTCATCTATTGGATTTTTCTGGTAATCTTTATGGAAAAGATGTTGAAGTTTTTTTTCATAAGAAATTGAGAGATGAGTTATTATTTGAAAATGAAAATGAGCTTATACAAGCTATTCAAAATGATGTAAAAGAAGCCAGGAAATTTTTCGGGATTTAATTATGGGTATATTTTTTTGTTCGGAATGTGGAGCTGAAAGTACAAAGTGGTCGGGTAAATGCCCTGTTTGTGGAGCATGGAATTCGTTAAAAGAGACCACTCGGGTTACAGGTAAAAAGAAGAAAAAGAATATTCACGGTTTCAATAAATATGAATCTCTGGAGAATGTAAAACCCGAGCCTTTACGTCATATCAAGGTCAATTCGCATACCCGGATATTATCAAAGATAGGGGAATTTGACGGTACTCTGGGTGGGGGAATAGTTCCCGGAGTAGTTGCTTTAATAGGTGGTGAACCTGGTGTTGGTAAATCTACTTTGATGCTTCAGATTGCGAATAAATTGGCTGAAACTGGAAATAAAATTCTTTATGTATCCGGGGAAGAAAGTAAAGACCAGATAAAATTACGAAGTGTCAGGTTAAAATGTGACTCTGAGAACCTTTATCTTTATTGTCAGACAAGTATGGAAGAAATAATCCAGACGATCTATGATTTTAATCCCAACCTGGTTGTGATAGATTCAATTCAATCTGTATATCATAGTGATATTGAAAGTTCTTCAGGGAGTGTATCACAGTTGCGTGAATGCACAAGTTTATTCACACGAATTGCAAAACAGCAGAATATTCCTTTTTTCCTTGTAGGACATGTAACCAAAGATGGAGTTGTTGCAGGTCCGAAAATAATTGAACACATGGTTGATACGGTTCTTTATTTTGAAGGTGAAGTTCAAAATCAATATAAGATTTTAAGGGCAACGAAAAATCGTTTTGGTTCGACAAATGAAATTGGAATATTTGAAATGCTCTCAAACGGATTGCAGGAAATCGAGAATCCTTCCCAGCTTTTTTTAAGTAAGGATGAAAGAAATCCGGGAACAGCAGTAGGTTGTGTTTTGGAAGGTACACGTCCTTTTTTAGTAGAAGTCCAAGCCTTAGTTTCACCTGCTAATTATGGTTATTCTCAGAGAGTAGCATTAGGATTCGATCAAAAAAAATTAGCTTTACTGTTGGCAGTTATAGAGAAGAACCTTTTCATTAATTTAAAACAGAATGATGTTTTTATAAATCTTGCCGGGGGTATGAAAGTCCTGGAACCCGCACTTGATCTTGCTGTTATTGCTGCGATTATTTCCAGTTCAAAAGAAAAAGCTCTTCCTGCTGAAACAATTCTGTTGGGAGAGGTAGGATTAAATGGGGAAATCCGTGCTGTATCTCAAATAGAAAAAAGATTAAAAGAAGCAATCAAGCTTGGTTATAAAAATATTATAGTATCCGGGAAGAATAAAAATATAAAGAAAAATTACCAGGTCAAGAGGATACAACATTTAAGACAATTAATTCCGATTGTGTTTAAATAAAAAAAGGTTCTGGTTTTTCACAGAACCTTTTTTATTTGGAAAAATATTCTTATTAAAAGAAATCCGTTTTAGTTGCTTCTAATAATTGTTTTAAAGTTTCTTTTCTGGATTTTATATATTTAATTTCTGAAGAAATACTTGTACGGATTAATACTTCATCCAGGAAAGTATCTGCTTTTTTAAAGAAATCATTAGCTGCAGC
>JAUXFF010000073.1 GCA_030620155.1 Candidatus Cloacimonadota bacterium | reverse complement strand
GCTGGAGAGAATGCTTATAGAACAAAAGAAATTATTTCTGTGAAAGAATTGATTGCATCTTTGTTAGAAGAATATGAGAATGCGTCTAATCGATCTACTTCGCACAACAGCGGATAAAAGGCTTCATCCAAATTGCCTTCGGCAACTTCTTTTATCCGCCATTTATATATAAAAGAAGAGAATTATGAAAAGATTATTAATTATCTCAGATACGCATAAAAATCAGGTATTGTTGAGAAAAGTTTTATTAAACGAAAAGAATATCCCCATTATTTTTCATCTGGGAGATTGTTATGAAGACCTGGATTCAAATACTGACCTGACTGAAGGGAAGGAAATTATTAAAGTACCCGGGATTTTTCATGAAAAATATTTGAATAAAAAATTGTCCGCAGTTGAGATATTCAAAGTAGAAGGATGGAGCTTCCTTTTAGTACATAACCTTCCTGACGCTATTAACAAGGACTTTGAAGCTGATATCTATCTTTTTGGTCATACACATAAATGGTTTTTCGAAAAAAGACTCGATAAATACTACCTTAATCCGGGACATTTGAAAAATGAAAATGATAGCAATAATCCTCCTTCTTATGCGGTTATAGAGATTTCAAAAACTAAAATAGATGTTAAATTTAAATATCCAGATGGCAAAACATTCTTTGTTGAAAGAATCGAAAAATGCTAATGTAAAAAAATATTATGAGTCCGGCTTCGTTCCCAATAAATTGTGACTTCGCCGTGATAATCCGGCTTCGTAGAACTACGCCGTGATAATCCGGCTTCGTATAACTACGCCGGGATAATGGGAAAAAATATGAAAGAAAAAATTAGGTATCATAATCCTATCATCTCGATGGGAATTTTTCACTATAATTTGGAGGATTTATGACAATTGAAGAAATTAATCAAAAAGTCATAGAAAAGAGTCAGCTAATCGACAACGTAATAAATGAAGTTGGGAAAGTAATTGTTGGTCAGAATTATATGATAAAACGATTGTTTATTGGTCTTCTTGCTGATGGTCATATTTTGTTGGAAGGTGTCCCAGGTCTGGCAAAAACACTGGCAGTAAGCACTTTAGCCAATACTATTCATGCATCTTTCCATCGTATTCAGTTTACACCCGACCTGCTTCCTGCAGATTTAATAGGAACTCTTATTTATAACCAGAAAACTACTGAGTTCGTGCCCAAAAAAGGTCCAGTTTTTGCTAATTTCATATTAGCTGATGAAATTAACAGGGCACCTGCAAAAGTCCAGTCTGCCTTACTTGAATCCATGCAGGAAAGACATGTTTCAATTGGAGATAAAACTCATCTATTACCTAAACCTTTCCTGGTAATGGCAACTCAAAACCCGTTAGAACAGGAGGGAACTTATCCTTTACCTGAAGCACAAGTAGATCGTTTTATGTTGAAACTTCTGATAAACTATCCCAATAGAGAAGAAGAAAGTAACATAATGGATAGAATGGTTAATGCTGAAGATATATCTGTTAATGCTGTTCTAAGTACGGATAAGATATTAGAATTAAGAGAACTTATAAAAAATATTTATATGGAAACTAAAATAAAAGATTATATTCTTGATCTTGTATTTGCTACCCGGGAACCGGCAAATTTTAAAAACTTAGCTGAACTTGATAATCTTATAGAATGTGGTTCTTCCCCGAGAGCATCAATTTATCTTGCCCAGGCTGCAAAAGCAAATGCATTTCTTGAACATCGCGGATATGTTACCCCTGATGACATAAAAGCTATTGGTAAAGATATATTACGGCATAGAATTATCCTTACATACGAAGCAGAAGCTGAACAAATCACCCAGGAAGATATTGTAAATAAACTCTTTGATGAGATAGAAGTACCATAATCAAGCTATAACTACAGGTATTCTGTCTCCTGGCTCAAAACAAAAAAAGCTAATAATAATCTTATTATGGAAACATCGGAAATAATAAAAAGAATAAAGAAGATAGAAATTACTACACGAGACCTGGTTAGTGAACTGTTCTCAGGTGAATATCACAGTTTATTTAAAGGACAGGGATTAGAATTTTCCGAGGTTCGTGCTTACCAGGAAGGTGATAGTTTCCGTCAAATAGACTGGAATGTATCCGCTCGTATGGGATATCCATATATTAAGAAATTCGAAGAAACCCGTGAGCTGAATGTGATGTTTCTTGTTGACTGTAGTGCTTCTACTCTGTTTGGCACAAAAAGTTATTTAAAAACTGAATTCATTACAGAGATAACAGCGGTTTTGTCATTTTCAGCACTATCAAATAATGACAAGGTTGGTTTACTTCTCTTCACAGATGAAGTGGAAAAGTATATTTCACCCAGAAAAGGCAAAAAATCAGCACTGAGAATATTACGTGATATTCTCTACTTTGAACCTAAAAGAACCAAAACAAACATCAGTAAAGCTATTGAATATATTTATAGATTAATTAAAAAGAGAAGTATTATTTTTGTGATCTCAGATTTTTTTGATATAGAATATGAAAATAATTTGAAGCTTTTAGCAAAAAAACACGATGTAATTGCTTTGAGAATTTTAGATCCTGCTGAATTACAGCTTCCTGATGCAGGATTAATACATTTAAAAGACCTTGAAACCAGCGAATTATTTACTTTGAATACTTCCAATAAAACTCTGAGAGAAAAATATCAAAATATTGTTAAAAAAAATGATATGGAATTGATCGAACGATTTAAGAAAATGAAGATCGATTTAATTACATTAAGAACAGATCAACCATATGCACCTGAGCTGAGGAAATTTTTCAAATTCCGTATCAGGATGAAAAATCAAAGATAATATGAAAAGATTTATAATTGTTTTTATCCTATTATTATTCCTTTCAATCTCTTTGTACGCTCAAAGTCTTGATTACAAAATAAATAAACCTCAGAAATTATTTGTCGGTACTCCATTTCAGATCCTGGTTGAAATAAAAACAAACCCGGCTGATACTATTTTTTCTCCTGAGATAGATACACTTGATATTTTCATTTTAAAGGGTGAAATTGAACAAACTGAAGAAATTATAGCAAATGAGAAAATTACCAATCTTATACTGACTTTTCAGCCTTTTGACACAGGAGAGTTTAAATTTCCTGAACTGGAATTTGCAGTAAAATCAACTGATAGTATAAATTTCCTGAAAACTTCAGAATTCCAGGTAAATATCGAATCCGTGATCACAGATACTTCAACAGCTATAAAAGATATTTCAAGACCTTTATCTGTAAATCTCGGTTTCTGGGATTATGTGATACCAGTTTTAGTTATTTTTTTACTGGTTTTTTTGGTTATTTATTTTAAGAAATTATTGAAGAAGAAACCTGTGGAGGAAGAAAAAACCATAATTATTGATGGCCGTCCCGCTTATCTTATTGCTTTAAAACTACTTGAAAACTTGCAGAAACAGAAGCTCCTGGAAAAAGGTGATTTCCTGAATTTTCATTTTCATTTATCCATGATATTGAGACTATTCATTGAACTGTATTATAAAATAAAAGCTGTTGAAATGACCACCAGTGAAATCAGACATAATTTAAACCTAAATGATTTCAAAGAAAAGACTAAAATTTTAGATTTCCTGACTTTCTCAGATAAAGTTAAATTTTCCAAATTCACATCCACTTTGAAAGAATCGCAAAATGCCTTTGAATGGCTGAAACAATACCTTATATCCTTCCAAAAAATTGATCAAGAAAAAGGCAAGGAGATTAAAGATGTTTGAGTTTGTTTATCCTGACTGGTTCTGGGCTTTATTTGTTCTTGTTCCTTACCTTGCTTTTGAAATTTTTATTAAGAATAAGAAAAAAGTAACACTTGTTCACAGCAGGATCAGCTTAATTAAACAAATCGCCGGATCCAGCAGTTGGCTGCGTTTTATACCGATTATTCTTCGGGTTCTTACAATCGTAATTTTGATTTTTTCAATTGCAAGACCGAGAATGGCTTTTAAAAAACAACAAATCACAGGTAAGGGAATCGACATTATTCTGGCTATAGATGTCAGTGGTAGTATGAAAGCTGTTGACTTTCAACCGACTAACCGACTCGAAGCTGCCAAGAAAGTTGCCATAGACTTTATTGAAAACAGGCACAATGACCGGATCGGATTAATAGTTTTTTCGGAGAATGCTTTTACTCAATGTCCACTTACCCTGGATTATGATATCCTGATGACTATTATGGAACAGGTAAAGATAAATGAGGAATCAAGCGGTACAGCTATTGGAATGGGATTAGCTACAGCAGTTGCCAGGATAAAAGATTCCGATGCAAAATCAAAAGTAATAATATTAATTACAGACGGCAGGAATAATGCGGGTGAAATAGATCCCTTTACTGCTGCTGATTTAGCTGCAACCTTCGGAATAAAAGTTTATCCTGTCGGTGTTGGTAGTAAAGGCAAAGTTGATTACCCAATTCAAACTGCTTCTGGAATTCGATTTCATAAAGTTCAGATTGATATTGATATGGATACTTTAAATAAAATTGCAGAAATGACAGGAACTGAAAGAGCCAGACTTGCACAAAATACCGAAGAATTAAGAGCTATAATTAAATATATTGATGAAATGGAAAAAACCGAATTAAAAATACAAAATTACTACCAGTACAAGGAATTATTCTGGAATTTTCTTATTTTAGCACTGGTTTTGATGATAATTAGCTTTGTTTTCCGAATAGTAATCAGATGGGAAATTCCTTCATGTTAAATAGAAATAAAAATAGGTGCTTATTATGAGATGGGGTTCTCCGAATATCCTTTTTTTCTTAATTCTAATCCCGATTTTTATCTTTTTAATTGGGCTTGCTAACCAGAAAAGAAAAAAGCAGTTTGAAAAATTTGCTGAGATTAGATTCTATAACTATTATTTCCAGGAATTTTCAGTATTTCACTGGTTCCTAAAGAATTTTATTTTGATTTTTTCTATTCTTTTTTTAATTATTGCTGTTGCACGACCCCGCTGGAATAAAGAGATACAAATAGTTAAAAAAGAAGGTATCGATATAGCTGTTTGTATAGATGTTTCTAAAAGTATGGATGCTCAGGATCTAAAACCAAGCAGGATCGAAAGGGCAAAAGATCAGATCTCATTATTTATAGATCAATTACGTGGAGATAGAATTGCCATTGTTGCTTTTGCAGGAAAAAGTTTCGTTCAGTGTCCTTTAACGGATGATTATGGAGCTGCAAAGTTATTTTTAAATCTACTCGATTCCGAGACAGTACCATCTTATGGAACAAATATTGGCAGTGCTCTTGAAACAGCTATGAGCTTATTTGGAGAAGAGGAGAAACATAAAGTGATAATTGTAGCAAGTGACGGTGAAGACCTGGAAGAAAATGCTATATCTATAGCAGATGAAATATCAAAAAAAGGAGCTATTATATACACTCTTGGAATCGGTTCCCTTGAAGGAAGTACGATCCCTGTTCAAAATGGATCCGGGAATATTTCTTATGCAAAAAATGATAATGGTGATATAATTTTCACTAAACTTGATATTAATATCCTTTCTCAAATTGCCAGAACTGCAAATGGGAGGTTCTTCCCTATCACTCCTCAACAATCAGAGATTTTCGAAATCATGAAAAATATAAATTCTATTGAAAAGAAAAAGTTCGATTCCAGAGAATTCATAAGATATAAGGAACAATATAAATACTTTGTAATTGCTTGTATTCTGTTACTATTAATCGAATCTTCCGTTATTATTAAGAAAAAAGTAAAATTCAAAAGAGTAATATAAAATGAAATCCATGTTTATTTTTTTAATCTTACTCCTTTCCTGCAGTTTATTTCCGGAAATGCTTAATTATGATAAAGTACTCACAAATCTAAAGGGTGTTAAATATTATAATAATGAGGAATTCCAGGAATCTGAGAATTATTTTAACGAAAATTCAATTAATTATCCCAGGGAAGGAAAACTTCATTTTAACCAGGGAAATGCCCTATATAAAACAGGTAAATTAGAAGAAGCAGAAAATGAATATAACATGGCTTTCAGGGATGATGATTTTAAAGAAAAATCGGTTCTATATCAAAATCTTGGTAATATAAAATTCCAACAGCAGGATTTCAAAAATGCTTTAAAACATTATCGCAATGCTCTTATCGAAAATCCTGATAACGAGGATGCTCGTTTTAATTATGAATTAGCCTCAAGGTACTTACAGCAACAACAGCAGCAACAGCAGCAGCAAAACCAGGACGATAAGAATAAAGAGGAGAAGAAAGAAAAACAGAAATCACAGGAAGAAAAAAAGGAACAAGAACAGAAGCAGGATCAACAACAGCAAAAACAGAAAGACGAAGAAGAACAAAAAACAGAAAAACAGAAACAAGAACAAATGAAGAAAGATAAAAAGAAAGAAGATGCGGAAAAGATGTTAAAAGCGCTTTTACAAAAAGAGAAAGAAGAAATGAAAAAAGAAAAACAGAAACTGAATGTTGACAAATCTAAAAGCGGAAAATATTGGTAAGATCAGGAGTTTGAGATTTTGAAAAGAGGATTTTTTGTTTTATCGTTAATTTTTATTTATCAATTTTTTCTATTTGCTGACATCTCAGTTGAATCTTATGTTGATAAAACAAAGGTTGGCATTAATGATCAAATAAAATTAACCATAGAATTCACAGGGGAAAATGCCAATAAAATCAGGACACCTGATATTTCCAAAATCCGAGGATTCACTAATTTAGGAAGTAGTTCCTCTTCTTCTTCTAATATCGTTATAGTAAATGGTAAGATGGAGAGAACAGTTACTAAATCTTTCACCTATAAATTACAACCTCAAAAAGAAGGTACTTTTTTAATACCTCCTATCAATGTAAGATACAAAAAACAAAATCTCACTACAGCTCCTTTCAGAATAACTGTTGTGGAAGAAAGCCAGGAACCTGCTCCTCCGACTTCTAATAAATTTAATCGAAATGAGAAAAAACAGTCTGATAAATTAACGGACAACCTTTTTCTCATAGCAGAAGTAGATAATAGAAATGTTTACAAAGATGAACCTATAACAGTGAATTACAGACTTTATACAAAATATGATATTTCAAATTTATCATTTGCAGGTGAACCGAATTTTAACAAATTCTGGAAAGAAAATATTTTTACTCCCAGTAAAATAAAATTTACAAGAACCAATTATAATGGTATGCTCTTCAATACGATGTTAATGCGGTCCGTAGCCCTATTCCCATCTGATACAGGAAATCTGATAGTTCCATCATTAGAATTACTTGTGGATATTAGAACCAAACCAGCAAGTTTTTTTGATTTCGGTTCTGTAAAACGATATACTATAAAAAGTAAATCGGTAGGTGTGAAAGTAAAAGAGCTGCCCATTGAAAATCGACCTCAGAATTTCTCCGGTGCTGTTGGAAATTTCAATTTCTCAAGTAAAATCAGTGATACTGAAATCAAAGTGGGTGATTCATTTACATACACCCTAGAAATAAGAGGAACAGGAAATATTAAACACTTTGACATGCCGGTTCTTCCTGAATTACAACACCTGAGATTCATAGACCCTGAAGTTTCTATCAAAATCAATGATAATAAAATATCCGGGACAAAAACAATAAAATATCTTGTGATTGCCCAGGAAAAAGGTAGTTTTACAATTCCTTCTATTTCATTCTCTTTTTTTGATACAAATCAGAAAAAATATATTACCAAGAAAACTCGTTCATTTACCATAAATGTTGCTGAAAGTGATCTATCTTATATTCCCAGTTCCTCTGCACAGACACTGGTTCAAAGAGAAGGAAGTGATATTGGTTTTATTATCAAGGATACTACTCTTTTAACTCATATAATATATTTTAATAATTTCTTTTACTGGTTAATCTGGTTTTTAGTTTTATTAAGTATCCCGATTTCACTGATTTATATGAAAGAGCAGGAAAAACTCTCGGGAAATATAGATTATCTTCGTCAGAAAAAGGCTCTTAAGATCCTGAAGAAATATATGAAGAAAGCAACTGAATATTCCAGAACAAATAATGTTGATTTTTATTATGCTATTCAGACAGGTCTCAGCAGTTATCTTGCAGATAAGCTTCGTATAAATCGAGGAAGTTCCGCTGAAATAATTCTATCGGAAATTAAGCATAAAAATCTCTCAGAGGATTTATATGAAAAAATTCAGGATATATTTGATAAATGCAACCAGGCAAGATTTATGCCTGGCGGATTTTCAGAAGATAATATTAAGAAAGATTATGTTTTATTAAAGGAAACAGTTTCAGAAATTTCAAAGGTAAAATTTTGAAGGAAAAATGAAGAAACAAATAATTATACTCTTATTGATTTTTATATATGGAAATATATTAGTATCAATCTCCCAGGTTGAAGAAGTATTCTCAAGAGGAATCGAAGCTTTTGAAGAAAAGGAATACTCAGAAGCTCTGGAATACTTTCTAATAATCGAGAATGAAGGTATTAGTACACCAGACCTGTATTATAATATCGGTAATTGTTATTTTCGTATCAACGAGATAGGTAAATCCATTCTCTATTTTAAAAAAGCTTTAAGAATTAATTCCAATCACAAACCTTCATTCCGAAATTTAAAATATGTACTTACTTTTACAAAAGACAAACAATCTGAAAAGGAATCCGACATAATTGCAGTAGCCTGGGATAGAATAATAAATACTTTTTCATTAAATGTCTCAGCAGTTTTAACCTTATTTCTTTTCTGTTTGATAATTATTTTTATTAATTTAACTATATTAAAATACAGGAATCGTGAAAAGACAGTTCCCTTGTTTATAATTTCAGTTTTATCTTTTATCTTTATCATTTTTTTTCTCATAAGTTTCCTTAAATGGACAGATTCCTATAAAAATAATGAGGCTGTGCTTATTTCTTCCACAGCAATAGGTTACAGTGGACCTGATGAAGAATTTACCAGGGTTTTCACTATCCATGAAGGAATGATATTCAAAGTTGAAAAAAATGAAGACAATTGGAGTTTAATAAAACTGCCAAATGGCTTGGGAGGTTGGATTAAAACTGCTCATTTCGAATTCGTAAGTTCATAAAGTCCTTAATAATCTAAAATCAGATACTAATAAAGTTTTCCAATATGAAAAAATATTTTTTTATTATAATCTTATTAGTTTATTCCTTCCTCTGGTCTACTGAATTGGTAACTCTATCAGGAACTGCTACTCAAGGTGGAATTCTACTTGGCACTGTTAATAAAAATATTGAAAAAGTGTTCCTGAACTATGAAAATATACCAATTCATAAACATAAGTTCATAATCGGATTTGATCGGGATGAAAAGCTAAGACAAATTTTAACAATTACTTTGAAGAATGGAGAAATCTATAACATCCTTTTTTATATCTCAAAAAGGGAATATAAAACTCAAAAAATAAACAAAATGGCGTCTGAATACGTTGAAAAACCAAAAGAAAAAAATCTTATTCAAAAAATAGATAATGAAGCTAATTCTATTAGAGCGGCTAAAAATGCAATCTGTGAAAATGAAGATAAATATTTTAAAACATTCATTCGACCAATAACCGGCGGTAGAGAATCAAGTCCTTTTGGCTGTCAGAGAATAATAAATGGGATAAGTATGAATCCTCATAATGGTCTTGATATAGCAGTTCCAACCGGTACATCCATAAAATCTATGGCATCAGGAATTGTAGTTTTAACAGGAGATTTTTTTTACAATGGAAAATTTGTTCTTTTGGATCATGGACTCGGTTTAAGTTCGGTTTATCTTCATATGAGTAAAATAAATGTAAAAGTTGGACAAAAAGTATCAAAAAGAAAAATTATTGGTGAAGTTGGAAGCTCCGGTAGATCAACAGGTGCTCATTTACATTGGGGAGTGGGATGGAATAAAAAAAGAATAGATCCTGAACTTATATTGAAAACCGATGATTTATTTTTAAGTTTTAAGACTTTAAAGGAGATCAAATGAAAGCAATGGTTTTAAAAAACTTATGTGATCTTGGAATTAATAAAGAACCTCTTGAATTACAGGATATTCCAAAGCCTTTTCCAAACGAAGGAGAAATCCTGGTCAAGGTTTCGACCTGTGGAGTTTGCCATACTGAACTTGATGAGATCGAGGGTAGAACTCCTCCTTCCCGATTCCCTATGGTTTTAGGTCATCAGGTGGTTGGAAGAGTAGAAAAAACAGGTAAAGATGCTTCCAGATTTACAATTGGGGATCGAATCGGTATTGCCTGGATTTATTCTTCTTGCGGGACTTGCGATTATTGTCTTTCCGGAAAGGAGAATCTTTGTGAATCTTTCAAAGCAACAGGCAGGGACGCAAATGGTGGTTATGCAGAATATATGACTATTCCTGAAGATTTTGCTTTTAAAATCCCCGATACTTTTTCAGATATGGAAGCTGCTCCTTTGTTATGTGCAGGTGCTATAGGATACCGTTCTCTAAAATTGACGGGGCTAATAAATGGTCAAAATCTGGGATTAACAGGTTTCGGTGCTTCAGCTCACCTTGTTTTGAAAATGGCTCAATACAAATACCCGGATTCAAAAATTTACGTTTTTGCCCGTAGCGAAAAAGAAAGAGAATTCGCTCTCGAACTTGGAGCCTTTTGGGCAGGTGACACAGAAGATAAACCTCCTGAAAAATTAAATTGTATTATAGATACTACACCGGTATGGAAACCTGTTGTTGAAGCTTTAAAAAACTTAAAAAGCGGTGGAAGACTTGTAATTAATGCGATCCGCAAAGAAGACCATGACAAAGATTATCTTTTAAAATTAAAATATCCCTCTCATCTCTGGTTGGAGAAAGAAATAAAAAGTGTCGCCAATGTAGAAAGAAGCGATGTCTCCGAATTCCTGGATTTAGCTGCACAAATCGGTATTAAACCTGAATACCAGGAATTTCGATTAGAAGAAGCAAATAAAGCATTATTGGAACTCAAAAACAGGCAAATCAAAGGTGCTAAGGTTCTTAAAATAGGTTAAGACAGAAAAAATCACATTATATTTACTCACCAATAATCTTAACTAAAACCCGTTTCCTGCGCTTTCCGTCAAACTCTCCATAAAATATCTGTTCCCAGGGACCAAAATCAAGCTTCTCATTAGTGATAGCCACAACAACTTCACGACCCATTACAGTTCTTTTTAAATGTGCATCAGCATTGTCTTCAAATCCATTATGTTGATATTGGGAATAAGGTTTTTCAGGAGCAAGTTTTTCCAACCAGCGTTCAAAATCGTTGTGTAAACCCGATTCATCATCATTAATAAAAACACTGGCAGTGATATGCATAGCATTTACAAGACAAAAACCCTCTTTAATACCACTCTCAGCCAAACATCTATTGATGTCTGGTGTAATATTGCTCAGTTGTCTTCTAACTGCAGTATCGAACCATAATTCTTTTCGATAAGATTTCATAAATATTCCTCTTTCATTTTTTGGATAATTATATTCGGTTACTTTATAATAGAATTAAAAATGAATTTATTTATTTTGAGCAATCAGGTTATTAAAATAAGATATTAATTTCTTTTTTAGAGATTTCTGGATTTTTTGCCCGATTTTTCTAATAGCTCGCTCTTTTGCTTCCAGATATGTAGTATGTCCTTCTTTACCTTTCTCTGTTAAAGCAGCCAAAACTGCTTCGTCGTTGTCTTTAATCTTTAATTTGGAATCATACCTAACAAAAACAAAACCGTCGTCTCTATCTAAATCTGTCTCCTCAAAAGAAACACTTCCCACAACGTTCAGAACAGCATCCTCAGACATTACGAAACCTAAGTCTGTTAACATCTCTTCTAAAAGAATGCTGATTTTATTTTCTGTGTCATTTTCAATTTTTATTCTGAATTTAATGTCCTTTGCTATTTCTACTGTAGATTTTACTATTTCGTTATGATTATAATTTATCTCTAAGAATTCTTTTGTATCAGGGGAAATTATCCCAAGTTGATCAAGTAGTATTTCATTATTCATACAGAACGCAGATGC
>JAUXFF010000183.1 GCA_030620155.1 Candidatus Cloacimonadota bacterium | reverse complement strand
GGGCATAACCTAAAAAATAATTAATAATACCCCTCCTGAAGCATACTGATGAGTTCATCATCGAGAAGTTCTTCTTTGCGGAGTTCAGAAAATTTATTAAAAAGGTCTTTAACTTTTGTCCTTTCCCGTTTTTCACCTGAGAGATCTCCGATTATCTCTCCCTTATGCATCATTATAGTACGGTTCCCTAGATTTAAAGCCTGGGACATTGAGTGAGTGACCATAACCGTGGTTAAATGGCTTTCTTCAACGATCTTTTTCGTCAATTTTATAATCTGCTCTGCAGTTTTTGGATCAAGAGCTGCAGTATGTTCATCAAGGAGAAGTATCTTGGGTTCTCTGATAGTTGCCATAAGCAGTGTCAATGCTTGTCGCTGCCCACCTGACAGTAAACCTACAGTTGCATCTAACCTGTCTTCCAGTCCTATCTCAAGTTTCTTAAGTATTTTTTTATAGTGTTTACGATTCGAACTTGTTAATCCCTGTTTAAGACCACGTGGTTTTCCTCTGAGTTCAGCAATTCTTAAGTTCTCGAATATGGACAGGTTCGGAGAAGTTCCGGTAAAAGGATTCTGGAAAACACGTCCTATAAAATTTGCTCTTTTATATTCAGGGTCTATGGTTACATTTTTAGAATTAAGTATAACATTCCCTGAATCACAGATAAATTTACCTGCAATTGCATTCAATAATGTAGATTTACCTGAGCCATTCGTACCAATAATGGTTACAAACTCACTTTCTTTAATTTCAATACTGACCGAATTTAAAGCAATAACTTTATCAACACCGCTGTGTTCGAATACTTTCGTAATTCTATCTAAATTAATCATTTTTTTTATTACTTACAGCTAATGTGTGCAATTTCTTGCGTCTATTAGGATTCATTCGTAGTTTAATAAACTTCCTTATCTGTGGTAAAGCAAGAGCCATTAAAACAAAAGCAGCAGTTATCAGTTTAAGGTCTAAGGGATTCAGACCGGCTTTCAGAGCCAGGGCAATAAGTAACCGGAAGAGGATGGAACCCATAATAACGCCGGAAATAATAAAACCAATATTTTTCTTAGCTGAAAAAGTTTCGCCAATTACTAAAGAAGCTATTCCTGCAACCAGCATCCCGATTCCCATTCCTACATCGGCAAAACCCTGATATTGAGCTATTAATGAACCTGAAAGTGCAACCAATCCATTTGCTATCATAAGACCTAAAATTTTTGTTGAGTTAATATTTACACCCTGAGCAGTGATCATCTCCGGATTATCACCGGTAGCTCTAAAGGCAAGTCCAAGGTCTGTATGAAGAAACCAGACAATAACAAACCTGACTACAAGAACCAGTATCAGGAATGAAATCAATGTCAGAATATCTTTAGAGACTGGAAGATTCAGATCCAGCAAGATTGAGAAAATAGTTTTTTCCCTGAGCAAAGGCAGGTTAGAACGTCCCATTATATGAAGGTTGATCGAATAGAGAGCAGTCATGGTGAGTATACTGGCAAGTAAAGGATTTATCTTGAATTTTGTATGGATCAGACCGGTTATGGAACCTGCTATACCTCCGGCAAGAATGGCAGCTAAAATACAAAAAGCCGGATGAACACCCTTAATTAAAAGGATCCCGGTAACAGCAGCACCCGTAACCAGGCTGCCATCTACAGTTAAATCAGGAAAGTTTAATACTCTGAAGCTCAGGTATACCCCTAAAGCTAGAAAAGCATAACCTAATCCCTGAGAAATTGCACCAATCCAAAGAATCATATAAACCTCGTTGTACTCATGTAAATATTATCTCAAAATTCTCTACAAATGGTCATTAAATAATCTCCTGCACATAATTCAAGCCAATAATTCCTTTTTTAAAGGTTGAACGATCCAGAAGATGCTGCATACTGATAAAATCACCATTTTTAAATACATTATTAATTTCATTTTCTAATTGATAACTTGTTTTTATTTCCGGCAGGAATTTGAAAATAGCTGCATGATTATGAAATAATTTCGACCCTTTAGTTGCAAGGTCAGTATTGAAAATCGCTTGAATTTGTGATGGATCGAACTTTGAGGGATAATCCAACCCTACTCCCACTATTAAGGCTGTTGTATTTTTGTGTTCAAGTTCAACCTGGAAATTGAGCCATTCTTTTATATTTTCACGATGTGTGATCATTTGTTTATTCTCAGGTGTATTATTTTGTATTGGAGCTCTTTTTATCCCTGCCCCAAAAATTGCACCCACATCTGCTCGCATTACTAATCCTAATAAACCTTTAAAATCAGGTATCCTTTTTCTGGAAATAGAAAACAATTCATCATAAATAGCATCAATGGTAACTCCATCCTTTTGATTATCTGCTTCAAATCTCACAATCTCATCAAATGTATTATCTAATGCTATATTGAAAACCGTATGAATTTTTATCTCTTCATTTTCATTCATCGGGATCAGAAAATCAGGGATATTATGACCGTCAGTAGGTACCCAGACTACAGTTCCCGCAATTGTCATTAACTCCCCTATACAGTTGAAATAATCTTCAATCTTTTCACCCAGTCCTCCTATACCAAGTGAATATTTCATGTTTGAAAGATTTTCCGATACGATGCTTTCTTCCGAACATCTTGCATACAGAAAGTCTATGTTGCTCCCTGTTATTTTTATCTTAGAAGGATTATTATTTCTTTTTAAAAATTTAAATACACCGATCCGTGTATTGCAGGTTTCAATATTTTTCGGGTCTTCCATCTCAATTTGTTCTGTTGTTGCAAAACTTTTTTCCGCATCATTTATAGTATCATAAATGGAAAATATATCAAGGAACCCGGAGATTTTCAGGATATTCAAAGGGTAAGGCTGCACACAGGATAGTTTAACATCACCATTTAATCTATAAACCCGTTTTTTCAATGTGAGTAATACCCTGATCCCCATACTGGAAAGATAATCGACTTTACTAAGATCCAGGATTAAATTGAAAAAACCTTTATCTATTTGAGAGTTTAATTTATCAGCAATTTCCTGTGAATTGAAAGAATCCAATTTCCCGGAAATATGGACAATTTGAATTCCTTTATTGCATTCGAATTTTAATTTCATAATGATTCCTTAAAATATTAACGATTTTTTTAAGTCAAGATTTTATCTTTTTTTTAAAATTAAACTTGAATTTAGCTTTAATGTTTATTTATTCTGCAACAATATATCTTCCATATAAAAAACAAGTATTTACGTGGGAATTATAGCTATACAACATCTTATACCACTTCGTTACATTGCTCCTGCTGTGTACCGTTAAACATGTTTCACCGAAGCATATAAAATCATTTGACAATTATTTAATAACTTATTTTGTTAATTATACTAATTCAATTAGCCTTTATGGGAGCATAAAATGCATTTTAGCGTTTAAGTATTATTTTATTTTTTGTTTTCACTTTGTAATTTTTTATTTACAAAGTCTTTATCTGATTTTCTTTTACAGGAGAATAAGATAAATACTTTAAGGAGTAAAATAAAATGAAAATTATTAGATACAAATTAATAATTCTATTTTTCTCAATATTCCATATTCGATATTTACCCCGTGGAATCATATTTTGTTTTTTATTCCTCTGGGGTTCAATATTAATTGCGCAAGAAACTTGGGAATATACTTATGATCCTTTTAGCATGGATGGATATAAGGGTGAAGATGTTGTCAATTGCTCTGATGGAGGTTATGCTTTCAATGGTAGTTGTTATATCGAAGATCCATGGGATCCTGGTAATTATTTAGAATATTATGGTTTTACAATGAAGACTGATAGTGACGGAATTATAGAATGGGTAAAAAAAGATACTGTCAGTTTTATCACTATGAATCAAGGCTCTGCATTAGTTCAAACAGCAGATGGAGGTTTCATCACTGCTGTAATTCCCTGGTTAGCAGGACAAGGAGCCTTAATTAAAAGAGATGCAGATGGAAATAGAGAATGGACGATAAATCCGGGAT
>JAUXFF010000125.1 GCA_030620155.1 Candidatus Cloacimonadota bacterium | reverse complement strand
CTGACTTTTTAACCTGCCTGCCCCATGAAATCTTTCTTTATTTCATTAGGGTGAAATCCAGAAGTGTGGTCCGCCACTCCGCCAGAAAGCCGGCGGACAAGTCCATGGCGGGAAAAAGAGGACAATATTTGATTGCAATGAACAACTACTTAACGTTCCCAAAGAGGGCTTTGGGAACGAGTAGGATAAGACCAGATAAGGTTCAATCGAGACGATTGAACCAACTACAACAGGATGTGTAATTTTATGTTTTTTCTCTCCATTCCTTTCCCGATTTATCCAATTTAAATAACATATTTACTTCGTTTGATATGATTCCCCTGCAAAATAATTTTTCCTTGACTCAATAAGAGTTAAATCAAATTTCTCATCCAGTGCTGAAGTGGTGAAATTGGTAGACACGCTAGGTTCAGGGTCTAGTGGGCAATATGCCTGTAGGGGTTCGAGTCCCCTCTTCAGCACCATTATTTTCTTAATGCTTCTGAGATTCTTTTTATTCCTTCCTTTAGAATTTCTTTATCTAAACCATAATTAATTCTTATCCATTTTTTTCCTTTCGAACCAAAAGCACTTCCAGGTATAACTAAAACGCCATTTTCAGATAAGATTCTTGTTAGCTTTGCATCATCCATATCATATTGTACAAACAAGTAAGGAGATGAAGAATTTTCCAGGAATTTTATGAAATGAGAGTGTTTAATTATTTCTTTTTTGAGATAATCACAATTGTCTTTGAGTATTAATCTTATTTTATCTTGTGAATTCATTCCTTCATGGGAAAGTGCATAAACAGCAACTTTCTGAGATATATAAGGAGCACATGTACAGATATACTGATGTAAAGAAATAATTGGATCGATTAATTCACGATTCCTCGATACAACCCAGCCCAGTCTCCAGCCTGTCATACAATGTGATTTGGAAAGCCCGGAAATTATCAGAGCATTTTCTTCCATTTCAACAAAACTGTCAGGTCTTTTTTCTAAATATAATTCTCTATATATTTCATCAACGATTATTAAAATATCATTCTGTTTGCAGGTTTTTATTAAATAATTTATTTCTTCTGTATAGAAACATATTCCCAGAGGATTTGAAGGATTATTTAAAATCAGCAATTTTGTTTTAGATGATATTTTTTTCATAAAGGATATTTTATCCAAGGAAAAATCATCACAGGGATCCAGATTAAAATAAACAGGTTTTCCACCGGCAATTTTTATAATTGTTTCATAAGCCAGATAGCAGGGATTTGCCAGGAGAACCTCATCTCCTGGATTCACATATGCTAAGATCGTTGCAAAAATAGCTTCTTCAGCACCAACGGTTATACAAATGTTTTCATAGGGAACTTTATTTAGATAGTATGCTGATACTTTCTCCCTGAGTTCTTTAAGACCTGCATTAGGTGTATAATGAATCTTCCTGTCCTGCAAAACCTGTTTTGCGTATTCAACAATGTTGGAAGGAGTAGAAAACTGAATTTCTCCTAAACCAAGATTAATAGCCTCTTCAGGTGCATTATCAAATATTTCACGAATTACTGATTTTTTTAAAAAATTTAATCTATCAGCGGAGAAAGTATTCATTTTTTATCTAACCAGATTTTCAAGAGTTACTGAGTAATCACTTTTGGTATCGCGATATTTTACTATGATAGGACAATAAAGAGAAAATTCTTTATTAGATTTCAATGGTCTTGAACCTGGAACCACAACTGCTCTTTGGGGAATGATTACAGGTTTCCCGGGCTCTTTATCCAGAAAACGACTGTTCACAGCATCATAAACCGGAGTCCCAGTAGTAATAATCACTCCTGCTGCTATAATTGCCTGAGATTTTACAATAACACCTTCGTATAATCCGCAATTACCACCGATAAACACATCATCTTCAATTATAACAGGTCTGGCACCAATAGGTTCAATTACACCACCAAGTTGTGAAGCAGCGCTCAAATGAACATTTTTTCCTACCTGAGCACAAGAACCGACCAGCGCATGGGAATCTATCATAGAACCATCATCAATATATGCTCCTACATTCACATACATTGGGGGCATCATTACTACATTCTTTCCAATATAAGCTCCATCTCTAATAGATGAACCTCCGGGAACAATCCGAATACTGTCTGATACGTCGAAACTCCTGGTTGGATATGTTTCTTTATCGAGAAAGTATGAATTATTACTGACAGGCATCTTTACTATCTTTCCCATTTTGAAGCCAATTAAAATACCTTTTTTTACCCATTCGTTTACTTTCCATTCTTCATGAACCTTTTCAGCAGCTCGTACCTGACCAGTATTCAAAGCTTGTTTGAATTCATTAAAAATTTTTTTATCTGATTCTGTGAAAGAATCTTTGTCCCATAACGTTAGAATATAATCCTTTAAATCCATTTTTACTCCTCAGTACGAATTGTTATTTGTTATCAAACAGGACCTGTTATCCAACAGGTTATAAGTTTGAAAACAAAAAAATAAACTGTGAATTAAGTTTCATTTTGAATCATTTTAATTTACTAATACTTTTCTCAAAAATTTTCCTGTATAGGATTTTTCATTTTTTGCTACTTTCTCAGGTGTGCCAGTGGCAACTACACTTCCACCTTCATCTCCACCCTCAGGACCCAGGTCAATGATATAATCTGCACATTTGATAACATCAAGATTATGTTCGATCACTATCACTGTATTTCCCATGGAAACAAAACGTTGCAGAACTTTCAGAAGTTTTTTGATGTCATCGAAATGAAGCCCTGTTGTAGGTTCGTCAAGTATATAAAGTGTTTGTCCTGTACTTGTTTTACTCAATTCTCTTGATAACTTTATTCTTTGAGCTTCTCCACCTGATAATGTTGTGGAAGGTTGTCCTAATTTTATATATTCCATTCCTACATCTGACAATGTTTGTAATTTTTTAGAAATTTTAGGAATTTTTTCGAACAATTCCGTAGCTTCCTGGACATCCATATTTAGAACTTCTGAAATATTATATCCTTTATATTTAACAGCCAGTGTTTCTTTATTATATCTCTTACCCTTACATACTTCACAGGTCACAAAAATATCAGGAAGGAAATGCATTTCGATTTGTTTTAAACCCGCACCCTGGCATGCTTCACATCTTCCACCTTTTACATTGAAGGAGAATCTTCCCGGTTTGTAACCCCGCAATTTTGAAGCAGGAAGTTTGGAATATAGGTCTCTTATGGGATCAAAAAGTTTTATGTATGTAGCAGGATTGGAACGAGGAGTTCTACCTATAGGTTGCTGGTCTATATTAATTACCTTATCAAATAATTCAAATCCGGAGATTTTTTTATACTTTCCTTCATTATGGCTTGCTCTATAAAGTTTATTTGCCATTGCAGGATAAAGTATTTGGTTTATCAAAGAACTTTTACCGGAGCCGGAAACTCCTGTAACGCATGTAAACAGACCAACCGGGATTTTTATATTGATCCGCTTTAAATTATTTTGTGAAGCTCCTTTAATCTCAAGAGATCTCAGATCCGGTTCCAAACGTTTTGAAGGATAATCAATAGTCAATTTCCTTGCTAAATATTTACCGGTAAGAGATTTTTTTGACTTTACAATATCTTCTATCTTTCCCTGAAAAATAATTTCCCCACCGTATATTCCTGCTTTAGGTCCGAAATCCAGAATCATATCTGAACTGCGTATCATTTCTTCGTCATGTTCAACTACAATTACAGTATTACCCAGGTCTCTTAAATGCAAAAGCATATTTATCAATCTTCGATTATCACGTTGGTGAAGACCGATACTGGGTTCGTCAAGAATATACATAACGCCTACCAGGCTGCTTCCAATCTGGCTTGCTAACCTTATTCTCTGAGATTCACCTCCAGACAACGAGGGAGCTTTCCTATCAAGAGTTAAATAGTGTAAACCTACATTTATCAGAAATGACAAACGATTTGAAATCTCTTTTAAAACTTCTTCTGCAATAATTTTCTCATTTCCTTTAAGTTTTAAATTCCCAAAGAAATTCAAAGCTTCCAATATGGATAAAGAAGAAATATCGTGAATATTTTTCCCACCGATTTTTACTGCAAGGCTTTCTTTTCTGAGTTTTTTACCTTCACATTCTGGACAGGCTTTATTTCCTATATATTGAAGATAATATCTTCTCATATATTCGGATGAAGTCTCATTCATTCTTCGTCTTAAAGTTGGAATTAGACCTTCGTATCTTGAATAAAATTGACCGGAACTGTTTACTGACTGCCAGGAAAGTTTTATTTTTTTTTCTTTCGAACCATAAAGAATAATATCTCTTACATATTCAGGGAGTTTTTTCCATGGTGTTTCAAGAAAAAATGAATATTCTCTGGCTAAAGATTGTAGAATTTTCAACTGCCAGCTTGTTTTTTTCTTATTTAATACTCCCCAATGCCGTATTGCTCCATCCATAATTGAAAGGGATTTATCAGGGATTAATAGATCAGGGTCAAATTCCATTTTTGTACCTAATCCATTACAGGCAGTACACATACCAATAGGACTGTTAAAGGAAAAATGTTGGGGAGTTAAGTCCGGGAATCCAATTCCACATTTGGGACACGAGTTAGCTTCTGAGAGATTTTCCACTCTGTTTTTCTCTACAAAATCGATTTTTATATAACCGTTTGTCAGCCTGAGACCTGTTTCAACCGAATCAATAAGACGGCTTCGGATTCCTTGTTTAAGAACCAATCTATCTACAACAATATCTATTGTATGTTTACTTTTTTTGTCTAATATTATATCTTCTGACAAATCATGCAAAATACCATTGATTTTAACTCTTACAAAACCTTCTTTGCGTGCTTCTTCAAGTTCTTCTTTATGTTCACCTTTTCTATTTTGAACAATTGGGGCTAAAATCTGAATCCTGGTTTCTTCCGGGTTTCTTAAAATATGGTCAACCAGTTGATCAACTGTTTGAGAACTAACCGGGGAACCGCATTTGTAGCAGTATTGTTTTCCAATACGAGCAAAAAGAATTCTCAAATAATCGTATATTTCGGTAACTGTACCTACAGTAGATCTGGGATTTTTCGTAGCAGCTTTTTGTTCTATGGATATGGCAGGAGATAATCCTTCGATATAATCAATTTTAGGTTTTTCCATCTGCCCTAAGAATTGACGGGCATAAGCAGAGAGTGATTCTACATACCTTCGCTGTCCTTCAGCATAGAGGGTATCAAAGGCTAACGAAGATTTTCCGGAACCTGATACTCCGGTTAAAACAATTAATTTATTTCTGGGAATTTTTACATCTATATTTTTAAGATTATGTTCTTGAGCACCTTTGATGAATATAACGGTTTTCATTATTTCTTTAAAATATATTTCTGATGAACTTTTTTTTTATAAACATCAGGTACATTTTCGAAAAAAATTATTCTTTATCAGAAAGTAATCCAATATATGTCTGGACTGAAACAGAATCTTGATAAGGCTTAATTTTTTTTAAGAGTTCTATCCCTTTTTCATGTGAATCTGCCATTACAGCAACTTGATATATTGCCTGCAGAATACTACTATCCTTTCTATTATAATAAATTGCTTTCTCTAAATTTTTAAATCCTTCATTAATAGAATCTTTTTGAATAAAATAAAAAGAAGCTTCAATATAAAGACGCGATAGTGTTTTATTGAACCGCTTTTTGTCCTGGATAAATTCTAATCCTTTTTCTATATATTTAACTGCATTTCCCAGGTCATTTTGTGAATGAAAAAACTGAGAAGCTCTCATAAAAGCAGCTCCATAGTTATTTAAAAGCCGTTTCATATTATGATCTTTATATATTGTTTCGTCAAAAATTCCTTCGTAGGAATAAACCGAATCAATATTTGTAGTTAATCTATCTAAGTCGTACTGGTTTTTTCCTTCAGTAGGAACAAGTCTATCAACCATACCTTCATTTCTAAGATGATTATCGAAACCAACTACATCCGGTACTGTTACTGCAAAATAAATTGGACGTTTGCCGTAATTATCTTTTATAATTTGTAAAACAGCAAGATCTTTTACATATAATACAGTTCCTTTTTTAAATGTAATGATAAAGGAATCTTCAGGTGTAACACCTTTAATAAGTAACCTGGAATCTTTCTGGATTTGGCGTGGATATAGTATAGAAGAAGGATTTTCCTGGCAAAGTTCAATATGTTTATCAGGGATATTGAATTCAATACCTTCATGATCTCTAAGCTGTTTGATATACCATGGAGTGTTTAGTAAACTAAGATTAGCAATACTTACATCTTTTCTTATACCATAGCATTGTTCATTTTTAAATTTCATAGCTCTGGCAATATTCTTTTCTGTTATTTCGGTGGGTAAAACATCAACCGGATAGATAATATTTTCCACATCAGTAGGTTGAGACTCTTCAGAAGGTGGAATATATTCCTTGGCAGCAGGATCATAAACTGCCTGCGCATACCATACAGGGAAAGTATCATTGTCGCCATTTGTAAATACGATAGCGTTCTTTTCCACACTATTAAGAATATTTTGACCATAACCCAGAGCTATATATTCTTTTGACCTATCATGAATATAATATTGAGAAGCAAAGTTAAATATGGGAAGCCCGATCACAATCAATGCAATTAAGTAGGTAAGTATCCTGCTTTTCTTTCTGAATATATTGATTAATGCAAGGGAACCGATAGCCATCCAAACTGTCCAGAAATTGTAAGCAGTAACAAAGAAATAATCTCTATCCCGAACTTCAGTATCAGAAAGGTTCATAACAAAGACCATAGCCAGCGAAGCCATGAAGAAAAAGGCAAAAAAGTAAGCAAAAGAATGCTTGTTCTTTTTATAATGATAGTAAGCACCACCAAATCCTAAAAAAGTAACAATAAGTGATGATACAAAACGGATAACATTTCCGGGGATGTGTAACCAACTGGTTAGAGTTTCAATATTAAAAAACTGCCAGCTGAAATACGTTAAAAATTGTTCTTTTATTTGATAAAGAAATGTTGCTCTTCTTACAAACATACTGGTGGTTCCGTATTGTATTCTTAAAATATAATCAGTAAACAACTTTAAGTTATGGGGATAACCTTCATTAATAAAAGGTCGGTGAGCTGAACGAATAAACAGGAAAAAATGTGTGCTCAGACCTATAAGTATCAAAAAAAGTGCTATTAACCATGCTCTTTTAGACACTTTATCTTTTAAGTGATAGTATAAAAGTGTAATAAGACCGATAGTGATCATATATTTTGCAAGTCCCGGTACTTGAATGCCCTTACCTATTTGATTAAAAATGCCGTAGATTATAATTATACTGATGAAATATATGACAAACCTTGTCCAGAATTTTGATGTTTTGAAGTTATCTTTTAGCATAGGGTAAACTGCAATGAACAAGACTGCCGGCGCAAGTTGAAGTGATGTCTGATGT
>JAUXFF010000175.1 GCA_030620155.1 Candidatus Cloacimonadota bacterium | reverse complement strand
TTATCGTCAATACGAACATTATCACCAATATGAGTTCCCTCATGAATTATGACATTGTGTCCAATCAAGCAGCTTTCTCCGATTTCCACATTATCCAATATTACACAATTAAAACCAATTATTGTATTATCACCTATCTTTGCAGACTTCGATATATATTGATTCATATCCTTTTCCTCCAAACTAAGGAGTGCATTTTTTAAAATTGGATAAGTTAAGTAAAGATTTTTTTAAATGCATTATTAAGTAAAACATTTGAGAACAGGAAATTTCTCCCATAGGTTTATTTTTTCCTAATCATAAAACTATTATCCGATTGGAAATATAATTCATCCAGATATTTCTTATCCCCTAACTTCTTTTAAATTAAATCTTTAGAGCTTTATAGACTAAATGGAATATTTATTGATTGTTTTGGCATATCCTTTGCATATCAAAGGTAGTGAATTCTGCAAAATTAAGGAAAATTTCAGAAACCATTGAAATGGTTGAAATTTTCTTTTGGTTCTGGTTTTGTTTCCCACAACTAACCCTAATATACATCAGGGCAAGAGTTGTGGGTTAATTCAATTTGTATTATTGCATTTCCGGCAGCTGCCGGATCAACTGTGGGTTAAAAAATCACACAAACCATACAATAACCGCTTCACTTGTCCCGTTAAATCTTTATTTATTTAACTGGGAGCGGTTTATACTTCTATTTTGCAGAACTCATTATCAAAGGTAGATAAAAAAATATGGTATTCTTATTCCTTAAAAGGATCTTATAGAGTTATACGAATAGGTCTTTTCTATTTTTTCCCTGAAAGTTTTTTATGAATTGCATTAGCTGCAATTCTTCCTGCACCCATTGCCTGGATAACTGTTGCTGACCCGGTAACGATGTCACCACCAGCATAAACAAATTCTTTTGAAGTTTCCATAGTCTCTGGATTTACATCAATATAACCCCATTTATTTAATTTTAGATCCGGGGTTGTTGCGAAGATTATGGGATTAGGTCCATTACCAATAGCTACAATTGCAATATCACATTCAATAAAGAAGTTTGAGCCCTTAATTTCTACAGGTCGTCTTCTACCAGAATCATCAGGTTCTCCTAATTTCATTTGAATACATTCCATTCCTTTAACCCAATTCTGATCGTTCCCAATATATTTAACCGGATTTGTGAGCAGCTTAAATTTTATACCTTCTTCTTCAGCATGATGAATTTCTTCATTTCTTGCTGGCATTTCAATACGAGAACGACGATACACTATTGTAACTTCTTTTGCTCCTGTTCGTAACGCATTTCTTGCACAATCCATAGCAACATTTCCACCGCCAATTACTACAACTTTATCTCCTTTGGGTGGAGGAGTATCATATTCAGGGAATTTATAAGCTTTCATCAAATTGATCCTGGTCAGGTATTCATTTGCTGAAAAAACATTACATAAATTTTCACCTTCAATTTTCATAAATAAAGGTAAACCGGCTCCAACTCCAATATAAACAGCATCGAAATTTTCTAATAATTCATCAATAGTATGGATATTACCAATCACCTGGTTCAATTCTATTTTACAACCTAATCTCTTAAGATAATCAATTTCAAAACTTACAATAGATTTTGGTAATCTGAATTCAGGAATCCCATAAACCAACACACCGCCCGGCTGATGTAATGCTTCAAAAATCGTGACAGAATAACCAAGCAGGGTCAGGTCTGCTGCGACAGTAATTCCACCCGGACCTGAACCCACAACAGCAATTCTCTTGTTTCTTTTAGTCTTTATTACCGGGATTTTTACAAGATCCATTTTTCTTTCAAAATCAGATACAAATCTTTCCAGATAACCAATTGCCACAGGTTTATCTTTTATTCCAAGGATACATAATTCTTCACATTGATCTTCCTGTGGGCAGACTCTACCACATACAGCAGGTAATATGTTTCTTTCTTTAATTTTTTTGGCTGCTTCATCAAATTTTTCATCACAGATAAGTCTGATAAATTCTGGAATATCAATATAAACAGGGCATCCTTCAACACATTTAGGGGTTTTACATTGAAGACATCTTCCCGCCTCGAGAAGAGCAAGTTCTGTTGTTAAACCATAAGGAACTTCCATAAAATTATGTGTTCTAAGTTTCTGGTCTTGTTCAGGCATTTCCTGACGCGGTATTTTTAATTTTATTCTTCTTTCTTCTGCTTTTGTAAGTCCGTGCCACTCACAACCATGTTTCATACAGATATAAAACGGCATAAGTTTGGAATAAGCAGTGATGATCAGTTTAGCGACTTTAGTATCACATTCCTCACATCTTCGTTCTCCCGTAACCAGACTGGTTTTGCAATGAGGACATATCAAATCCGATAATTTATCACCTTCTTTGAACGGAACGGATGCTTCAACTTCAAAAACATCAAGGTAAGGACTCATGAAAAGGTCGATTTCTTTACTTTTAAATATTGCTTTGAAAACAAGCAGTTCCTTATTATTCTTTTTTACATTAAAACTATTATTACAATGTGGGCAATATGTATTTAAAAAAGTCTTATATCGTAAATATTTAACATCATAATCCAACATAATTTTTCCTTACTTTATTGAGAAAAGAAGAGCATCTTTTTCTTCTTTCAGGTACATGGAATTTCGTTTTTCCAATTCATCAAAATCAACTTCATGACCATCAAAATCAGGACCATCCACACACGCGAATTTGGTTTTATTACCTATACTTACACGGCAACAACCGCACATACCGGTTCCATCAACCATAATTGGATTCAAACTGACCATGGTTTTGATATCATATTTTTTGGTAAGTTCACAAACATTTTTCATCATTACAATGGGACCGATTGCATAAACTTCTTTTATATCATGTCTTTCCTCAAGATATTTTTTTAGAGGTTGTGTAACAAATCCCTGCTGACCATAACTGCCATCATCTGTTGTAATCACAAGTTCATCACATAATGCTTTCATTTCTTCTTCCAAAATCAACATATCTTTTTCTCTGGCTCCGATTATACCTATTACGAAATTTCCAGCTTCCTTCATTGCTTTAGTAATATGATGTAAGATGGCTATGCCGGTTCCTCCTCCTACGACCATAACTGTTCCCAAGTTCTTAATAGGAGCTTTTTTGCCAAGAGGTCCAACAACATCTTTGAAGAAATCCCCTGTATTCAAAGATCGCATTAAAGCCGTGCTTTTTCCAACAACTTGAAAAATAATTGTAATGGATCCGCTAAAAGGATCTACATCAGCAACTGTTAAGGGAATTCTTTCACCCGTTTCATTCACTCGAATTATTACAAATTGCCCGGGTCTAATCTTAGCAGCTATTTTAGGAGCATTAACATCAAATCTAACTATAGTACCTTTCGCCATTTCCTGCTTCTGTAAAATTTCAAACATTCTACCATTCCTCACTATCTTCAAACATAATAAATTTCAAATCCTCATCGCTTAATCCATGCCAGGTACATCCCTTTTTCGAACAGATATAAAAATCAATCATTTTAGACATGGCAGCTACTGCAATCTTTGCAACTTCCGAATTACAAAGGGGACATCTTACTTCCTTTTCAATAAGACTTGTATCACAATGCCAGCACCTGATATCCTTTACTTTCTTCTTCTCAGGTAATCTAATTGTTGATTTATGAGAAAATATATTCAGGTACGGACTTAATAATAAATACCCTTTTTCTTTATTATCTTTTTCGATTCTAAACTTTAACATATTATTTTCTATAAGACTTCTTTTACAATGAGGACAAAATGATTGCAAATACGTACCGGACATTATAATTTCTTTATCTCTTCTTTGTAATTCTTTTTTTTCTAATTTTTCCGGTCTTTTTATAATTTTTATATTTTTTGTTCTATCACCATGATATGAAAAATCCTGATATAAATGACCTAAAGCTGTATTGATATCTTGAAATTCAACAGAATGATTTTTGCATCCAGCCTTTGAGCAAATATGTACTTTACCTCCATCAAGTAAATTTAACTGTACTAAAGGAGAAGAACACTCCTCACATTTTTTATCACTCATAATCTGACTTTTACAATGTGGACATTCAAAAACCCCGACTTCATTTTCCGGAATATCTATGTCTGAATGATAGTTATAGCTTCCATAAATTGAACTTAACCAGATGGTTCCTTTTTTGTCATTAATGTAAATATTAAGTTTAACTCCAGGCTCATTATCAATTAAATTATCTTTATCCATTAAATGTGCGTGACAAACAGGACACTTAACTTTCAAAGAAATTAAATCTATCAAAACTCCTCCTTGTGAAAAATCTATATCGGGAAATTCAACCTCTCTTTTATATTTTCCTTCATTAATTCTAATAATAATTGATGAAGTCAAGTAAATTTTATTTTTTTTAATTTAATCAAATAAAGATATTTTTTTAAAAAATAACATTAATGTATTTTAATATAAAAACTAATAATAATA
>JAUXFF010000236.1 GCA_030620155.1 Candidatus Cloacimonadota bacterium | reverse complement strand
ATTAGAAGGGATCCCTGAATTGTTGGGCAAAGAAATTACTGAAATGATATCTATCCCTACAATCGGGATTGGAGCAGGAAGATTCACTGACGGACAGGTTCTGGTTTATCACGATATATTGGGGATGTCGGATTTGAAACCTAAATTTGTAAAAACTTATGCTGGTCTGGGAGAAAATATTACAGGGTATATAAAAAATTACTGTCAGGATATCAGGGAGAAAAAATTCCCTGGAACGGAAAATATATATTTCCCGATTGAAGACTTGTCCGGCATTTGACGGATTGAAAACCTGGAGGTTTTATTGCTGAGTTGTGTTTGATTTTTCTTATTTTAGTAAAAATCAAAGGAGCGGGATATGAAAAAATTAAGTATTCTATGGGTTGATGATGAGATAGAATCTTTACAGGCTTTCGTGATGTTTTTAACTGAACGCGGTTATAATGTCAAGACTGTAACAAATGGTTCTGATGCCATAACTTTAGTGTTAAATGAAAAATTTGACCTGGTTTTATTGGATGAAATGATGCCCGGTCTGGATGGCTTGGCAACCCTTCGTGAAATAAAAAAAATCAATGCTACCCTACCTATAATAATGGTGACCAAGAGTGAAGAAGAGGGACTGATGGATAACGCCATTGCAGGTCAGATAGCTGATTACCTTATTAAACCGGTTAATCCTAACCAGATTGTGATGGCAATAAAGAAAATCTTTGAAGCAGATGAGATAAGGAAAAACAAAATTGGAGAAGAATATGCAAAATTCTCCGCAAGACTTAATCAGTTTCTTTTTGCATCTCCTGACTGGAAAAATTGGAAAGAGATATACACAGAAATTTGTCGTTGGGACTTGATAATAGATGAATTTAATGATCCTGCTTTATCTCAAATGCATTTTCTTGAAAAACGGAACTGTAATACTGAATTTTCAAATTATATCCCTCAGGTTTATAAAAACTGGTTGAATTCTGATGAAAGACCGACTCTGTCTTTTGATATTATATCTAAAGCTGTAATTCCACAACTTGAGAATAAAGGTCCCGTTTATTTTATTGTCCTGGATTGTATGCGTCTGGATCAATATTTTGCCATTGAACCTTTTATTAAAGAGATGTTCGATGTGAATCTGGAACTGTATTACTCCATATTACCGACAGCTACTCCCTACTCAAGAAATTCGATATTCAGTGGTCTTTTACCAATTGATATTGCAAAAAATTTCCCTAATTACTGGGTAGAATCTTCTGACCTGGATAATAGCAGGAATAGAAATGAACATCAACTACTGGAAGCTCATATTGAAGATTTGGGGTATAACCTGGAAAAAAGTAGATATGTGAAGATCTTCAATGTTGATGAAGGAAATTATGTTTTAAGAAAAATTGAAACCTGGGCAAATGAAAATCTAATTGTTCTGGTTTATAACTTCCTGGACCTGCTTGCTCATCATCGCTCTAAAAGCCAGATACTGAAAGAAACAATTCCCGATGAAGAAGCTCTCAGAGCTTTTACTAAACACTGGTTCCTGCATTCCACATTTTATGAAGCTTTAAAACAAATCCAGAAACAAAATGCAACCTTGATCATTACCACTGACCACGGCTCAATAAGAGTGAACAGGGCAAATCAATTGATCGGTGATAAATCCACTACTACAACAGTACGATATAAGCAGGGAAATAATCTTTCCTGCAATACAAAAAATTCACTCTTGATAAAAGAACCTGAAGAATACGGTCTACCTAAACGCAGTATTATTGATAATTACGTTTTTGCCAAAGAGGATTACTATTTCGTTTATCCTAACCTGTTTCATCAGTATATGAAACTGTATAATGGTACTTTCCAGCATGGTGGAATATCCATGGAAGAAATGATCCTACCATTGGCAGTATGTAAGGCGAAACGGTAACTCAAAGCTCTGCTTTGAGAAAGGAATCGACCTCATCCTGCTGTCCTTCTCCCAGACGGAGAAGGAACATAAGAAAAGTAGGAAGTAACGCAAAGCTTTTACCATGTCGCATGACTTGGCTGCTTTGAGAAAGGAATCGACCTCATCCTGCTGCTTGCACCGCTGTAGTTTTTTTATCGAAGGCGTGTCCTTCTCCCAGACGGAGAGGGAACATTAGCAAAGCAAGAAGAATCCGGCTTCGTCCGGCAGCTGCCGGACTACGCCGTGACAGGTCCGTCTT
>JAUXFF010000031.1 GCA_030620155.1 Candidatus Cloacimonadota bacterium | reverse complement strand
ATCTGTAAAAGAACATTAAAAACATCGTGATGTGCCTTTTCAATTTCATCAAACAAGATAATACTGTAAGGTTTCCTGCGAACAGCTTCAGTCAGATAGCCGCCCTGGTCATAGCCTACATAACCTGGAGGGGCACCGATCAGTCTCGATACAGAATGCTTTTCCATGAACTCACTCATATCAATACGAATAATCGCTTTTTCCGTATCAAAAAGGAATTCTGCAAGTGCTTTTGCCATTTCTGTTTTGCCAACTCCGGTAGGTCCCATAAAAAGAAATGAACCTATTGGTTTATCAGCATCAGCCAATCCGCTACGCGATCTTCTAATAGCATTGGAAAGTGCTGTTATTCCTTCTTTTTGACCTATGACTCTTTTAGAAAGATCGTTTTCCATATGAATTAATTTCTGCATTTCACTTTGCATTAATTTGGAAACCGGGATACCAGTCCATTTTGCTACAACTTGAGCTATCATTTCCTCATCAATCTGTTCTTTCAGAAGCTGTTTCTCTTTGGGAATTTCCCGTAGTTTAGATTTCAATTCCTCTAAATCCCTCTGCTTTTGAATCAAAATGCCATATTTTAATTCGGAAACTTTATCGAGCTCTCCTTTTCTTTCAGCAATCTCTGCTTGAGCTTTTACAGTATCAATTTCCTCTGATAGCTGACTGATCTTCTGAAGCAGATTTTTTTCAAATTCCCAACGGACTCTCAAATCTGCCTGTTTCTCTTTAAGATTTGATTTTTCTTCATTTATTTTATTCAAACGTTCCTTACTGGATTTATCTTTCTCTTTTTTCAAAGATAATTTCTCAATTTCAAGTTGTCTCATCTTTCTTTCGACCTCATCCAATTCCTGGGGCATGGAATCAATTTCCATACGCAGACTGGCACAAGCCTCATCAACCAGGTCAATGGCTTTATCCGGCAAAAATCTGTCTGAAATATATCTGTTGGAAAGAACTGCTGCTGAAACTAAAGCACTATCAGTGATCTGAACTCCATGATGAACTTCATATTTATCTTTTATACCACGCAGAATAGATATCGTTTCTCCTACATCCGGTTCATTTATTATCACCGGTTGGAAACGACGTTCCAGAGCAGCATCTTTCTCAATATACTTGCGGTATTCATCCAAAGTAGTTGCACCTATACAATGCAGAGTCCCGCGAGCAAGAGCAGGTTTCAGCATATTGGAAGCATCTACAGCACCTTCTGCTGCCCCTGCTCCAACAACTGTGTGAATTTCATCAATAAAAAGAATTATTTTACCTTCTGCTTTTTCCACTTCTTTTAATACTGCTTTTAATCGTTCTTCGAACTCACCACGAAATTTTGCACCTGCCAGTAAAGCACCCATATCAAGTTCTACAATATCCTTATGTTTAAGATTTTCAGGTACATCCAAATCAACAACCCGACGAGCTAAACCTTCCACAATAGCTGTTTTACCAACCCCGGGATCTCCGATAAGAACAGGATTGTTTTTTCTTCTCCTGGAAAGAGTTTGAATTGTTCTTCTAATTTCCTCATCACGCCCGATAACAGGATCAAGTTGTCCCAATCGAGCCATTTTAGTAAGGTTACGAGCATACTTTTCCAGAGCTTGATATTTCGCTTCCGGATTTTGGTCGGTTACCCTTTGATTTCCACGAAGTTCCTTTGAAGCTAACAAAATTTTATTTATATCGATACCAAACTTTTTAAAACTTCCTGGAAGATCACCTTTATCTATTAATGCAAGTAATAAATGCTCTACACTTACATATTCATCCTGTAGCTTTTTTGCAACCTTCTCGGCTTCATTAAGCACATTGTTCAAATCCCTTGATAATCCAACTTGATAAACTTCACTTATTTTAGGCATCTTTTGTAATTCAGAATTGATCTCATTCTTTAAACCTGTTATATCTATATCTATTTTTTTTAATAAAGAGACAACAAAACTTCCTTCCTCTGAAACTAAAGCTGCTAAAAGGTGTACTGAGGTTATTTCCTGATTGCCATTATCCTCAGCAACCTGTCTACTTCTCTCAAGAGCTTCTTGAGATTTAATTGTTAATCTATTTAAGTTCATAAAAACCTCCTAATCTGATTTTTTTGCATCATAAGAATATATTTCCAGGAAATTGACTTCTTCATCAATCTCCTAAGATAGGATATTTTATTTAAACTTATAATGTTTTCTCACTGCTTCTTTAATATCCCAAACACAGGAAAGACCTTTGGGAAATGTTACGAAGTCACCTTTTCCAAATTCTACTTTTCCTCCATTTTCAGTTTCAACTGTTACTTTCCCTTCCAAAATATAACACTCTTCAATATCATCATAATACCATTCAAAACGTGAGATTTCTTTTTCCCAGATAGGCCATGATTTAAGCCCTATTTTGTCAATTTCTTCCTGAGATAATTTTTTAATAATAATTACATCCATTTCCCCTTCCTTTCTACTTAAACTCTGATAATGCAGTAGAAATTTTTAAATAGCGGCATTCTTTTATGTGTGAGTGAATTACAAAATTGTTTCTGAATATCTTTATGATATGCAGATCCCGAATGCTTTCGGGACTAACCCATCACCCTATACTCTTGTATCCAAGCCCCAGCTTGGATACACATAGGTTAATAATAAGATGAAAAAGGTTACCAAGCTGGGGCTTGGTAACCAGAATACTTTATTAAACCTCTACTGCATTATTTGAGTTAAAACTATTTTATTATTTACATCACAATACAAAAAATAATATCGAATGAAAAGATGTCAAATAATAATTAGCGCTCCTTCTGTTTGTTTGCTAATTTTTATTTGCTTAATATTTTTTTTTGATTATTATATTGATGTAATTTAAATTCAGGAGGTGAACAATGAAAATAGTACCTTACAAAAGAGAAAGAGATTATTTGCCAATGATGTCTGTTTTCGATAATTTCGTTAACAGGTTCTTCATAGAAGATACAACCGATGAAAATCAGAGAATCATGGCTATCGATATTATTGAGCATGATGACAACTATTCAATCGAAGCCAATTTACCAGGTTTTACTAAGAAAGACATCAAGATTGCAGTTGAAGAAAATGAACTTATTATAGAAGCTCAACACGAAGAAAAAAAGGAAGAGAAAAAGGGATCTTATTGCAGATGTGAACGTTACAAAGGAAATTACAGAAGAGTTCTTACACTATCTGATCATATGGACAAGGACAATGTTGATGCAAAATACGAAGACGGGATTTTAAAAATCACTATCCCAAAAATTGAAGCAAAACCTGCAAAAGAAATTAGAATTGGATAATCTCTTAATGTTAATAAAGCCGTGAGATATAATCACGGCTTTATTTTGATATAATTTTATCCAAAATGTATTGACATTTAACAAAACGAATAAATTTTCAGCACTCAGGTATATTAATTATTATTAAATTATTAGTTTTTTTTATTTAACAAATTGATATTTCATCAAGGTTTCTATATAAAAAAAATATTTAAAGATTTGGAGGTAAAACATGGTTAAGAAATCTATTCTAATAACTTTCATTATAATATCAATAAGTCTAAATTTATTTTCACAGTACCCTGTTACTAAGGATAATAAAAGTCCGTTTGTTGAGGTTGTAAAGCGAATCCGTGAATCTGTTGTGAATGTGCGTGTAGAATATGAAGTTGAATATAGTCAAGGTAGTGGTAATTTTCCTTTTGATGATGATTTTTTTAGATTCTTTTTCCCAGATATTCCCCGCACTCCCCAACCCAAGAGTAGAAAATCATTATCAATGGGAAGTGGTTTTATATTTAAGCAGGATGGCAGAGAATTATTTATTATCACAAATAATCATGTAGTAGAAAATGGTGAGAATGGAGAAATAACAGTTACTCTTGCAGACAAAGCCCAATATACAGCAACAATCGTTGGATTAGATGCTGAGACTGATCTTGCACTAATCAAAATTGAAGTTGAAAAAGATGAAAAGGTTACGATCGCCCCATTAGGTGATTCTGATAACATTGAAATCGGTGATTGGGCCATTGCTATTGGTAACCCTTTCGGTCAGCTTGGATTAGAAAGAACTGTTACTGTAGGTGTTATTTCTGCGACTGGTCGGGCAAATTTACAACTTGGTATGGATTCACCTTTATACCAGGATTATATTCAAACAGATGCTGCTATCAATCCGGGCAATAGTGGGGGACCTCTTCTTAATATTGATGGTGAGGTTATTGGTGTTAATGCTGCTATTACAAGTACAAGTGGGGGTAATTTAGGCATAGGATTTGCTATACCGATAAATTTTGCTAAGAAAGTTAGCAGCGATCTTATTGATGAAGGAAAAGTCACTCGTGCTTATATTGGGATTCTTCCCCAGGAAATTAATTATGATTTAAGGAAAAGTTTAAAATTAGATGAAGTTAAAGGTGTGTTAGTAGCCAAAGTTGAGAAAGATACTCCAGCAGAGAAGGCCGGATTAAAAAAGGGAGATGTAATCATTAATGTTAATGGTAAAGATATTCCAAATGTGGCAAAATTCAGAATAGTTATTGCTAATAGTGAAATTGGTAAAGAAATTCCTATTACTATTATTAGGGATAAGAAGGAAAAAATACTTGATGTAAACCTTATCCAGAGACCTGATGATCTTTCAAAAGCAAGTTATAAAGAAGATTCTGAAAGTGTTAGTTCTTTAGGAATGGAGGTTGAAAATTTAAATGGTGATTTTGCCAGAAAAAATAATATTGAAGAAAAAGATGGTGTTATAATCACAAAAATAAAGAGTAACTCACCTGCATCAAAATCCGGTTTGAGAGTTGGAGATATAATCCTGGAAATTAATCAACAAGTTGTTAGAGATATATCTGATTTCAATGAGATTACAGAAAACATGGAAGAAGATATCGTCCTTTTATATATTAAAACTCTAAATGGTAATTTCCAGTTCGTTACAATAAATTTAGATACAGAATAAAACAAAACAGAAAAATAATTAATAAGGTATGCACAGGAGTCTGCTTTTTTTAGAAATCAGGGGATAAAATTAAATAATAAGAAGGTTTACTAGCATCTTCCAGATCTGTACTCCAGGCAATGTCAAATTTTAAAACAAAATATCCTAAATTTATTCTAGCTCCAAAACCTAAACCCATTATCAGGTCTTTCATCTTTTGATTATCAAAAAGTTCAAGTTCTTTATTTTCTTCCCAGACACTTCCCACATCAATAAATGCGCTTCCTCTGATATTATATAAATATAATGGGAACGGAAAAGATATTTTGAGATTATCTATGAAGGGAAACCTTAATTCATTGCAAAATACAAACTTTTTCTTCCCCCTTAAATCTTCGTCATCAAACCCTCTGATACCGTTGATATAACCAAGATCAAATCTTTCGTCGGATTCCCCCAGAATAACTCCTCCGAATAATCGTATTGCGTAAGTATATCTTTTTTCAAAAAATAGATATCGTCTGAAATCTCCATACAGAATAGAGTAACTATTTTTATCTGAGAAACTTCTGTTTGCAATCAAAATTTCTTTACTACCTGAAACCGGACCGACACTTCCATAAATCGCATTATCATGAACAATGCTTATTTGAGGAGCTAAAACCAGTTCTTCCTCTTTTATTTGTAAATTTAAATCATCTTGAATATATTCAGGAAGATAATTTTCTATCCATTTACCCTTTGTATCGTCCCACCAGTCTCTTCTTAACTCTTTTCGAGAAAAAAGATTCTCGAAATCGAGTCGCCAGAATTTATTAAATGGATATCTAAAAACCGTATAAAAGCCGTATTCTCTTTCACGTTCTCTAAAGTAATCACTATCTACATCGTCGGAATATAAAATTTTATATATTATTTCATCATTAAGATAAAATAAACCAAAACCATAATCTATTCTTCTGGCAAGATAGAGATAACTAAATATGAAATTTGAATTTTCTAATTCTCCTGAGACACCTACGTTTATTCCAATTGCGTGATTACCCATTAAATCGCTTAATCCAAGTTGAAGTTGAGCATAAGTTCCACCTGATGGTGAATATGCCATTCCACCCCAAAGATAATCTAATGAAAATTTTACTTTATAAGGACTGATTTCTGGAAAATTTATTTCAGTAGGTTTCTCATCAAGTTTTTTATTATATTTTTCATTCAGACTATCAGAAATAGAAAATTTACGCAAATCTATTTCTGTAACACTATCCGGATGAAAAGGCTGTTCACCTCTTTTAAATTTTCTCGGTTTTTTCCCATAATATTTGTAGTTATCAATTTCAAATCTTGAATAAAAATCAGAGATTAATTTTATTTCCTGAGGGAGTTGATATTCTTTATATTCTAAACCATCCAAAGGATTCGATTTTATATAAATATCCCAACCTCCATTATAATAGCAAGAAAAGATAAGGTTTTCTTTATTTTTATCAATATCACCGGTAAAAACACCACCCAAAGACTTTGTGACCGTTGCTCGTTTTCCATTTGTTATATCAATAATTTCAAAATTAGAAGCAAACTCTTTTTCTGAAATAAATAAAATTTTCTCATTGGAATGATTCCAGAATGGAAAATGATTTGAGAACTCATCATTTGTAACCTTAAAAAATTTATCGTCCAAAACATCATAATAAAAAATGTCACTATTCAACTCTTCAAAGAGCTGTTCATGTTCAAGGATAGGATTAATTGATCTTTCAGAAGTAAAAACAATTTTATTATCATCGGGTGACCAACGTGGTTGAGAATCATAATAATAATCATCAGTTATTGAGGTTATTTTTTCGGAAGCAATTTCAAATAGATAAATGTCATTCTTTAAATTTTTCTGTCCGGAAAAAGCAATTCTCTCACCATCATGGGAAATATCAATTTCATAAATAGCATCAAACTCAGCAAAAGAAAATTCATAAATAATTTTATGAGTAAGATAGTTTATTACATAAATTTTATCACCGGTAGAAGTTTTTGACACAAAAGCAAAGCGATTTCCATCAGGAAACCAGCTTATATTATTCTTTTGAAAATGAAACTCTTCAAATTTTCCACTGGACTCTCCACTAACAATTTTCCTGTTAGGAGTAATCCCCAAAGTAGAACCTTTCCAGATATCTGTTTTGATATTTTTATTGGAAAAATAAAGAAAACTTTGACCATCCGGGGAAAATCTGGGTGCAAAATTCAAATATGAACCATCTTTCCTGAAATCTGTTTTTCTCTCATAAACTTCATAAGGAACATCGTAAAATTCGATATATCTATAATATTTTCTTTTCAAATAATTTTTCCAGCGGAGTTGTATTTCCGTGAAATCGAGTCCAAAAACTTTTCTCATAGCAAGGTTAACACTGCTTGAAATCCTTAAAGCATAAAATAACTCTATAACATATTGGCGTCCATACACTTCTTCTATATAAACCAGAAAAGATTCACCTAATCTATATGCAAAATATCCCCCAATTCTGTCTAAATCATATAAACCTTCATTCATTAACATATCGATAACAAACATATTATTATAACAATCTTTCCCTCCTACTGATTCAAATTCAGGGAAACCTTCAGAAAACCAGAAAGGGAGACCGGTAATACTGAAAAACTTATTTCTCCCCCTGTCTAATTCATTTATATATGCATGTGTCAGTTCGTGAACAAAGGTCTCTTCCATTTTTTTATAACTACCGTCAAAGGGAACAGCTATTCGATTTTTACTTAACTCCGTAAAACCGCCAACTCCTTCATCTAAAAGAGGAAATATTATGTTGGTTGTTTCAAATTCCTGATGTGATTTATAAAAAACTACTGGTATACGATTATAAATCGGTGTTTTTAAGTCTTTTTTAATATAATAATAAGCCTCTTCTGCCATTAAGGCTAAAATCTCACCGAATTCATCATCTCCCCTGTTAAAATATATATCAAAATGAAGAGTTTTTATTTTTGACCAATATAATTTAGTTTGTTGAATTTTGTTTTTTCCGAAACTGTAAACAAGTTGAATTGTAAGTAAAAGCAGAATCAATATAATAATTTTTTTTTTCATTTTTACCTATCCATTAACATTTACAATATCTTTATTTTAAAATATCTTTTGGGATTTTCTTTAATATCCTTTAAAAGAGAATCCAGACTTGCTGTAGATTTCAATAAATTATCATAGAGTTGTTTATCAGTGATGAACCTGTTAAAATTTCCATCCTCATTAAGGATTTTTTCAGATATTCCCATAAAATTTTTATTTGTCTTATTGATCTCAGCAAGTGTAATTTTCAGATCAGAGAGAATCAGAGTTGATGAAGCCAGAGTTTCAGTTATATTTTCTTCATTCTTTTCTATAAGTTTGGATAATTTTAAGGTTAGATCAGCAGTATTGGCAATTAATTTATCAATATTATCAGAGTTTCTATCAAAAGAGCGATTCACTTTTGAAATAAAACTATATGAAGTATCTATTATTGATTGAACATTCTCTATAAATCCTTGTTCGTTTACTATTTCTTCAATTAACTTTTGCATTCCGACGATCACATTACTCAATTCAGAAATCAAAGTTGAAAGACCATAATTACGATATCCCGTGTGAACAACTTCCAGATCAAGTTCTTCATCGTCTTTTCCCGGAATAATTTCAACTTGAGCTTCACCCATTAAATCAACTTCTTTTATATAGAATTCGGTACTTTTTGTCAGTGGAAAATCAAGCTGAACCTGCAAATGTAAAATAACGCCATCTTTTTGTATTGATATAAATTTCACTCTTCCTTTTTTTATTCCCAGCACAGAAACCGAACTCCCTTTTTCAATATTACTTGCATTTTCAAATTTTACTTTTACAGGTGTATATTTTCTACTCTCCAGAATCTCGGAGAACCAAGAGTAACCTAAAATTAGTATTAATAATGCAATTATAGTAAATATACCTACTTTGTACTCAACACTTTTTTTATCTTGATAGAATTTCATAATTTTCCTTAATATTTTCCTTGAAATTTCTTTATTCTTGGATCATGTGAATTTTTATAATCAGACAAAGTTCCGTCAAAAATTATTTTTTTATCATGAATCATCACTATTTTCTCACCGATTTTTTTTATGCAATCAAAATCATGAGTAATGATTATAGGAACGATTTTAAAGTTCTTATATAGTTTTAAAATGAGCTTATTAATTTCATCTGCAATAATCGGGTCAAGTCCGGTAGTAGGTTCATCATATATGATGTATTCCGGATGTAAAATAATAGCCCGGGCAAGAGCAACCCTTTTTTTCATTCCTCCACTTAATTCAGACGGCATTTTATATAAGATATCTTTTAGACCAACTAATTCCAATTTCTCTGTTACAATATCATAGATATCCTTTTCAGAGAATTCCGTATGTTCAAAAAGTGGCAATGAGACATTTTGATATACATTTAGAGAATCCAATAATGCTGATCCCTGGAATAACATTGTCAATTTCCTTCTTATTTGCTGCAATTGTTTTCGTTTTAAAGAAAAGATATCATATCCATCAATAATTACTTTACCATTTAAAGGTTTGTATAAGCCTTCAATTGTTTTCACGAGCACGCTTTTACCACAACCGCTTTGCCCTACAATTATCGTAATATTATTCTTGTGAATATTAAAATTAATATTCTCAAGGACATTATTTCCATCAAAACCTATTGTCAAATCCTTTATTTCAATCATTATTTTCAACCTTGACACCGTCGAATATATTTTCTATAGGAATCGTTTCAACATATTTTCTTTCTAAATTATTTTTGTTCTCCAGATAAATCCTGATATAATGATTAGAAAGTGCAGTCCAATAACCTTTATCATTCATTTCTATTATCCCTGAAAGTTTGATTTTATTTCTTAGAATTTTATTCCTATATTTATTTTTTTTACTTTCCGATAATCTCATTAAAGTATTACATCTTCTTTTTATAATCTCACCATTAATTTGCCCACTCATTTCAGCAGCCCTTGTTCCGGGACGCTTGGAGTAAGAAAACACATGAAGATAGGCAAAATCAATAAGTTCCAAAAAACTCAGGTTTTTTTTGAAAAAATCTTCAGTTTCACCCGGTAAACCAGCTATTATATCAAAACCCAATGCTGCGTCCGGAAAAATCTGATACAATTTTTTAATTATATTAGAAAATTCTGATATGGAATATTTTCTACCCATTGCATTTAATAACTCGTCACAACCTACTTGTAGCGGAATATGAAAATGTTTAGCGATTTTATTGCTTTCCTTAAAATAGGACAGAAGGTTCTCAGTAAAAAGTTGAGGTTCCAAAGAACTTAATCGTATTATTTTTACTCCCTCAATTTCCTCAATATCTGCCAGAAGGTTTGAAAGAAAATATCCATCGTTTTTTTCTCTCCCATAAAGTCCCAAATTGATTCCACCAATAACGAATTCTTTATAACCATTTTTTACAAGTTGCCTGATCTGATTAAGAATGTTCACTTTCCCCCTGCTTCGAGGAGAACCACGTCCATAAGGAACTATGCAGTAAGCGCAGTAAAAATCACATCCATCCTGAACTTTTATATATGCCCGGGTTTTATTAATCATTGAACTAAAGGAAATTTCAGCGAATTCAGTTGCATCCAGAATGTCTTCGAATTTATCTGCATTAAGATGCAGACTGTGTTGAGTAGAATAACCGTAACGGGAATAAATGCTTCCCAAAATATACTCCGGGATGTTACCTTTTTTATTATTATCTACGATCAGGTCGATATCACCCATTTTTCTTACTTCTTCATATTTTATCTGAGAATAACATCCGGTTACAACAATTTTAATATCAGGATTCTTCTTTTTATACAAGAGAGCCTTACGAATTGCATTTCTGCTTTTATAATCAGTTCTATTTGTAACTGAGCAAGTATTGATAACATAAACATCCGCAGGTTCATTAAAATTAACAAATTGATAGCCTGTCCTGATAAAATCATTTACAACACAAGTTGTTTCATACTGGTTTACTCTACAGCCAAAGGTTATGGCAGCTACTTTCTTCATATCAAATTATGAAGGCATTTAAAAAGGGTTATTCCCCAATAAATCTTATTTCACAATAAACAAGAGAATCTGGGGTAGGAAAGTGAAAATTCATTAATTCTCGATTTTCTCAACGGAATTTCTAATAATATTTATTCCCAATTCATTAAGTTGTTCCTGAGCAACTTCAGATGGTGACTCACTCATCATATCAACAGCCTGTAATGTTTTTGGGAAAGCTATAACATCACGGATAGAATCAGCTTTTGACATAAGCATGATAATTCTATCGATTCCCGGAGCAATACCTCCATGAGGAGGTGCTCCATATTTTAAGGCTTTCATGAAGAATCCAAATTTTAATTCAACTTCTTCTTCAGAAAAATTGAGGACATCGAATATTTTTTTCTGAATATCCAAGCGATGACAACGAATACTACCAGATGATAATTCGACTCCATTACAAACCAGGTCATAAAGTTCACCTTCGATTTTACCGTAGTCTTTTTCATTCTCAAAGTATTTTATATGTTCTGCTTTAGGTAAAGTAAACATATGATGTGCTGTTTCCCATCTTTGTTCATTATCATTATATTCGAAAAGTGGGAAATCAGTAATCCAGACAAAATTAAATTCATTCTGATCATAAAGTTGAAGTTCTCTTCCAAAAAAATTCCTTATTTCAGCAAGGATTTTAAAGACCATTTTATTTGAATCTGCTGCAAAAAGTATAAGGTCACCATTTTCAGCACCCGTTTTTTTCAGAATTTCTTTCTGTTCATTTTCTTTTAGGAATTTTGAAATCCCGGAATTTAAAGATTTTCCCTCTACTTTACAGAAAAGTAATCCTTTACCGCCCAGATGCTTAGCTATATCGGAAAGGTTATCTACCTGTTTCCTGGAATAAGCAGCGCAACCTTCTGCAACAAGACATCGTATGCTTCCACCTTTTTCCAAAACGCTTGAAAACAAAGTAAAATCCGATTTTTTTACAACATCGGAAACATCAACCAATTCCATACCGAATCTCATATCCGGCTTATCTATTCCGAAACGTTCCATTGCTTCTTTATATTTAAGTCTTGGGAATGGAATATCGATTTCCAGATCAATAGTTTTTTGGAAAACATATTTGAACATTTCTTCAATAATTAAAAAAATCTGGTTTTGGGTGACAAAACTCATTTCGAGATCAAGCTGGGTAAATTCCGGTTGTCTATCAGCTCTTAAATCTTCATCTCTGAAACATCTTGCAATTTGGAAATATTTATCAAATCCTGAGATCATAAGAAGTTGTTTATATATTTGAGGAGATTGAGGGAGAGCAAAGAATTTACCTTTATGTACTCTACTAGGAACAAGATAATCTCGTGCACCTTCCGGAGTACTTTTCATTAAAATGGGTGTTTCAATTTCAAAAAATCCTTTATTTGTTAGAAATTCCCTCATTGCAAAGATAACATGGTGTCTGAGGAGAATTATCTTTTTCAACTTTTCTCTTCTAAGATCCAGGTACCGGTATTTCAGGCGCAGGGTCTCTTCTGCTAAAATGTTTTCGTTAATCTGGACAGGCAAAGGTTCCGAATCATTCAGCAGTAAAAGTTCTTCTGCTTCTATCTCAATTTTACCTGTAATCATACTTTTATTTATATTTTCTTCTGCTCTTGCTACAACTTGACCTTTAACTGCAATAACATATTCATGTCTGAGCTTACTGGCTTTTAAATGAATTTCACGATTTTCCGGTTTAAATACTATCTGGATCAAGCCGCTGACATCACGTAAATCTATGAATATAAGTCCACCAAGGTCTCTCCTGCGATGGACCCATCCCATCAATATAACCTTTTCCCCTATATTGGTCTTATTAAGATTCTCAGTATAATGTGTTCTTTTTTTCTCACCGATAAAATCCAACATATTTTTCTCCATTTTTTCTATAAAATTAAACTACTAAAAAATTTACTTCTTATTATTTGTCAAAAGCAAAAAAGCTCAACCTTTGTCAAGCTGAGCTTTATAATAAATCTTACCTAGAATCTTCTTAAGTAAAAAATGAATCTCTAATTATTTTTTATCAGTTCTGTCAAATTCAATCGAATGGTCTTTAAATATAATTTCGCATTTTTTATTTTTAGAAGGTAATTTCGGGAAAAATATAAATCCCGATTTTTTTGCTCCAGATAAAACCATTCCAAAATTAAATGTGTCACTCATTAGATTATTTTTTGCGTCTCGCCATTCATTATAGATCTGTTCTTCTTCCTGAGTTATAGTTGTAAACTGTTCATAAGCAATTTCCTCAGGAATAAGTAAATTTAATACATCTTCGGTCAAGACAACATCATACTGATTACCTGTTTCATCCAATAAATTAATATCAGAAGAGTTTATATTCACCTTTTTATTAGTTTTGTTTTTAAATGAGATATAAAAAGTTGTGAAATAGTCAGTAAGGTCTTGTGGGTCTTTTACCCAATATTTATTTTTTACAGCAAAAACATAATCCTTTGTATTTAAAATAGCGTGTCCTTCCGAAACGGTAATATTTTTTGATTCAATAGGAAAGTATTTAATCGAACATGAAAACATAAACAGAATCAACAAAAATAATGCTGTTCTTAAAAAGCTTCTAATACTCATATAATCCTCTTAAAAAAAATAAAGTGAAGAGATAATTTTGGAATTATCTCTTCGTCACATTATTTTAGTCAAAATCAATTTCAAGTTTTTTTTTAGTTTCTTCTTTTTCTTCAGGTGTTTCCTCATTATCATTGTCATTAGCAATTTCAGGTTGTTCTTTAGTATCCGGAGATTTGACAGATTCATTTTCATTATTTAACGATTTTCCCTCGATTCCGATTTCATGTTCTAATTCTTCATCTTCCTCTTCTGCTACAATACGTGTGATATCATAAACTTTGTCGCCTTCATTAAGGTTTATAAGTTTTACACCTTGTGTATTTCTTCCAATAACGCTTATTTTATCAACTGCCTGTCGGATAATCATACCATCTTTAGTAACAATCATTAAATCATCATTATCAACAACTTCCATCAGGGAAATAAGATGACCATTCCTCTGGGTTGTTTTTAATGTAATCACCCCTTTTGAACCCCGCCTTGTTACTTTGTAATTACTAATTTCAGATCTTTTACCGAATCCATTTTCACTTATTGCCAGGAGTGTTCCTTCTCGCTTAATAACTACCATAGCCACGACACGGTCATCATCTCTAAGGCTTATTCCTCTTACACCCTGTGAATTTCTTCCCATGGCACGAGCATCACTTTCACGGAATCTATTTGCATACCCTTTCCAGGTTGCAAGAATTATATCATTATCTCCTTCAGTTATCTGGGCATCTATAAGTTGATCACCTTCAACAAGCTTTATTGATATGATACCATTAACTCTGGGTCGCGAAAAAGCTCGCAATTCAGATTTTTTGATCGTTCCTTTTCTTGTAACCATTGTCACAAAGTGAGGAAGTTCAAAATCTCTCACAGTTACAAAAGCTTCTATTTTCTCATCTTTTTCTAATTGGAGAAGATTTACAATTGCCTTACCCCTTGCTAATCTTCCTACTTTTGGTATTCTATGAACTTTCAGCCAATGACATTTTCCAAAATCGGTAAAGAACATAATGTAGGCATGAGTAGAAGCCACAAAGATACTTTCAATAAAATCTTCTTCTTTAAGATTGGAACCTGATAATCCCTTTCCTCCCCGTCCTTGTTTCCTGTAAGTATCAATTGGTAACCTCTTTATATAACCATGATGAGAAATTGTTACTACCATTTCCTCATCTGCTATCATATCTTCAGTTTCAATATCAGCAGAGCCTTCCAGTATTGTAGTACGTCTCAGGTCACTATATTTTTCCTTTATTTCAATAACTTCTTTTTTTATTATATTCATTCTCAAATAACGTTTTTCTAAAATATTTTTTAGTTTTATAACAGTTTTGACAATTTCCTTGTATTCCTCTTCAATTTTTTCTCTTTCCAGGCCTGTTAATTTCTGTAATCTCATTTCGAGTATAGCTTTGGCTTGTATTTCGCTTAAACTGAATTTTTCCCGTAAACTCAAGTTTGCTTCAACCACAGTTTTAGAAGCGCGAATAGTTGCAATTATGTCATCAATATTATCAAGGGCAATTCGGTAACCTTCTAAAATATGTAATCTTCTTTCAGCATTATCGAGTTCAAATTTTGTTCTGCGAACCACTACTTCATGCCTGAAATCAATATAATTCTGAATAAGTTCAATAATATTTAAAACTCTTGGAATACCATTCACCAGAGCTCTATTATTGATGCTAAAACTTGTTTGTAATTGTGAATATTTATAAAGTTTATTAAGAACAGCGCTGGCTTCAGCATTTCTTTTAATGCTTATGACCAGTCTCATTCCCTGACGTCCGGATTCATCACGAATATCACTTATACCTTCTATTCTTTTTTCTTTAACAAGAGATACAATTTTATCTATAAGCAATATTTTATTAAGTTGGTATGGAATTTCAGTAATAACAATAGATTCTGCGCCATTGTTTTTTGTTTCTATAGCAGCTTTACCGCGCAGGATAATACGTCCACGACCACTAAGAAAGTAATCCTTGATACCTTCAGTACCGATTATATAACCTCCTGTAGGAAAGTCCGGTCCACTAATATATTCCAAAAGGTCTAAAGGCTCTAATTCCGGGTTATCGATCAGGGCAATGATACCATCACAAACTTCCAGTATATTATGAGGGGCCAGATTAGTTGCCATTCCTACTGCAATACCTGAGGAGCCATTTACAATGAGGTTAGGAAATTTCGCTGGGAATACTGTGGGTTCTTTCCTGGTATCATCATAATTTGATCGGAAATCAACAGTATCTTTATCAATATCATCCATAAGGTCTACAGCTTCTTTTTGCAGACGTGCTTCAGTATAACGCATGGCAGCAGGTGGATCACCATCCTGGGAACCAAAATTACCCTGTCCGTCTACCAGCCTATAACGTAAGCTCCAGGGTTGAGCCATTCTGACCAAGGTCGGATAGATCACCTGTTCACCATGTGGGTGATAATTTCCGGAAGTGTCACCAGCAATTTTAGCACATTTTCTGAAACCCTTTCCGGGAGCTAAATTCAATTCTTTCATGGCATAGAGTATCCTGCGTTGAGATGGTTTTAAACCGTCTCGAACATCAGGTAATGCTCTTGAGACAATTACACTCATTGAATATTCAAGATATGATTTCTTTAAAACATCTTCTATTTGCATCAATTCAATTCTAGATCTATCGTGAATCATTTATCCTCCATTTACACATCAATTTCAATATATTTTGCATTTTCTTCTATAAATTCTCTTCTGGGCTCAACTTCATCACCCATAAGAATAGTAAACATTCTATCAGCTTCGATAGCATCATCAATTTTAACAGATATTAATATCCTCTTTTCAGGGTCAAGGGTTGTTTCCCAGAGTTGATCAGCGTTCATTTCACCCAGACCTTTATATCTCTGGATTAATATTCCTTTTGAACCTAATTCTTTTAATGCTTCATCTCTCTCTTCAATTGTATATACATATCTTTTCATTTTTCCTCTTTTTATTAAGAATAATGGTGGTCTAGCTATATAAACGTGACCATATTCTACAAGAGGTCTCATATATCGGAAAAAGAAGGTCAGAAGTAATGTCGCAATATGCTGTCCATCAACATCTGCATCTGACATTATAACGATTTTACTATAGCGAAGTTTAGTAACATCGAATTCTTCACCTATTCCAGCACCCAGTGCTAAAATAATCGGTTGTATTTTATCATTGTTCAAAACCTTATCTATTCTCGCTTTCTCAGTATTCAACATCTTTCCCCATAAAGGTAAGATCGCCTGGAATGTTCTGTCGCGACCCATTTTAGCTGAACCCCCGGCAGAATCTCCCTCGACTAAGAATATTTCTGTCTGAGAAGGGTCCTGAATGGAACAATCAGCAAGTTTTCCTGGTAGGCTACCGCTCTCAAGGACAGATTTTCTTCTTGTAAGTTCTCTGGCTTTTCTAGCAGCCTCTCGAGATCGTGCTCCTAAAATTGCTTTTAACGAGATATTTTTTGCTTCTGCTGGATTTTCTTCAAAGAATACCATAAGTTTCTCATATACTATGGAATTTATGATTCCTTCAATTTCGGAATTTTGAAGTTTGGTCTTTGTCTGTCCTTCAAATTGAGGATCTCTGAGTTTCACACTTATTATAGCTGAAATTCCTTCTCTAATATCGCTACCCCCAGGTGTAACTTTCTCGTTTTTCAGTAAATTGGCATTTTTAATATAAGCATTTACTGCACGTGTTAAAGCAGACTTGAAACCACTTAGATGAGTACCTCCTTCAATTGTATTGATATTATTTGCAAAACTATAAATAGTTTCCTGAAATCCTTCATTATATTGAATAGAGACCTCAAACTCGGTACTATTTCTTGTACCACTAATATAAATAGGAGCATTAAACAGGACTTTTTTATTTTCATTTAAAAATTCCACAAATGAGATTATTCCCCCATCGTATTGGAAACTATGTTTCTTATTGGTTATTTCATCTTTGAGAAGGATTCGAATCCCTTTATTCAAAAATGCCAACTCCCTCAGACGAACAGAAAGATAATCAAAACTGAAATCTATAGTTTCAAAAATTGAATCATCAGGACTAAATATCACCTTAGTTCCAGTTTTTGTAGTTCTCCCTGTAACTTCAAGTTCAATTTGAGGAATACCTTTTTCGTAATATTGATGATAAATTTTTCCTTTTTTATAAATCTCAACGTCAAGTCGTTTTGATAATGCATTTACAACTGATACTCCTACACCATGCAAACCACCTGACACCTTATAAGATTTATCATCAAATTTTCCGCCAGCATGGAGCACGGTCATAACTACTTCCACTGCTGGAACTTTTTCAGTCTTGTGCATTTCAACAGGTATACCTCGACCGTTATCTTCAATCGAAATACTTCCATCCTCATAAATAATAACAACAATTTTATTGCAAAATCCTGCTAAAGCCTCATCAATACTGTTATCCACAACCTCATATACCAGATGGTGCAGTCCTCTTTCAGTAACTCCTCCAATATACATGGTTGGACGTTTTCGAACTGCTTCCAATCCCTTTAAAACTTTAATATTTTTTGCAGTATATTTTGTTCCATCCATACAAAAATCCTCTTTTT
>JAUXFF010000120.1 GCA_030620155.1 Candidatus Cloacimonadota bacterium | reverse complement strand
TACACCTTTTGGATTAATATAAAATAGAAAAATTATATTTTCATCCTGAGATAATAAAAATTGAATGGAATCATCATAATAGACTTCATCATCACGTTCGGTTTTTTCAGCTTTTAGCTTACCGATATTATTTTCGTCGCAGACCGCTGCAATATATAGGTTTAATTCGTCATTTGAAAAATAAAATTCAGTATTATCAACTTTGGCTTTATTTCCTTTTAAATCACTGAATTCATCCACTAAAATAGAATTTTTCCATTCTCCAGCTTTTATTATTCCATCAATTTGTGGGATATGTTCTAATTTTTTGTTTTGTATTTTCCTATTGATTTTCAAAGGTTTTTCATAAGGGTATATTTTATTTCTTCCGAAAGGATAGGGAAATTTAACTATTGGAAGAGGGAAGAGGTCTCCTTTTTGGGAGATTGTGAATTGGATTTTTAGTGTATCATAGGGTTCGATAAATACAGGTAAAACCGGTTCCGATATTTCCCAATTTGTACTTAAAACCTCAGTTTTTTCTTCAATAATATCCGGAGTTTCGTTTATTATTTCTAATTCTACATTTTGAATATTCGGGTCTGAATCATCAATATCACATTTTGTTACGATCAGTTCACTTGGAATTTTATATGCAAGTTTCTCTTCTTCAAGGGTTACAAGGCTTTTGTCATAAGTTGAACCTGATTTAATTATTGTGGTTTCAAGTCTATCGTCTTTTACATGACACCACATAAACTGATAGAACAATCCAAGATCAATAAGTTCTTTATCTCCATAACTGCCGCCGGAACTTCCGCATAAAAAGTACTCGATGCCTTCTATTTCTTCATAAGCATTTTGATGCCAGTGCCCGGTAAAAACAGCGTCGACATCGTATTTTTTAAATATTTCATGTATCGGGTCATTTTTTCCTTCTCCAATTGCATTTGCCCAGAATGGTTTGTGCATGAATACATAAATATTAGTCTTGTCCTGATTTTTAATTAGATCTTCCTCCAACCAGGAAATCTGTTCTTCCTTCATATTTTCATAAGATGATACACAGGAATTATCAAGGATAATAAAATGAGTATTCTGGAAATCAAAAGAGTAAAAAGGATCAAATCCGGTTTTTTCTGTATAAATTTTTTCCGACTCTTCATCTAAAATGTCGTGATTTCCAGGTGTAAAATAAATCGGACATTCAAAAATTTCCAGGGATTTCATAGGAATTATCCAATCTTCAAGTTTACGTCCGTCTTCTACTAAATCACCTACAGTCACAATAAAGTCTGGATGTAAGTTTTTTATATCAAATAAGACTTTTTCAAATGCTTCCTGGTCTGCACCACCGGTTCTGTCACTTAAAATGGCAAAATGAAAATTATTGGAAGCAAAAGAAGAAAACGTAAAACATGAAAGCAAAATTAATAAAAATATTATTTTCTTTGAATCCATTGTCTATCTCCCTAATTTATTTTATATATACAGTTTTAATATTCATAAACTCTTTTATACCCAGGTATGAAAGTTCCCTGCCGTATCCGCTTTCTTTTATACCTCCAAAGGGGAGTCTGGGGTCAGATTTAACAAAAGTATTTACAAAGCAGCATCCGGATTCAAGAAGATTTGAAGCAATATTTTCACCTTTAGTTAAATCCTTAGTGAAAACTGCAGCTCCTAAGCCAAAAACAGAATCATTAGCAATTTCAATAGCTTCTTCTTCATTTTTTGCTGAAATGATAGTTGCAACCGGTCCGAATAATTCTTCTTCATAAGCAGGCATTCCTTTTTTTACATTTGTAAGAACTGTTGCAGGATAAAATGCTCCTTTAAGTTCAGGGATTCTTCCACCTATAAGACAAACTGCTCCTTTTTCTATACTTTTATAAACCTGTTCATGCAGTTCATCACGAAGATCGTTTCTTGCTAAAGGACCTAACACAGTATCATTTTTCATAGGGTCACCCATTTTAACATTACGCATTAAATCCATAAATAATTTTTCAAATTGTAATTTTATTGATTCAACAACAATAAACCTTTTTGCAGCGATACAGCTTTGACCAGAATTTATAAGTTTACTGGTGAAACAGGCTTGAACAGCAGATTCCAGGTCTGCATCTTCCAAAATAACGTAGGGATCATTACCTCCGAGTTCAAGAACTGTTTTTTTAAGCATTTCACCGGATTTTTTAGCTACTGCTCGACCCGCAGGAGTACTGCCGGTTAAAGTTACAGCCTTGACTAAAGGATTCTCAATAACATTTCCAACCAGACCACTCCCGATTAAAAGAGTGCGAAAAACATTCTCAGGGAATCCTGCTTCCTTGAAAATATTTTCTATTGCTAAAGCACATCCAGGTACATTGGAAGCATGTTTTAAAAGTCCAACATTTCCTGCCATAAGAGCAGGAGCAGCAAAACGGAATACCTGCCAGAAAGGAAAATTCCAGGGCATTATAGCTAACACAACTCCTAATGGATTATAAGTAATATAGCTTTTCCCGGCATCTGTTCCGATGATTTCCGGTTTTAAGAATTTTTCAGCATTATCTGCATAATAATCGCAAACCCAGGAACATTTTTCAGCTTCCGCAATACCACTTTTTACTACTTTTCCCATCTCCAAAGTCATTAATTCACCATATTCCCTGGCATTTTTCTTAAGAATTTTTGCAGCCCCCTTCATTAGATTTGAACGTTCGATAAAACTGGTTTTTCTCCAATCTTGAAAAGCCTGATGAGTATTAATAATAGTAGATTCGATCTCTGGAAAAGTCATTTCATTGTATTCTTTTATAATTTCATTTGTATAAGGATTAATTGATGTTATTGTCATGAGTTCTCCCATTTTTTATGTTTGAAAACTTTAAACAAAAGTTACAAAATGAATCTTCAAAAGTGTTGTCAATGAATTTGATATTTTATTCCACATTAATTATATTCTCAATCCTCATTTTGGAAACAAAGTTTTTAGTTATCAAGCATCCCACGAAAACCAACAGTAGTTCTCAAGGTATTCCATTGAAAAACAATAAAATAAAACACAAGAAAGTCGTTAGAAAGTAGTTGCAAAGAGATTCTACATAATATATCAATCGCAGGTGATGTTGGCCAACATCACCTGCATATTATTAATGAAACATATCTGCGGAGGTAAAAAATCTTCTTGCTATTCTTCAGAACAAAAAGAATACAATGATTTTGAAATTTTTTCGGGGGATGTCCTAAAATAGCTCATAATTATTGACAGATTTTTTAGAATTTCGAAAGAGTAATATAAGAAAAATGAAAATAAATCGTTTAGTTCTGGGAAATTGTAGAATAAACCTGTTTTAAATACAATAGAAAGGGGAAAAAATGAATTCAAATAGCTTAGAATACAATAAAAAATTAACAACTCCGGAAACCGCTGTGGGAAAAATCAAAAGTGGGGAAATTATAGTCAATGGTATGGGCATAGCCGAACCTCCTGCACTGTTAAGTGCGTTAGCTGAAATGGTTCACGAAAAAGAACTGAGAAACATTAAATTTTATACCTGTTTACCTATGGAACATTCTTCTAAAACTGTTCTTGCTCCCAGTCTTTGTGATTGTATCCAGGGTTGTTCCTGGTTTGTGGGTAATTTGGAAAGGGGCTTGATCAGAACAGGATTGAATTATTTTGTTCCATGTTACTTACATCAGATCCCAAAAATATGCCGGGATTATATGGAGATAGATACTGTTATTACCACTGTTTCTCCAATGGATAAGAACGGCTATTTTAGTTTTGGAGTTTCAAATGTTTATATTTCAACAGCAACCAGAAATTGTAAAAATCTTATTGTGGAGGTAAATGAGAACATGCCTCGTGTTTTCGGAGATAACCTGCTTCATGTTTCTGAAGTAGATGCAATTGTAGAAAACCATGTTCCTTTGCTGGAAATACCTGCTCCTAAATCCAGACCTGAAGATGATATTATTGGTGCCAGGTTAGCTGAGATGGTACCGGATGAAGCTACTATTCAACTGGGAGTAGGGGGGCTTCCTAATGCCTTAGCCCGTTATCTTAGCGATCATAAGGATTTGGGGATTCACACAGAACTTTTTACTCCGGGTATGATAGATTTGATTGAAAAAGGGGTCGTTACAGGACGAAAAAAAAATATTAATCCTATGAAACATGTTTTTACTACTGCACAGGGAAATAAAAAAATGTATGAATTTGTAGATAATAATCCTTCTATTGAATGCTATTCTGCTTCTTATATTTCTTCCCCTGCTGTAATTGCTCAAAATGATAATATGATAGCAGTAAATTCCGTTCTCGAAGTTGATCTTTTAGGACAGGCTAATGCAGAATACCTGGGAGGTGCTACTTTTAGCGGCACCGGGGGGCAGCTTGACTTTGTTCGTGGAGCCTTTGATTCACGAGGAGGTAAGTCTATTCATGCTTTCTATTCAACAGCAAAAGGAGGAGAACTTTCTCGTATCGTTCCAAAATTTAAACCCGGAGCTGTAGTAACCTCTCCCAGAGCAGATACTCATTATCTTGTTACTGAATATGGAGCAGTGAATTTGAAGGGAAAGTCTACAAAAGAGAGAGCTTTAGCTATCATTAGTATTGCTCATCCCAAATTTAGAGACGAGTTACTGATGGAAGCTGAGAATATGTATTTGCTTTAATATATATATTCAATGATATCTCTGTATTATATTTGTATGCATGTAGGATTTATTCCATTTATTTGTATGAAATTAAAAATACTTACACTGACTGAGAAATGATGGGTATTAATCTAATTCTTTTAATATTTTATGGAGTTCATTCTCTAATTGGGGAAGTTTATTTTTAATAATTTGCCATACTTCTTCAGCATCGATTCCGAAATAATTATGGGCTACAATGTTTCTGAAATTCCTAATTTTCGTCCACTCAATATGATTATTTATATTAATAAAATTTTCTGAAAGCCTTGAAGCCATTTCTCCTATTACTATGAAGTTCATCATCACTGCATCAAATTCTCTTTGATTTTCATAGAACATGTCAGCGTTTGAAAAATTCATAGAATATTTAGAAATTTTTTCAATTGATTCCAGTATGGTAAGTAAGTTAAATTTATCTTTATCAGGCATATAAAGTCTCTTTCAATATGTAATTTCGAATATAGGGTTTTAAATATTTCTCACGACAAATATCGACATTGCGATCAAAGCTTGATTGTAAAAATTTTTTTAATTCAAATTTAATTTCAAAGAGGCATTCAGTATCTTTTTCAAATTCAACTAGAAAATCAATATCACTGTTTTCTTTCTGCTCGTCTCTTACAAAAGAACCAAATATACCGATTTTGTTTAAATGGTAATTGCTTTTAAGAAATTGTTTATGTTTAATTAAAAATCTGATTATATCTTCTTTATTCAGCATTTTTCCTCCAAAATCATAAAGAGAAAATCAAATTATTATAATTAGTGTCAATTTTTTTCTATAATATTGATGGATCCACCACCAATTACTATGAATATATTACAGCTTTCTTATCATGTTCTGTAATAATTTCATTTGTATAAATGTTGATTTGTATTATTTTTACAGAAACGTTTTTATCTAATTTTCTTCAATTGGCTCCACGTGGATCGTTGCTTCGATCTTTAATTTTTCTCTTATCAGGTTTTCAATGTTATCCGATATTGTATGAGCATCTTTAAGCGTTAAATCAGCAGGTAATTCTATATGAAAGGTCAATTCTTTATGATTTCCATAGCTGTGAAAATGCATATGATGAAGATTTACTTCTTCTTTAAGATTATTCCGGATCAAGTTGTCAATTTCTGATTTTAATTTTTCATTAGGTTCTTCACCTAATAATGAGCTAATAGAGTTTTTTAAAATGTCAAAGGTTAAATAAAAAATCATCAGGGATATTATCATTCCAACAATACTATCAACCCACCAGAAGTATTTGCCCAAAAAAATTCCAACTAACACTACAAGAGAAGACAGGGCATCACTTCTATGGTGCCAACCATCTGCTCTTAACAACATGGAATTTGTTTTTTTACTAGCCCAGAATGCATATTGTGCCAATAATTCCTTTAGGAGAACTGAAATCGAAATAGCAATTATTGCGAGTAGTCCATAATTGGCAGCTTGATGTGTCCGAAACCTGTTAATAGATTCTATTAGAAAATTAAATCCGATTATCGCCAGAATTGTACCAATAATTACTGAAGCTATGATCTCTGCCCTGCCATGACCATAGGGATGTTTTTTATCAGGTGGTTTTTTTGAAATTTTAAAACCTACTAATAATATGATTGAAGTAAAAGAATCTGAGAGTGTATGCCAGGCATCAGCCAAGATAGCTATTGAAGCTGTCTGCAATCCAACCCAGTATTTAAAAGCAAAAAGTATTATATTTATAGAAATGGAGAGAATTGCTTCAATATATCCTAAAGTACTTCGAGGGAGAGATTTTGTTTCCATTTAAATCTTGATTATTCGTATGTTTTATATCCTATTTTTATTTTTTTCACATATATAATTTCACAGGAACCATTACCAGTATCAGTTCTTGTTAAGCTTGTATTCCAGTAAACTTTTCTTCTCTTGTATTCTCCCTGGACATCAACTAAAAATCCTTCAATCTCAACGATCGTGTTTTTCTTCAAAGAGTATAAAGTCTTTCTTAAATTTGAAGTAGCCGGTATCATGTGACAATTTGCTGAATGGGTAGGTATGTATTTTTCATCAAATTGTGCATCATAATTATATCTATAGGTGTAAAATCTTCCCATCTGGCTATAATTAATTGATTTTTTAAGTTCCGGTTTAACTAAATCTCCCCAGCCTAAGACAAGATCATAAGGAGATATTTTCCCTGCCCAACCGCCTTTGTACTTCAATTTACTTAAAACTTTTGCTGCAATCCTATATTTTGCACGGGGTATTAAATTAATATATCCATTGTTTATTGGTATGTTTATATCCGCAATTGAAATATCATTATTCTGTATCGGGTCTGACCAGGTCACGATATCACTATAGCTGCTCCCGGTTGGAGCCGGTTTGTTAACATAGTAATAAACAAATCCTGCTATTATAACTAAAAGTACAAAAATTATTAACTGTTTGTTCAATGTGCCCTCCTATAATTTATATTCTTAATTTTTTTACATTTTCAAAGATATTTGATTTATCTCCCTTTAAATTTCAAATCAAATATTGTATAAAAATCTTTTTATACTCCTTTTGGGAGTTTTTTCAAATTCTTCCGGATAAATTTGTATTTTTGAAATCAACATATAAGCTGGAAACTCTCTATTTATAATAGTTCTGTTTTCTTCCATTATTGATTCCAATTTTTTCTCATCTATATTTTGAGAGTCAACTGATTCCATATCAGGATAAACAAGAGCAATGAGTTTCCTATCTTTTTCTATAATAATTGATTCCTGGACATATGGTAAATTGTTAAGTTTCGCTTCCAATTCCTCAGGAAATATATTTTGCCCGGATGATCCTAAAATCATACTTTTGCATCTTCCTTTAATAAATATAGTATTATCCTTATCAATTACACCTAGATCACCTGTATGAAGCCAGCCATCACTCTCAAGATATTCCTTTGTAGTAGTATCACTTTTATAATATCCTTTCATAACATTTTCACCTTTTACCATAATCTCACCTACGATATTATAAGGGTCTTCAGAGTCTATTTTTACTTCAAGCTTGTCCACAATTTTACCACAAGATGCTTTTTTAAAATTTTTCCAGCCTGTATAACTGATCAAAGGTCCACATTCAGTCATACCATAACCAACAGTATATCTGAATTTAATTTTACGTAAGAAATCTTCAACTTCTTCATTCAAAGCTGCTCCCCCAATACAAATTTCTCGAAAATTTCCACCAAAAACTTCTGTAAGTTTCACGTT
>JAUXFF010000152.1 GCA_030620155.1 Candidatus Cloacimonadota bacterium | reverse complement strand
CCCTGAACCTGAGGGCATATAAAAAAAATCTGATTGGTACCGTGTAAGCTATCCGTATATGCGTAGAAGTTTTAATGAAAAGCGAGAGATCATCCGTATTGTAGAGCAATCCGAGCTCAGTGTTAATCGAACATTAGATGAACTGGGCATTAAGCGAAGCACGTTCTATGAATGGTATAAACGCTATCTGGAAGAGGGTGAAGCCGGCTTAAAAGCCCGTAAACCTGAGAGAAGATCCTTCTGGAATCAGATCCCGGATGCAGAAAGACAACAGGTAGTAGAAGTAGCCCTTGACAAGCCGGAGATGTCATGCAGAGAACTGGCTTATCATATCATAGATACTAAAAAGTGGTTTATCAGTGAGTCAAGTGTTTACAGGATACTTAAAGCTCAAAACCTGATTACTTCTCCTGCATTCATAGTGAATGAAGCTGCGGATGAGTTTAAAGAAAAGACCGTCAGGATTCACCAGCAATGGCAAATGGATTTCACTTACCTGAAGGTTGTTGATTGGGGTTGGTACTTCCTGGGAACAGTGCTGGATGACTACTCCAGGTATATTGTAGCCTGGGAATTAAGCCTTGAGATGACGGCAGTGGATTCAGAACAAGTAGTCGATAAAGCATTATGCATTACTGGACTGAAGAGAGAAAATAGGCCTCGATTATTAAGTGATAACGGGCCCTGCTTTAGATCAGCTGACTTTAAAGAATATCTTAAAAGTGAGGACATGGGGCAGGTTTTCGGAGCTCCATATCATCCGCAAACGCAGGGAAAGATAGAGCATTATCACAGAACAATGAAGAATGTAATCAAGCTTGAAATGTACTATACGCCTGAGCAATTAAGGAATAATATTGAAGCCTTTGTGGATTATTATAACAATCGCAGATACCATGAATCTCTTGATAATTTAACACCGGCAGATGTTTATCATGGCCGTGGTGAGAAGATCCTGAAAACGAGAAGTAAAACGAAAAGAAAAACTATAGCTTTAAGAAGAAAAGATTATTTCATAAAGAAAGCTCAATTGATATAAATTGGAATTTAATACGAAATGAAGTATATTTGAAAAAGAGAAAAGTACAATTAGCAATTAACTAAAAAGTGTCCAACTTCGTTTGAAGTCAAACAGTAATTACTTGTTTGATAAAAAAGGACAAGAGAAATTAATTAACGATTCTAATTGGAAAGAAGAATTTAAATTGGACTAAATATGACAAATATAGTATTAAAAAAAGCTAAGAATGTTGCGATAATCTTAACCATAACAATTGTTCTATTTGAACTCGTTTCATTTATTATTCTCAATACCTTTTCAGGAAGAAAAGAACAATCTAGTAGTGGTTTATCAATATTTGAAAAAACTAATAATAAAGGGTATATTGAAGTAACCAAATCGTGGGTTTTACCAGTAAAAAGAAATTATACTTTTCAATGGACTACTAGTGAATTTAATGTAACGGTTCATACAAATGATAATGGATTTCGTGAAATGTTTGAAGTAGATAATGCTGATGTTGATATTGCATTCTTTGGAGATTCATTTTCTTTTGGACATGGTGTAGAAGATAATCAAAGGTATTCCTATATCTTTTCTCAAAATACTTTTTTTTCGAAGTATAAGGTAGTAAATTTTTCATATTTAAATGGATCTCAACCTGAGCATTATGAATGTTATTTGCGTAATAATTTTGATCTTCATCCAAAACATGTAATTATTGGTTTGTATTTAGGTAATGATTTAGATAGTGATATAGATGAGACAGTTTATGATTTTAAAACCAATAAATTAACACTTCCACATAGGCTCATTTCGGATAATGGGACAATGAGAAATAATCCAGGAGACTATAAATTTCCAATAAATCATTTTATTGATGTTAGTTATTTTTTTACTTTTTTTGTAAAAATGATAAATAGAACACATTATAGAGCCTATTTATTTAAGCCAACTATTCATCCTAATCATCCAAACAATGTAAAATTAGAGTTAGGAAATGAAGATTTAACTAGAAACAGGGCTATACTTTCATTAATTAGGATTCAAAAACTGTTAATCGAACGAGGAAGTAAATTAACGATACTATTAATTCCGCAAAATTATTTTTTTATTTCTAACTTTGAAACAGCACACATCCATATTCATGGAGATTTAAAAAATAGAATTTTTGAAGTAAAGCAAGGCAATAATATTTTGAAAGCCACAAAAATTGTTTTAAGTGAATTGAACATTGACTACTTTGACCCATCAAAAATATTAAATCAGCAGCATTACTTTAAAAAAGATGCCCATTGGAACGCTAGTGGTCATAATGTAATTGGGTATGAGTTAGCTAATTATATTAAAGATAAATTATAATTCACCCTAATTCTTTCGCCACTTTCACAACCCTCTCCTACACCCTTGACAAGCCCTCAAATGTCACTATAAGCATCTTCAATCCACTGGGGAGCACATAATATGCTTATGCCACCATTGAAGCAGCAGAACAAGCCCTTGAGAACTTTGAAAAGAAATGGGGACATAAATATGCTTATGCTGTCAAATCCTGGAAAAATAACTGGGAAAATCTAATTCAGTTCTTCGAATACCCTCTGGAAATCAGGAAAATCGTTTATACCACAAACGTTATAGAAAGCTTGAACCGTGGGATTCGAAAGTATACCAAAACAAAATCAATATTCCCACATGATCAGGCAGCGATGAAAGCTGTTTATCTGGCAATCGGAAATATTGAAAACAAATGGACTATGCCCATCCGAAACTGGGGCATGATACTGCAACAATTTTTAATTAAATTTGAAGAAAGATGCAGAATTTCAATTTAGGCGTTTACACAAAGTTTTCTAAAGACCCTTTTTTATTCTTTTGTTAGCAGATGTAAGCTAAAATTTCGTTTTTAAATTTTAACAAACATCTAAATTGAACAATCTATCTATTATCAAAAAGTAAAAATTGAGCCAATTCTTCTGCCAATCTATTGGATCCCTTTTCATTCCAATGCCCATCATATTTTAGCCAGTGGTTTGTTACTTCCTTTTTTGATAAATGCTTAAATACATCATATCCATTAAAATAACTTATACCAAAATGATTTGCTATATACCGGATTTCTTCTTCATCAATTGACACATTTCCCCATAAACTTTTTTTCAAAAGATTACTTCTTGCAGGTATGCTTACTAAATATACTTTTTTGTTGTGTTCACTGCAATAAGATATTATTTCGTTTAACATTGTAAACTTTTTATTGTCTTCCTTTATAGCTAAATGGTTAATAGAATTGATCTTCTTATTGGTATTAAGCTTTTTTATAAACGATACGGCTTTATCTCTTATCTTTTTTAAAAAATACAGATCAAACTTTTTAAAAGAAAATTGATTTTTGTTTTTATCTAAGTTCTTAATTATTTCATCAATTTTTTTGTCTGACTTTATTTCATAGAGTTTTTTCATTTTATTAAAATAATTTATCCAAAAATCGGTTGAGTCCTTTGGTATTGAGTCAAAGCGATTAAAATAACCTCCATCTTGAGTCGTATGAAGAATACTGTAATTTCTTTGCAAATTTCCAGGATAAATTGACAATATAATTCCATCGAACTCGTAGTTTGGCACTACTTCTTTGAAAAAAATATTATGCCAATTATATAATCCGCCCCCATCTACTGAAAAGGAATATATTTCAAATTTTTTAATATTGTAATTTTTATTTAGGATTTCTTGAAGATAATCGGGCATGCTATTTGGCAGATATCCACCTGCTGTAAAAGAGTCGCCAAACAATAGAAATCGAATTAAAGAAGTATCATTTTTTTTGAAAGAAAAGTTCTGTTTGGTTGGATAACCAAAGTTATTTGGAGTGAAATAGTTATCGAAAACAACCTCATTTTTTATTATCCGGACTGCTCTATTGTTCTTATTATACCACCTGTAACCACTTATAGCATCAAATTTCGCACAAGGTTGATTAAAATATGTAGCGGTAAATTCATTTTGATAACACAAAACGAAATAATACAATAATTCAAGTAAAAGGATAAGGTAAAAGAAAATTGAAATGCTAAAAAAGTAATTCAAAAACTTGTATCTGAAGTTAAACCAAAAAAAGAAGCTGATTGATAAAATAACTGCTCCTGTAATTAAAAACGACTTCGATGGATAACCCACCAATATCAAAAGCAGCCCCATTATTATAAATGACAGTGTAATAAAAAGTTTTAAAAAATTCTGCAGTTTAGGTTTAATTTCCATCAGGTTTATTAATTTATCTTATATAAGGCCTATTTCTGCTAACGATATAGTGTTTTATTAATCTTCAATCAAAAATAGCCAAATTAAATCAGATATTAAAACTTTGAAAAACTGATCTTTAAAGAAGTGTTAAAAGAATGATTAATCAGGACATATGTATCAGTAAAAAAGAAGTCTCTTTGGACCAAAGATACAAGTTCTTCTACTGAATCTTGTCCTGCAATAATCTTTTCGATGACCTTTTGAATATTTACACCATGGTTGTTGCTCATAAGTGATGTAATCCGAATATTACACATCTCCAATATCCGTTCCATTTCTTGGGTAACTCGCGTTATCATACCTTGCATTTTAACAAATCTCCTGCTGTAGGTGCGTAATTGTCGGATTATTGTACATGGAATCAAACTGCCACGTAACAATCCTTTATGTAATAATTTTGCAATCCATTGTGCATCTTTTACATCACTTTTCCTGCCTGGCATCTGTTTAATCTTTGTGTACATCAAGGCCGCTGACTTTCATAAGCTTATTAATCTAAGTTTAACATTACCATTTGTATCCAGTTTTAATTATGGATCTAAAGTGGCTATCCTTTTTAGTATTATTATAGGAGCTGGAATTTCATCGATTTGGTTATTTATTCCAGGAAAATACAAGAAGTAAAACAAAACCTTATCGATTTTTTAAAGAAGAAAGCTTATTCACCAAAGGGATAATTTCCAATCTCAATTATAATTTTGTTTATTTTAAAAATTTATCTTTGCCCAATTAATAGATAGATAATAAAGAACCCAAATGGATATAACCTCACTATACTTTATTTCATTTTCAGTCATTTCGATATTTATCTATTACCTGTTAAGGAATGAGTACAGAGTCTTATTCCTGACATTGCTGAGCTGTGCTTTTATAGCGACCTATAGTTATATTCTGCTGATTTATGTTTTAGCATACTCGCTTATCAACTATTTTATAGGACTGAAAATACCTGATTCCAGGTTCAAGAAATTACTTTTCATAACGGGGATAGTATTTAATCTTACCCAGCTGCTCCTGCTGAAATATGTTACATTCACTATTAATCCTGTTTTTGAGCTTTTAAATATTGATCTTGATTTTACTGTAATTTCGAGAATAATAATTCCCGTAGGTGTGTCATTTTTCACACTCCAGGGAATAGGTTATCTTATTAATGTAAATTTAGGATGGGAAAAACCCGAGAAGAATTTCATACACTTTCTGTTATACATAAGCTTCTTTCCCCGGTTCCTGTCCGGTCCTATTGACAGATCTAACCATTTTCTTCCTCAGCTAAGAATTAATAAAACATTTGACGGAGAGAAAATTGCGGCAGGTTTCAGGCTGATATTACTCGGGCTATTTAAGAAAGTAGTTATCGCTAATCAGCTTGCTCACATAGTCAACGGAGCATATGCAAATATTGATAATTCGAATGAGTATTCCCTGTGGGCTGTGCTGCTTTTACAACCTCTATACCTGTATTTTGATTTTTCAGGATATACAGATATAGCTTTCGGAATTGCCAGGGCGTTTGGGATTGAGCTGAGACCTAATTTCAACAGGCCTTTTATGTCAGAAAGCATGACTGAATTCTGGAAACGGTTTCATATTTCTCTATCCTCGTGGTTTCACGATTATGTGTTCATCCGTACAAGCTACAGGTACAGGAAATGGGGGAGGAAAGCATCAAATTTCGCCCTGTTTCTGACCTGG
>JAUXFF010000109.1 GCA_030620155.1 Candidatus Cloacimonadota bacterium | reverse complement strand
GCTTCGATTGGTAAAAATATCCTACCTTCTATATCTGTAAACCCGGTTGCAAAAATAACATCATCGCCCATCAGAGCAGTTACCCAGGCATTCTCAAGAGGAAATCCTGAGCTGTTGCAAACTGTAACTTCCAGGTAGTTTGTTCCCAGAGCAACTTGGGAATCGTATACAATATTCATTTCTTCAGGAATACCTGTCCACAGTTCCATGCCAGGTTCACCCATTAAATTATTCCAATATGAAAAGTTATTCACCCAACCTCCAGGATTGCCGGGATATTGAAGATATAAATACAATTTACCGAGAGTCAGTGCTCCTCCCATATTGTAAATTCCATCTCTAAAAATACCACAGAATACCCCTGAACAAACACTGTTGTTAAAACATGTATGTGTGGAATAGGTGGCAGTACCTACTGCTGCAATTGCTCCTCTAGGTGTACTGGCAGAACCGGTTCTCAGGAAACATTCGGAGTGGCACGCACCAGTGCCATCAAAATCACCTGTTCCACAAGTAAGTATCACTACCACAGGAAGCATAAAGCCATTTACAAGGGAATTTGTGTTACTGCTAGACCAGCCGCTCATTCCAAGATAACCTCTATAATCATAATAAGAAACACCGGAATTTAAGCTATTTGTCATCTGAGAAACAAAAGGACTGGAATAAACCTCATCAAAAGTATAGTCTGCCGAATGATACTGCATTACTTGTTTAATATATTTACTTACTGTAATTGTTGCATAACCTGATAAACTCGGGTCACCAACCAGTAAAGCCTTATTGTACCAATCTGTATCTCCCATATATGGTTCTTTCTCATAGTTAAGTATCTTGGATAAAATCGTCTGAAATTCCGAAATAGAATTAAAAGATAAACGACCTAAGAACAGGTCTGCCAGAATATCATTACCTTCAAGCAATGCGTAATATTGATCTCCTGGACCATAACCCTGGCTTCCTGTCGGGATAGAAAAATTTCCCCCGGCATCACCTACAAGGCAAACAAATTCAGGGGGATTTTCCCAATCATCATAAGCATCCTGAATATAATTTTTTATAGAACTGAGTGAAGTTCCAGTTTCACCAGTATGAGCAGCTGCAACTTCAAAGCCCTTTTCATGTTTCCAATCTAATAAATACTGAAGGTTAGTTTCAACCTGGGTATTATTGGGATAGATAAACAGGTAACAGGGCTGCTGAAACTCCTCATCACGGTTTCCTATTGACTCATAGTTCAGTATTACAGAATCATATAAAGGTTTGTAAAACCTGGATGTTTTACCTTCTCTTATTTTTTGATTCTCGCCATCAGAACCACTTGTTATTATATTCACATCTATATTTTTTATAATCCTGAGTTCTTTGGTTTGAGGATAAAATTGAAATGGATTAATTGTAACTCTTACTACCCGATAATCCCTTAAGATCGCAGGTGTCCCGAGTTCAACTATATGAGCAGGGAAAACATCTCCATTTTCATAAAATTGTTCGTCTATTGAAAAATCTGTATTGTTTGATTGGTTCTCGTTTTGATAAACCTGACGGGGAAATATGTTCATATTGGTAAAAATTTCTTCTTCCAGGTTTACAATCTCAAATATAACTTCTCCCTGGTCAGGAATAGCAACCAATCTACTGAATCTGGGTAGACAGGGTTTACCGACTTCAATAAATTCACCTTCTTCAGGATAGGATATTCTCTGGAAATTTTTTCCATTAACATTAACACTTTCAATCTCATAACCATCTAAAGAAAATCTCACTACTGTTTGCTCTATTCCGCTTGAGAAATGGTCAAACAAATTCAGACAAGAATTGTCTTCAATCTTAACATAATCGGCAGACAAATACGATGAGATTAAGAGAATAAAGAATAAAAATATTTTTTTCATTTGTTAATCCTTTTGAATAGTTATAACTCAATTGAGAACTTTGCAACCCCTCTTCTGGTTGCTACAAAAACTATTCCATCTTTAATTAATGTTTTATAAGTATATCCGATTTCAGAGTCATCAACTCTATCTAAAAATTCCGGATCAGCAATATTGGAAATATCATATAAATAAACACCACCTCCACCTGATGAAACTACCATATAATTACCTTCCACATCGATGTTACGGGTAAAACCGTCAGTATCCTTTTGAGATACAAAAGTCGGATTGGAAACATCAGAGATATCCAAGATTGTAAAACCTTCTTGTCGATCGCTGATAAAAGCATAATTGTCAACTATTTTTACATTCCTTGCATCTCCATCAGTGTCTGTGAGACTAACCTCCAAACCCGTATTTATATCAACTATATTCAGACCCAATTGCTGATAAGCTAAATAGATGTAGTTTTCATCCATATCAAATCCGTAAAGAGTATGTTCAAAATTGTATAATACGTAAGGATTAAAATATTCACCGTTATAATTACCATGAATAAATTCATGTGCTGTTTCGTTTCGGATATATGCCATATCTACAGTTCCTTGATTATCGCTGCATAACATAGCTTCAATTCCAGCAGAATTTCCAATAATTTGGTTCAAATAGGTTGGATTCCATGCATCTGAGACATCATATAAAAGAATCTGCGGAGGACTTCCATACCTGTCATACAATATCAAAGTGTTTGTTTCTTCCACTAAACAAATTAACCTGGCATTATCAATAGATTCCTCATAGTGACTCATTTGCTGATTTGTTTTATGATTAAAAATCGAGAAACCTCCCTGATCTTCGGCTGTGAACAATAGGCTATCTGTCACAACTATATCCCGTACATAACCAATAGTAGAATAGAAATGATCAAGTTTTAGAACTCCATCCATAATCGTCGGTTCATTGGGCTTAGCACAGCCCGAAAAAAGCACTAATATAAATATTACAATGTTCCAAGTTATATTTTTTTTCATAATTATATCCTTACCTTATAGCCCCACTGTCACACAGGGTGATTCCCATCGAGACGATGGGTTATTGATTACCATTTTTTTTTATTCTTTACACTACTATCCTATTTGAATTGTTGTTGGATGCATTTTTTATTCCAAAAAAGAACTACTTTTTTTGCTTTTTTTAAAAAATTAAATTTTTCATTTTTAAACAATTCCTGAACATCTTCTTAAATCAATAATAACGCTTATTTAATATTTTTTCAGTAAAAAAAATTAAACTACCTGAAATATGTCAAATGAATAGTGAAATGATTGAATTTGCTGATTTTGGGTGTTCCTAAAGAAGAAACAGTTAAATATGCTTCACATTTAATGTCCTAAAACTCTGGGAACAAGCTTGAAGCTTTATCTTTTCCTGTAAAAAAAAATCGCATAGTCAAAGCTATACGATTTTAAATAATTTAATTATAATGCAAAAATAATTATTGTATAAGGATCATTTTTTTCATACATATAAAATCTTTTGAACACAACTTATACAGGTAAATTCCGGAAGAAACCTTCAAACCTGTATTATCCCTACCGTCCCATACTGCAGAATACAAACCGGCAGTTTTGAATTCATTCACCAAAGTTTTTACAAGCTGTCCTTTTATGTTATATATCTCCAGGTCCACCTGATCTGATTTACTTAAATCGTAACGAATAGTAGTATTGGAACTACTTCTGATCCCTTTATTCTTCGGATAAAATGGATTTGGGTAATTTGTAAATAAGAAAGTTTGATGAGGTATATCAAATTCGTCATCAGAAGAAGTAAAAGTCACTTGAATAATATTAGATCTATCACTTATCCCGTTCACATACTCAGCATCCACGCAAAAGTAAAATTCAATATCAGTTGTCAGTGGTCTTACATACAAATTTTCAGTACATGTGTCAATGCTTTGGAAATTATCACCATTCAAACTTACATAAATATTAAAAAAAACAAAATTCGTGTCCTGGAAACTGTCAAAATCCCAGGTTAAAGTAAGTTCCTCATTTTCATAAGAATATGAATAATCTAAATTATAAGGCGGATCCAGGTATTCAAGTGTAACATCAATATTGATAATTTCATCAGCGATCAGTTCAATATCTTGAATATGATCAGCATGACCATGTAAACTAATAGTCACTTCGTATATCCCCTCAAAATAAGCTATGAAAAAATCCCCTTCATAAAAAGGATAATAAATCTCACCACCAAGTTCTATAGTTGCTTCCGAAACATCAACGCCCGGGTTATCACTGCTGATAGACCCCATCAGAAAGGCTTCACGGGGATTAACAATAAAGGAAATCGAATCTCCTGCAGAACCGATCTGATGAATTCTAATACCACCTAAAGAACCATCTGAGAGAAAGTCATTAGGATCAGTATTGTCATTGAATTCTGTTCTATTTGTTTCCTCAGAAAAATGAGCGCTGTGTACACTGCCATTATTCGTCAAAGTGCCACCAGGTCGATAAATATAAAGTTCATCCGGTGGTCCTCCTGCATTACCCTGACCATCCAGTAATGTATTTATTCTTGAAATAATCAAACCTGAACCAGGGATACTCATTTCATAGGTTCCGGGAACCTGTTTTCTATATTCCACAACAAAATATTCAGTTTCTGAATACGGGGAAGGGATTCTAAAGCAATTATTATCCGGTTCTGTTAAAGGATATAAACAATATGTGCCGGATTCAGTGATCTCAGGTATCTCATCAATCCAGAGACCATAACGATACTTCATATAAGAAGTCATATGTACAAAACCACCTTCCATAATATCCCAGGGACCTGCAGGTGATAATCCATCATAATTGTAGTGGTAAAGGTCAGGGGCTCCTAACAGGTGAAACAATTCATGACACAATGTACTTACATCGTTTTGGGATTCAGGTTGGAATGTATAATCATAAACCCGTTTCCCATTAATATATACATATTGAGAATAAAGAGCCCAGCGATGAGCCCAGAGAAGCTCTGCCCAGCCTGTGTTTCCTCCACGGATTATAAAACATATACTATCAAGAAGATTATCATTATCCGCATCCAGCTCCAGAGAGTCAGGTACTTCCTCAGCAATAAAATCACATGCATTATGAAGCAAAGTATGTTCCCTGTATGTATGCTCTTCCGGAGTTGAATAACCAATCGGATTAGTTACAGCATTATAGGGACAATAATAATTTCTGGGATGTGAATCCTGATAAGAAAGATTGGTATACAGCTCACAAACAGGATAATGGTAAGATTCTATATCCAGATTTTCATAGGAAACTTCATCATAATAAGTAAACACAGAAACATCTCCTGGTGCATCATCATTGAATTTCGCATCAAAATAAGAACGTGGATTAGTAAATTCAGATTGATCACTGAAACGAATATAAACAACTAAATTATTCATTAATCCAAAATGTGGTGCTCTTATGCCATCTCTTACTCCCTCAAAGAACCGGTCCCTTCTTTCCAGGTATTCTTCCCTGGATATTACAACTCCTTTTTGTAAACCTGTTTGGCCTGGATTAATAGAACCAACCTTGTATTTTGAAGGAATAACCGCATCATTATATTTCACAGCATAATAATAATAACCATCCTCTTGACTCTGAATTATTGTGTATCCCTCTTCATCATGAAGATAGTTAAAAAATTCATCTCCACTAGCTAAACATTCAAACTTTTCCCCATCAGGTTGAGTTATGGTCATTGGCAAATTCTCTAAATAAGCCCCATAAAGAAAATTCACTCCAAGAAAAGTAAAAAGTAACACGATAAAAATATTTTTTATCATTCTAATCTCCTTTTTTTCCCTCATCCAAACCTTCTCCCAAAAGGAGAAGGAGAATTCTGTCTTTAGTATAGAAAACACTCTATTTTGCAGAACCCATTATTTTTAAAAATGCAAGAATAGTTCCATTTTTTTAGAAAGCTTTTTTAACACAATATATTTATTCAGTTCTATAAGTCATCAGTTCTTTTATATGACATGAAACAGCCTTAGCAAGTCCTTCCAGATTATAGCCACCCTCCAGTACAGACACTATGCGACCTTCACAGTACTTATAGGCAATATCCATCACTATTTGCGTCAGGCGGGAAAAACCATCATCTGTAATATTAAAGCACCCGAGAAGATCATCTTTACGGCTGTCAAAACCTGCTGATATCAAAATAAAATCAGGTTGAAATTTAACAGCAATTGGTTTTAATATTTCTTCAAATACGGAAATAATATCCTTGTCAGTTGCTCCAAAGCCAAGAGGAACATTAACATTAAAACCCTTTCCTTCTTCATAACCGATTATTTCAGGATAACCTGATCCGGGGAAATCAAATAAGTTGTGGGTAGAAAAATACAGTACATTTGAGTCTGTTATAAAAGCATCCTGGGTACCATTTCCGTGATGATAATCCCAATCAACAATAAGAATCTTCTTAAAACCCATAATTTCATGAGCATACTTTGCAGCTATAGCAACATTATTATAATAACAGAATCCTTCCTCATATCCTGCATTATGTGCGTGGTGCCCCGGAGGACGAACAACACAGAAAGCATTTTGATTTTTTCCCATGGAAACAACTTGAACAGCTCCCAATACATGAGCAACTGCAAGTTTTGCTACTTCCCCGGTAATACTTATGTCCTGAATTGATCGAATATGATCCTGTGTATGAACTTTACAGATATATTGCAGGGGATTATCAACAGGATGAATTCGCTCCAGACATTCAAGTAAATTATCGTTTTTTAATTGCTCCATAATCCTTTTCAACCTTTCAGGGGATTCCGGATGTCCATAATATATTTCATGTTCAAGAAATTTCGGGTTAAAAACAAGTCCGGTATTGTTAGGATTTGATTTTGGAGCTATTTTTCTTTTCACAAATATTCCTTTTTAAGCTTTTTGACGAATCATCTATTGATGGAATAATATAATTTTTGTATCGATTATTGAATGTCAAGCAGGTGACAATGGCCATTGTCACCTGCGGGTTTCAATTCCTCTAAGGGATAATTTAAATAATATCATGTAGGTGACAATGGCCATTGTCACCTACGGGTCTCGATTCCATAATTCTGATTCCTTGATATTTGTAACTTTTTCACTCTGCAATGATCGAGATCACAACAAAATACTCTTTCTCCGCATCAGGTATCTTGCTCCAGCTGGTCGTGTATATTTCAGTTGCTACTTCAACCCAGATATGATCTTCAACGTAGGGTACAGGCGAAGACAGAACAACGTAATATGTAGCATCCGGTGATACAGTCCAGTTAAGTACAACATTTCCAGTATCGTAATTGATAAATATATCTGAAGGTGATGTACCCAGTGACAGCATTAAGGTATGAGAAGCATTGGACCATGGTTCGTAATCAACGATGCCGAGAGCTTCATTATCATAATGATCCCAGATAGTATAGTCAATCCCTGCTGGATAATCGGTTCCCCAGTAGGTATATTTTGCAGAGATATCCTCAGTACCATTGTAAATATTATATGTGCCGTTAGCGTAAATATCGTTACCTTCTGTAACAACATTCCCCAGGTTGGGAATAGAATTATTCTGCAATTTAAGTCCATATTCAATATTATTGATTATTTCACAATTATGAATAGACGGTGAAGAATTTTGAATATGAATTCCGGTATCATTATTCTGAAAAGAACAATCTGTGAAAACTGCAGGTGTATTATATATCCAGGAACCGTTATCATTATTATAGAAATTACAGTGATCGGCAGATACTGAATTGGCATTGTAGGCATGGATACCCCGGTTGCTGTTCTCGAAAGTACAGTAGCTGAGCGTACCCTGACTGTTGTTCTGATAATAGATATAACTCCAGTTGCTGCCGGTAGTGTCGTTGAGAACGAAGTTGATGCCGCTGCGCAAGGCTCCGGGTGCGTTCAGAGTACCGGATACATTGATGCTCTTGTAGGAATCGAGTCTGATCGTATTACCATCGGCGATAGTAAGAGAGCCTGCAGCCTGAATAGTAGGTGTATCAGTAACAACGTAATCCAGATCGACAAAGTCGGGCCAAGTCCCGGTCTTGTCACTGCTGCCCGATGTGACTCTGATATCATTGTTGGTATTACCCGTGAAGGGTATGACACTGGCTGCATCGGGGAAAGAACCGCAATTTATTGTAAGAGGCCATTCATTATCACTGATCGTATTGTTACCTCCCAGCAGGAAATCTCCGGAGTTCTTGATCAACATTGCGCCATTTCCTTCATTATCGGTAAAGGTGAAGTTGTCCAATGTGCCCAGTCCGGAACAATCCTCAAAAAAAAGACCGTAGGAAGTATTATCGATAAAAGAATTACCGGCAGCGATGACTGGATTGGAACAGTTCTGAAACCTGATCCCGTTGGCATTACCAGATACCGGCTGTAACAGGGCAATAGAGGGATCGGTTGAGTTCCTGATATGAATCCCCGTTGTACTACTAGAAAATTCATTACCGGTTCCCAGGGCAGGAGCTGTACAGGCATCCATGAAAATACCTTTGTCGTTATTTTGGAAAGAACAATCTGTGAAAACTGCAGGTGTATTATATATCCAGGAACCGTTATCATTATTATAGAAATTACAGTGATCGGCAGATACTGAATTGGCATTGTAGGCAT
>JAUXFF010000191.1 GCA_030620155.1 Candidatus Cloacimonadota bacterium | reverse complement strand
CCCTCAAAACTCTTTAATTCATACCTATGATAAGCATTAACATCTCTTCTCATCTATCCCTCCTTAACCGTCTAATTATAATATAATCAAACTGGGGGGACATTTGGCACTATTTCAGCAGCAAACATTTCTTCACAGCTTCAGTTTTACCATTCACATTCAATTTGTAGAAATAGCTTCCTGAACTAACTTGATTATTATTAGAATCTTTTCCATCCCATATTACTGAGTGTTTCCCTTTTGCTTTATAATCGTTTACAAGAATCCTCACTTTTTGCCCTTTTATGTTGTAAATTGCCAGTTCTACTTTGCACTGTTCAGAGAGAGAGTAAGAAATTTTTGTTTCCGTACTGCGTCCGGCACCTGACGGATTAAAGGGATTTGGATAATTATCGAATAATTGAGCAAACGGAGCAATCACAGAATTATTTTCTACATTTACTGTGATTTCGTCTAGATTAGTTTTATAAGCAGAACAACCGTGAGTGCCGATTGCAAGTGTTCTAGTATTGTTATTAATTGTAATATCATAAATTGGCACGTTGGGAATTCCATCCGAAAGACTATACCAATTTTCACCACCATTTACGGTTATGAAAACACCAGAATCAGTTCCAATAAATATTCTATCTATATTTTCCGGATCAAGAGCCATACAATTAACTGGTAGATCCGGTAAATTTGATGAGATATCTTCCCAATACTGCCCAAGATTTCTAGACCTCAAAACATGGGGTTGTGGCTCATCCCAACGGAAACCGGAAACAGTTAAATAAATTGTATTCACATCAAAAGGGTCAGCTTTTACACGGGTCACCCAGCGATCCGGTATACCTGAAGTAATTTCAGTCCATTCATTTCCACCATTTGTTGAAATATGAGCTTTCCCATCGTCAGTTCCTGCTATAATAATGTCAGTATTAAGAGGGGAAATTGCCAGTGTAGAAATTGTGTGATACCCAGTTCCATCGTCTCCTTGCGTCAGATCTTCACTAACTGGAGTCCACTGCACTCCTCCGTTTATACTTTTCCAAACACGATATGTTCCAAAGTAGATGATGTTCGAATCTATTGGATCCATAACCAAAGGAGAAGACCAATTCGTACGATCAGAATCCATCTGATCATTAATTGAGAAAAAGGAGTTTCCTCCGTTAGTTGATTTGTGTAAATTGCCATATTGATATTCTGCATAAATTATCATTGGATTTATATGATCGACCAGGCAGTAAAATCCATCTCCTCCGAGAATCCTTTCCCAATCATCCAAAGCACCGGTCATTGTTCTTATCGTGTTATTATCTTGTGTGCCACCGTAGATCCTTTCAGGATTGTTATTATCTATTTCAATCGTGTAAAATTGCGTTAGTGGAATATTATTTATTTTTTCCCAGTCATTACCATAATTTTCACTAATATATAATCCTCCATCGTTTCCTTCAATGATCAATCCGGAATTTTCATCAATATACATAGCATGATGATCTACATAAATTTCTCCAATGTTACCATAACTGGCAAGTTGGATCCAATTATTACCTCCATTATCTGTACGAAATAATTCAACTCCCGAAACATATACTCTATTTTCATTTGTCGGATCTACTCTGATCTGCCCGAAATACCATCCGAAAGAGTAATTAATATATGTGAGTTGTGAATCATTGGTTTGTACCCAGTTATCACCTCCATCATCAGTTTTAAAAACTCCTAAAAACGAGTAAAATTCACCGGGTTCTGGTTGTTTATCATAATATGAATATAAAACTTGTGGATTGGATTTTGATATTGCAAGTCCTATTCGTCCAACATTTTCTCCTGTTGGAAGTCCATTTGTTAATTCCATCCAGGAGTCTCCACCATCAGTTGTTTTATAAATACCGGAAGTTAATCCTCCGGTTGTAATTGTATTATGACCTAATCCTCTGATCCGTTCCCACATTGAGATATATAAAATATCAGGATCTGTTGGATGTTGAACAATATCAATTGCAGCAGTTGAATCTGAAACAAAAAGAACATTTTCCCAGTTTATTCCACCATCATTGCTTCGATAAATACCTCTTTCTTCATTTGGGCTGAAAAGAGTTCCACAAGCAGCAACGAAAATTCTTTCTGAATTTGAATGGTCAACAATAATTCTGCCAATAAATGCTGAATAATCTAAACCTATGTGTTGCCAATTCTCTCCACCATCGATAGTTTTATATATACCATTTCCCATAAAACTTCTGCATGTAGAATTTGCTTCTCCTGTGCCGGCGTACAGAATATTCTCATTATTTGGATCAATAGCAAGATCTCCAATTGTTATTACCGGAGCATCTGTAAAAATATTTTCCCAAGAGTCTCCACTGTCATTAGTTTTATAAATGCCACCTGTTGCCGCACCAATATACCATGTTGATGGGCTGTTCGGATGAATTGCAATATCTGTTATTCTACCACCAATATTTGTTGGCCCTGCAAATTCCCATTCACAGTCACGAAAGTTCGATGATTGTTCATGAATTCTTTTTGCCTGCTGCATAGCTGAAAGATAGGATTCCTGTTTAATTTCGTTATGAGGATAAGATCGTTGATAACCGATCCACTCGTTGGGTAATGCTTTGGGCTCTTTCTTTAATGGCTTTCCATAAGGACGTTCAATTAATCTTTTGATAGGTTTTCTGTATTTCTTTGGTTGGGAAAGAAATAGTATTGCGCCAATGAGTGATAAAAACGTTATAATTAATATAATACTTTTAGTTTTCATATTTTTCCTCCAGAATTTAAGTTGCTGCTAACGATCACGCAGCACGCAACAAAGCACAACCCAAAATTGCTAAATGACGCAAAATCGGGTGCTCAAAGTTAGGTACAGCTGTGACATTATCAACCTAGTTAATATCTCTGAAAATATTCCACAATTTTCTAGGGGAGACGATCGGGACATTTTTATAATTTTTGAGAACTAATAAATCCTTATCACCAGTAATTAAATAATCAACGTTTTTTTTATCAATTATACCTAGAACCGGATCGTCATATTTGTCCCGACTTACTTGATCTGAGAAAATTCTATAATCAGATATGATGCATGAATCAATTAGGAATAATCTAATATCAACAGCTTTTTTCTCAGGCATTTTAAATTTATTAATCAAAATATTATGTAATTCGTCCAAAATATAATCACTTAAAACAATAGTACAATTTTCAAGAGCATACTCAAAAAGTGAGTTACACATTCCATGAGTAGAAAAAGCTGCAACAAGTATATTAGTGTCAAAAATCAAATTCATTATAAGTTCTCAAAAACATCTTCGTCAGTCAAAATTCCTTGAGCCTCAGCAAATGGTAAAACAGTATTTCTCAATTTTCTGAATCGATAAACCATAATAAATTTTTTTAAAGAATCACGAACCAGATCACTTAGGGATTTATTCTCAGATTTACTAAGTTCTTCAAGCTCTTTTCTTATATTTTCAGGTATTCTAATCGTAATTGATTGACTCATAACTACCTCCTTGTAAGACAATGTAATACATAAATCAAATAAGTCAATAATTTTTTTAACAATTTGTACTTAATGATTCTGCGTGACCCGCCGGTCAGTCTGTCCGTAAGAGTCAAGCCCATGCATAACATAACCCAAACTAAGCACTACCCTAAAGTGCTCAATGAAGTAAAATCAGGTGCGCATAGTAAGCTGTAATTTTTTCATTTAAGTAACAAACATTTCATTACATGCT
>JAUXFF010000224.1 GCA_030620155.1 Candidatus Cloacimonadota bacterium | reverse complement strand
GTGGAGCAATCGAAACTAAAAATAAAAACCTTGGATAAGCAAAGAAAACAAAAAGAAGCGAAAGAACGGAATCGTATCTACCGACAAAATAAAGACATTCTGGATAAATTAAAATCAATCGAAAAAGAAATAAGAGTTTTAGAAAAAAATAAAGCCGCAACAGAGAATCAGCTATGCGACCCACTCGTCCTTAAGGATTCGAAAAAAGTCCAAAACCTGATGATTGATTTAAAAAAATCTAACCATAAACTTACAACCCTAACCAAAACCCGCGAAGAACTAATCTTAAAAATCAATAAAATCTAACAATATCTTTTTAAATACCAATCCTTTAACAAATTTCCTGTAGGGGTTCGATTCATCGAACCCGCATATCTCTTCTGTCATTTTATCCCCTCTCCCCTATTTACTTCACTTCAATAACAATACTCCCAGACATCGGTTTCTCCTGGGCAACAAAAATCCCAGTGACTTTATAATAACCCGGGCTAAGCTTACCCTTATATTCTGCAGTATAAATAACCTCCGGATTACTTGGTCCTAAGATTTCCTCTCCTAACATCTGCGCAAATATTCTCCCCTCTGACCAACACCAAATCTCATTTCCTTCATCATTTTCAATTATAAAATCATATCGCTGGGATGAATTGAAATAGAAATTAATTGTTTCGGCTGAATAATTAAATACCTTAAGTTTTATGGTAATAATCTTACCTGATTGATAGACTACATTATCTGTTGAAAGCAAGATACCATATTGGGTTTTTTGATCCATTTTTTCTTCCTGGCAATTGATATTGATTGGTAATAACAAAATTATTATAAGAATAAAAATAATTTTTTTCATTTCTTTTATTTTTATTAATATAGTCAGGATATAAAAATATTATCATATCCTGACTATATTAATAAACCATTTAATTCTAATATTTATTATTTACTTAAGGTATATGATCCATCAGTTATCCCTTGGTCAGCATTCCAAATGTATCCTGAAAGAGTTAGACCTGTAATAGTAGAAGTATAATTTCCCTCTCTGGCTTTCATTATTGTAAATGTTACTTCTCCATTGTTATTAGTTGTACCACTAAAATTTCTTGCACCAGTCTTATTGTTTGTTAATACCCAGGATAAATTCATCATGACCTCTACACCTGATAATGCTTGCTTAGAAATATTATCCTCAACTACTTTAGTCTTGATATGAAGGTTATCCCTCGGTTTCGAAGGTTCCTGTATAAAAGAAATATTTTCTACATACATTATTTTATCTTCCACAGAAGGATAAGTTGTTTCTGAAGCAGTATCAGATAATAAACCCTCATTTCCGGAAGTATCCACAGCAGAAACCTGGTAACAATATTTCGTTGCAGGACTTAAACCTGTATTAGAGTAAAAATTTTCATTAGAATTTGTTATAAAACTACTATCCCTGTAAATATTATAATATGCCAAATCTGTTTCACTATTTGCAGTCCATGATAAATCTATTTGACTACTAGAAATAACAGTGACGGATAATCCGGTTACCTGACCCGGCGGTGTTGTATCTCCATCATCAAGTCCCAAAGCAGCTATAACATTGACCAGTCCATAGCCAAATTTATCATCCTGTCCGGGATCTCCTAAATCAGTTGCTGTCTCCTGAAGATGACTTCTAACATCTTTATTCGACCATCCGAGATTTTCTGCCCAAACCAGTGCAGCAGCTCCAACAACATGCGGACAGGCCATAGAAGTACCACTCCATGTCTCATATCCTCCGCCTGATACAGTAGAATAAATACCTTCACCGGGGGCAGCTAATTCTACTTCCGAACCAGTGCTACTAAAATAAGCTATCTCATCTAAACTATTAGTAGCTGAAACAGCAACTACTCTATCATAAGCAGCAGGATAACCAACCGATCCACCATATTTATTACCTGCTGCAGCAACTAGAAGCAAACCGTCACGATAGGCTAAATTACATGCCCATTTCAAAAAGATATTACCAATTTCCGCACCAAAACTCATATTAATGATATCAAGTCTATCTTCTGCTTTTCCATTACCATTCGGATCACTAGCCCATTGAATCGCTTCAATAATATCACTGACCCAGCCTGATCCATCATCGCCTAATGCTTTCAGGTCATATAATTGTGCATCTGGAGCTACACCTACTATTTCAAAACTTCCCCTTTCAGCTGCAATAATGCCTGCAACATGGGTTCCATGACCATAGACATCTTCCGGATTTGTATGGCTATCAGTAATAAAATCATAATAATCTTCAACGGATAATTCACTATGTGAATCATCAATGCCTGTATCGATCACTGCTACTTTAACTCCGCTTCCAGTATAACCCTTATCATGGGCAATACCTGCTCCGATTCTTTCTACTCCCCAGGAATTATCAAGCTCGCCATCCCAAGCATATACCTTGCTATCAAATTCCACATTTGTAATATTAGGATTCTTTTCTAAAGCTTCGATGGCTACTTCCGGAATCGATGCAGCTATAGCCGGAATAATATTATAAGTATATTTTATTTTACCACCCAATCCTTTAACCAATGCTTGCTCAGCTGGTCCCGGTTTTTCTTTAAATCCTATCAAAACC
>JAUXFF010000163.1 GCA_030620155.1 Candidatus Cloacimonadota bacterium | reverse complement strand
GACCATTTGCCTGTCATAGGTAAGATCAATACGAATATTTCGTATAACCTACAGGTTAACGATAGAATTTTAGCCTTGAATGAACAGGAAATAATAAGCTGGAATGACCTTGTAAAACATACGAAAGAAGATGAATTGAACTTTATAGAGATTGAACGCGATCATATAAATATTTTCGTGGAATCATCTGAGATCACACCTAAAACCTGGCTTTCGGATATATTACCCTATGTGCCTGCTGTTATAGGGGAAGTTGCGCCTGGCATGCCTGCATATCAGGCAGGGTTAATGGAAATGGATGAAATACTGGCTGTAGATGGTGTGGAGATTGAGAATTGGTATGAAATGCGTGAACTGATTATTAACAACGTTAATGATGAAGTTAATTTGAAAATAAAACGTAACAACCAGGTATTTGAAAAATCTATCAACCTGGAAAAAAATATATTAGATGACAACAAAATAATTGGAATAACTCAGTATTTACCATTGAGGATCCATGAAAAATATGGTCTATTAGAATCTCTAAAATATGGAAGTATCTCTACTGTAAGCTTTGTTGTATTGAACTATATTGCACTCTATAAATTACTTACAAAACCATCAATTTTAAAAGAAAGTATCAGTGGCCCTGTTATGATCTTCACAATGTCACAACAAAGCGTGAAAAGAGGATGGGGAACAATATTATCCTTTGTAGCTGCGATAAGTTTGATCTTAATGATAATGAACTTGCTGCCGATCCCGATTCTGGATGGAGGTCAGATCTTCTTTTGTTTTATAGAAGGAATTTTCAGGAAACCATTATCAATAAAAGTACAGATGGTCCTTCAAAATATTGGTCTTTTTATGCTTATGTTTCTGATGGTTTTCGCATTCTTTAATGATTTTAGTAAAATTTTCAAAAGAAATATATCCATACATGAGCAAAAAACAGTTACTGAATAATTTTACAATAAAGTTCAGGAGGGGAATTTATTTTTGAATTTAAAATAAAGGGGAAAAACAATAATGCCCGGGCAGGTTCATTAAAAACACCTCATGGAACTATCAAAACACCTGTTTTTATGCCTGTTGGCACCAGGGCAACTGTTAAAACATTATCACCTGAAGAACTAGAAAACATTGGTTCACAAATCATTTTAGGTAATACTTATCACCTTTATTTACGTCCGGGTCATGAAATTATCAAAAAAACAGAAGGCCTTCATAATTTTATGAGTTGGGATAAACCTATTCTGACTGACAGCGGTGGTTTCCAGGTTATGAGTTTACAGGGTTTAAGAAAAATTACTTCTGAGGGCGTAAAGTTTCAATCTCATATAGATGGAAGTTACCATATGTTTACTCCTGAGAAAGTTATTGAGATCCAAAATGCTTTGGGAGCCGATATTATCATGTCTTTTGATGAATGCCCTCCATATCCTGCCACAAAGAAATATATAGCAGAATCTCTTAAATTAACCCTTGATTGGGCAAAACGCGGAAAAAGAATTCATAAGAAAGTTGATAAACAAGCGCTCTTTGGAATTGTGCAAGGTGGTATTTTCGAAGATCTAAGAGAGGAATGTACTGAAAAATTAATGGAAATGGATTTCCCAGGATATGCAATTGGTGGTCTGGCAGTAGGTGAAATCAAAGAGGATCTGCTGAGAATCACTAAATTCATGGACACTATCCTTCCCCAGGATAAACCGCGTTATCTTATGGGAGTTGGAACTCCTATGGATCTTTTGAATAATATAGAGAATGGGATCGATATGTTCGATTGTGTTATGCCAACAAGGAATGCACGTAAAGGAACAATATTTACCTGGAACGGAAAAATGATTATTAAATCAGCTAAATATAAAGAGGATTTTTCTCCTATTGATGAAAATTGCAAATGCTATACTTGCCAGAATTTCAGCCGGGCATATATTAGACACCTCTTCAATGTTGATGAAATTTTGGGAATGCGGCTGGCTTCATTGCATAGTTTGTTCTTTTACTTAGATTTAATGAGTCAGGCAAGAAAAGCTATAATAAAAAACAGGTTCCAGGAATTCAAACAAGAAGTCAGCAAAAAGCTAAATGGAACTTTAGAAAATTGATAAAGATTGAAAAATGCGAAAAAAGATATTGATCTTAATTTTTTCATGTTTTGTTTGGGGATGCTTCGCTTCAGAAGTTGAGAAAAAACCTTTCAAAGCTGCTGTACTTTCGTTTATTATTCCAGGTGGTGGTCAATTTTATAATGAATCTTACTGGAAATTCGGAGCAGTCTGTGCAATCGAGGGAACTCTCATTGGTTTAACAGCTTATAATTACTTCAAATCAGAAAATTATTACAACAAGTATAAGACGAACCCAGAAAATGAAGATTATTATGACAAATATTCGGATTACTATTATAAAAGCCAAAATACACTCTGGTGGTTGGGTACTTTTATTTTTATTTCAACAATTGACGCATATGTAGATGCGCATTTATTTAATTTTGATAAAGAGAAGAGGAGAATTCGTCTGGAGTTCAAAGATAACGCTATAAGTCTGGCTTACTATTTTTGAAAGTAATTAATATCGAGTAATAATGAAAAAACAGTATATTATCGCAATTGACGGACCTGCAGCTTCGGGAAAGAGCACAACAGCCAAACTTTTAGCAAAGAAACTAAAATATGTTTACATTGATAGTGGTGCCATGTATCGAGCATGTGGATTGTATGCATTGAATCATAATATAAATTTAAAAGATGTGAAAAGCTTGCAGCAAATGCTGGATAAAATTGATATAAAAATAAAATATACGGAACAGGATAACAAATTATATCTGAATGGAGAGGATGTAACCTTCAGAATAAGAGAAGCAGATATTACTAAACTTTCATCTGAAATTGCTGTGATCGGGATAGTCAGGGAAAAAATGGTTGAACTTCAACGGGAAATTGGAAAAGATGGTGGCGTAATAATGGATGGAAGAGACATTGGCACGATTGTTTTTCCATATGCGGATTTTAAATTTTTCATGATCGCTGATGTCAAGACCAGGGCGAAACGAAGGTGGGAAGAAGCAAATGAAAAAGGTGAGAACTTAAACCTGGAAGAGATTGAAAAAGAAATCATCTGGAGAGATAAAAACGATACGACTCGTAAGATTTCCCCCCTGGTAAAAGCACAAGATGCCATAGAAGTAGATACAAGCAATATGACCATTAAAGAACAGGCAAATTACCTGTTTAATTATATATGCGAGGAAAAAAATGCGTAGAGCTTACTCAAATGTTATAAAAACTATTCGTATCTGTATGAAAATATTCTGGAATTATAAAATTATTCATAGAGAAAGACTTGAAGCCTCAGATAATTGTATCTTAGTTGCGAACCATATTTCGGCTTATGACCCCCTTTTCCTGGGATCCCTTTTGAAAAAAGAGATATTTTTCCTGGCAAAGTCAGAGCTATTCAAAAACAAATTTTTCGGAAACATTTTGCAGTACTTTAATGCGATTTCTATTAAAAGAGGAGCGGTTGACAGAACCGCAATTAATAGAGTCCTTGATAAACTTAATAATGGAAGAACCATGTTAATTTTTCCGGAAGGAACCAGAAAATCAAATAAACCAAAAGCAGGTATAGGTAAGATTGCCATACAGGCAAATAAAAACATTCTCCCAATATTTATAAAAAATTCCAATAAATTAGGAAAATGTTTCATGGGCAAAGAACGGCTAACATTTGTTGTCGGAAAATATCTTAAAATAGATAATTTTATAAAAATCGGAGAAACCACGGATAATTATCGCAACCTGGCAAGTTTTGTATTAGAAAAAATCAATGAGTTAGAACATGAGTGTTAGGATCGCTAAAAATTCAGGATTTTGTTTTGGGGTAAAAAGGGCAATAAAAATAGCTCTTGAAGCTGCAAAAGAAAACCATGATATTGTAACTTTAGGTCCCATTATCCATAATCCTCAAATGGTCGAGAAAATGGAAAAAGAGGGGATTCACCTTGTGAACGATATCTCACAACTGAATAAAAGACCCACTATTATCCGTTCCCATGGCGTAGATAAAAATGTTTTAGAAAAGCTCCGTCAGGAAGGGATCGAAATAATTAACGCTACCTGCCCTTATGTTTCCAAAACCCAACAATATGCACAGAAATTGAGTGAAAATGGATATCAAATTATAATCATGGGAGATAAAACCCACCCTGAAGTTATTGCCTTGAAATCGTATGTAGAAGGTGAAGCAATTATTGTTAAAAAAGCTTATGAAATTAAAAATAAAAAATTCAAAAATGTAGGTGTTATTTCCCAAACAACTAGAAATATTGAAGATTTCCAGGATTTAGTTAAAACTCTGATCCCCCTCTGTGAAGAATTACACGTAATAAATACTATCTGCCATGCAACCTCCATACGTCAAAAATCGACCCTTGAATTAGCTCGTGAAAGCGACTTAATGATAGTGGTTGGCGGGAAAAATAGTTCCAATACAAAAATGCTTGCCAAAATAAGTAAAAAATTTATAGAGACATTCCATATTGAGATTTCATACGAAATTGAAAAAAAATGGTTTAAGAATAGAAGTAAGATAGGCATTACAGCAGGCGCTTCTACACCTGACTGGATTATTGTAGAAGTGTATAATAAAATTATTAAATGTATGGGGAATATCAATAAAAAAGTCGACAAAGTCGAAGATATCCCCGGTTTTAAGGAGGAGATGTAGTGGTTAACGATCAAAATGAAGTTAAGGATTTAATAAATCCTTCCAAAAAAGAGGAAGTTAAAGGTAAAATCGAACCGGATACTTCCCAGAAAACTTCGAAAATTAAAAATGAAATTGAAAATGAAGATTTGTCATTAGAAAAGAAAGAAGAAAAAGTCACTGAAAAAGAGGAAGTAAAGGTTGAAGCTGAACCTGAAATTCCCGAAGAACCTTCACAGGTCAAAGACGAAGTTGTAAAAGAAGAGAAACCCGTAGAAAAGAAAGAAGAAATTCCTGAAAAAGAGGAAATAAAGGTTGAAGCTGAACCTGAAATTCCCGAAGAACCTTCACAGGTCAAAGACGAAGTTGTAAAAGAAGAGGAACCGGTAGAAAAG
>JAUXFF010000130.1 GCA_030620155.1 Candidatus Cloacimonadota bacterium | reverse complement strand
CGTGATTTAAATTATTACAATATTTACAGAGATGACGAAGTAATTGGACAAGCTGCATCTACTTTTTATCTAGACGAATATGTTCCTCCTGATTGGCTTCAATATTATGTTACAGCTATATATGATGGAGGTTACGAATCTGGACCATCCAATGCATTTTATATTGTAGTTAGTGTAGATGAGAATTATTTAAATTGTAGAACAGAATTAATTGGGAACTACCCCAATCCATTCAACCCCGAAACAACGATTTCATTTGATATAGCACAAACGTTTTCGTTTGTGACACTTGTAATCTACAATATCAAAGGACAGAAGGTAAAAACTCTTATCAGTGATTCAGCATCTCAGCTTTCAGCGGGACAACATTCAGTAACCTGGAACGGAACAGATGATAACAACAAACCTGTCTCTTCAGGAATCTATTTCTGCAAATTAAAAGCAGGTGATTTTCAGAAAGTTAAGAAGATGGTATTGATCAAATAAATGGAGGTTAATATGAAAAAAGAAAAAATGTTAAAAAGAAATTTCCAAATCAGACCCACCTTTGGCAGGATAAATCAATTCAGATTGGATAAAAAGAAAATCAATATAACTGTCATGGCAGCATTAATCCTAACAATATTCTTATTTCCACAGATTTGCATGGGCGACCCTTATGATATTACAATGGGTACACCTCACGAATATGATGAAGAAAAGGGTGGAAGGAACAATATTATGTCCAAAATAGATGACTTCCATTATCTTTGTCTTTATGCTGGTTATACTGGCATGGCAGTGATCCTAACTATAGATTCTGATGATTGGTCAATTACCACTGAAACATCTTATCAATATGATGAGGATGGAGATTATATGGGATTATCCAGAGTAGATACAACTCATTATCTCATTACTTATTGTGGTGATGATGAAGCAGCTTATGCATCTGTAATTAGTATAGATCCTACCGATTGGTCCATTACCACAGAAACGGCTATTATGTATGATGATGAATTTGGCTATTATAATGCTTTATCCAAAATAGATGATACCCATTATCTTGGTGTTCATAATATGTGGGATGTTACTGGGCGAGCAGGAGTATTTACTATTGATCCGGATAATTGGTCAATTACTTATGGAACGGAATATATTTTTGAGTCAGAACATGGATATGATTTCATGTTATCCAGAATAGATGACACCCATCATCTATGTGTTTATCCTTCTCAATACGGAGGTTATATTGGCAGAGCAGTCATATTAATTGTTGACTCAAACAATTGGACAGTAAATACAGTAGTAGAACCTTTAACATTTGCTACAAATTGTGATGCTTATTCTTTCTTATCAAGGATAGACGATACTCACTTTCTCTGTGCTTATCAAGGTCCAGATTCCGATGGCTGGGCAGTAATACTAACTGTAAACACTAATGACTGGTCAATTAGCATGGAAACACCTTTTGAGTATGATGAACAACTCGGTGGTGAGCCTAACTTATCCAAGATAGATAGCACTCATTTTCTCTGTGCTTATAAAGGTGTAGACGCTGATGGATATGCAGTTGTGCTAACTGTTGATCCTGTTGATTGGTCTATCAGTAGCGAAACACCTTTTGAGTTTGATGAAATGAGGGCAGACTATCCTTATTTATGCAAGATAGATGATGCTCATTATCTCTGTTCTTATGAGGGACCTGGTCATGATGGGTGGGCAGTTGTATTAAATGTAGAGCTTCCTGGAGTGGGAATAGCAGACGATGAAATTATATCTAATATTTTCAAACTTTCTAACTTTCCCAATCCCTTCAATCCATTCACTACTATCCAATACTCAATCCCTCGAGAATCTAAAGTCGAGCTCAAAATTTATAACATCAGGGGACAGAAAGTAAAAACACTTGTTCATAGTGATTTGGTCGAAGGTAATCATAATACCCTCTGGGATGGGAGAGATTACAATCAACAACCAGTGGGTTCAGGAATCTATTTCTATAAGCTAAAAGTTAACGGTAAATTAGAAGCTGTAAAAAAATGTTTGCTTTTGAAATAATGTCATATGATCAGAGGAAATGCGTATATGGTACTATTTTAGTTAAGTTCAAGATGAAAAATAGTTGAAAAATAAGGACTTATGAAAATCAAAATCATTTTTGACTATAATTTTCTGATTTATAAATTTACTATATGGAAGTCAGCATAGAAATCGTTAGCAACAATATTAGTTTTGAAAAGTGAGGGGGAAATGAAAAATAAAAAATTAAGACCTAAAATGAAACGAATAATTGTACTTAGTTTTTTGCTAGGATTCTTTATTACAAGCACTTTAACAGCCCAACCCTGGCAGCAGAATGATGCGATTTTTAATTCAAGCGGTGTGCCGAGTTTACCCTTTTCTCAACCCCGTTTTGCAGATACGGATGGAGATGGTGATCAGGATATGATATTGGGAAATCTCAATGATGCTCCATTTTATATTGAGAATATCGGTACTGTAACTTCTCCAACATTTATGCAAGGTGATGATATTTTTTCGGGTATTTCGTCTCTTGATGCAGAAATGGGTGTGTGTGCAGATTTAGATAACGATGGTGATCTTGATTTCATTTCAGGAGGATATACCGGGTTGAATTATTTTGAAAATATCGGTACAGTTACAACTCCTTCATTTCAGATGGTTAATAACTTCTTTACAGGATTAAATGTAGGACAGAATCCAGTTCCCGACCTTGCAGATGTGGACGATGATAATGACCTAGACATGGTTGTAGGTTTGAGTGAAGATGGAGTAGTAAAAATATACATAAATTCTGGCACAGTTACTGTTTCTCAATTCTCAGAAAACAATGTTATAAACATCGGAGATGTCGGATTGTATGCTTATCCGAATTTCTGCGATCTGGATGCAGATAATGATCAGGATATTGTTGTGGGACGAGATTTGCATGGATTTGTATACTATCAAAATAATGGCAATCCTCAGATAGGATTGTGGGAAGTGAATGCAAGTGTTTTCACCGGTATAGGAGATGAAACTTACTGGAACTCACCTGGACTCACTGATATTAATGGAGATGGGACTATAGATTTAATTTTTGGTACTGCAGCAGGTCCTTTACATTATTATGAGAACAATGGAACACCTACAACCCCTTCATGGCAGGAGAACACAACACTTTTCGGTGGTATTATTGATATGGGTGGAGCGAGCAATCCTTTCTTTTATGATTTTGACAATGATGGTGATTTTGATCTAGTGAGTGGAAGCCAACTGGGAAATATCAAATATTACCAAAATGTAGGTACTTCTTATGCACCGGCATGGGAGGAGGATAATAGTTATTTTGAGAGTATAGATCATTCTATTTATTCAGCAATAACTCTTGGTGATGTGAATAATGATGGACTACCTGATGCTATTGTCGGAGATCTGAGCGGAAATTTCTATTTCCATCAAAATACAGGTGTGGGATTTATGTTTGACAGCGATGTGCTTTCTTTTGTTGCATTGGAAGGTTGGTCTGCTCCGCGTTTAGTAGATATGGATGATGATAACGATCTGGATATCGTCGCAGGAAATGAAGACGGATATCTTTTCTACTTTGAAAATCAGGGTACGCCCTCTGTACCGGATTGGGTAGAAATAACAGAATATTTCGAAAGTATTGATGTTGGCTCTAATTGTGTTCCAACAGTTGGTGACCTCAATATGAATAATAATCTGGATGTGATAACAGGAGACCTGTGGGGAGAAGTTCAATTTTTCATAGATTTTCATGGAACATGGATAGAGGATCCCACTCCTGTTTCAGGTATTACCGGGGGACAAAATACCACTCCTGCTTTGGTCGATCTGGATGATGATGGTGATCTCGATCTGACTTTGGGTAATTATGATGGCACTTTGAATTATTATGAAAATCTTCATTTTATTGTGGATAACGATCCTGAGCTACCACAAACTAATTCTTACATACTTTGTAATTACCCCAACCCCTTCAACCCTGAAACAACAATAAATTATTCTCTTAAAGAGAATACAAAAGTCTCACTCAACATCTACAACATCAAAGGTCAAATCGTAGCAACTTTGGTTAATCAAAACAAAGGAGCAGGTAATCATTCTATTGCCTGGAACGGCAATGATGACTCAGGTAATTTGGTGAGCTCAGGTATTTATTTCTATAAATTGAGTGTAAACGGGAAAACTGAAGCTATAAAAAAATGTTTGCTACTGAAATAAAAAAGATGCCGTTAACTCTGCGTCAGCGGGAGTTTCAGCAGTGAAAAAGTTTATTTATAAGTTAGGTTGTGTTTTTTGCGTGAGCACTGAATCGTTCGTTGAACGATTCCAACAGCACGCGGAAATGTTAGCAGCAACTTATTTTTTAGGGAGGTCAAATGGAAAATAAAATCATATTTCTAATTCTTTTCCTTTTTACCTTAACTCTAATATTTGCACAAAATCAGATTTATTTAACAGCTGGTGTCATAACTTATAATGATGTTTATTTGTCCTGGGTGGATTCTTTAGAGACTAATGATATTACCGGATTCGAGATTTATAGAGATTCAGTATTGATTTCAGCTATCTCTAATCCCAATATATTTGACTACTTTGATTATGCTTTAGATTCTAATTTGTATTCATATTATGTAGTTGCATTATTTGATTCTCTTGATTCAGTAATATCTAATGTTGAATATATTAATGTTACTTTACCAGCTCCAATGAATCTAACTGGTACATATAATCCACCCAATATAATTCTTCAATGGGACTCTCCCCCATTTTCCCGTGATTTAAATATGTACAATATTTACAGAGATGACGAAGTAATTGGACAAGCTATCTCTACTTTTTATCTAGACGAATATGTCCCTCCTGGTTGGCTTCGATATTATGTTACAGCTATATATGATGGAGGTTACGAATCTGGTCCTTCGAATCATTTTTATAACCCTAGTGACGTTGATGATTACGAATTTGCTGAATTGAGGACTGAGTTGATCGGTAATTATCCAAATCCATTCAATCCGTCGACTAATTTTTCTTTCACACTTGCCCGAGATGATTTCATTGACTTATCAATATATAACTTAAAGGGTCAAAAAATTATTTCTTTGGTAAATGATTATTTAGATAAAGGTTACCATTCATTAAAATGGAATGGAATAGATGATTACGGTAAAAAGGTCGAATCTGGACTTTATTTATATAAACTCAAGGTCAGCGGTGAATCTGATTTAGTGAAGAAGTGTATTTTATTGAATTAATAAGCTATTGCTAACTCAGCGTCTACTGGAGTGGTGTCAGTGAGTAATAAATGTTTAGAAGTTTAGCTATGTTTCGTCGTGTTTTGTATTGAATCGTTCTCTGAACGAATACCACAGCACGCGGAAATGTTATGTGCTAATTTGATTCTGGAATAAATTATGCGTAACTGATATACATACATTCAGGAGGAGAAAATGTTTAAATTACTAATTATATTGTTTATTATTTCTTCCACCCTATTTGCCCAAGAGTGGATTAATATCTCACCTTTAACTGATAGTAATGCACTTGTTTCCGGTAGTTTTGTTTCTTCAGAGGAAGGATGGGTAATAAATAGAAGTTATATTGCTGGACGCGAAATTTATTATACTTCCAATGGAGGTGATAATTGGGATTTAACCTATTGCTTTAGTGACGAATATGATCCGATTACTTCAATTTTTATGATTGATTCTTTGAATGGTTGGCTCACTCTTAGCGATTATCACGGATACAATAATTTTTTTAAAACAAGTGACGGTGGATATGCCTGGGAAGATATGACGGATTACTTTATAGATGTCGAAGACATTTCATCATATTATTTTATCGATGAAAACATCGGATTTATAAGTACATTCGTTTACTCCGACTCATTGCCAAATCTCTATAAAACCTTAGATGGCGGATATACCTGGGAATCAATTGAAGTTCCATTAATTTACCTATTAAACGATCCAGTCAATTATAGAATAACAACTTTTTTCTTCTTAAACGATTCTATTGGTTGGGCAGGTTGTCATTTCGAATGGAGTTGCGGAAATGTTCTTTATACTTCAGACGCTGGTGAAAATTGGATTGCTATGGATGATTCCCTTTTTGAAGTGTCCGCTGTACAATCGATAACTTTTAGAACTGAGCTTTATGGGGCTTTACTTTGCTTTGGTTGTATCTTTCCATATGTTCTTATAACTACTGATAATTGTTTAAATTACACAATGGCCCCTGTTCCAGTATATTCCTATGCAGTAAATTTTCAAAACGATTCAACAATCTGGATTGCTGTAAACCAGGGACAAATTTATCGAAGTATAGATTATGGAAGTACATTCGATCAAGAATATCAGGCTGATTCTTATATCAGAGAAATTTATTTTTTTAACAATATAGGCTATTTTTTCGGTAGTGATAATACTCTTCTAAGATTTACAGACCAAGTTGAAGGTAACATTAATAATCAAATTCCAAATAATGATTATTCACTAAATACTTTTCCAAATCCATTTAATCCATTTTTAACAATAAATTATTCAGTTCCCAATGCCAGTGATGTAGAAATCTCTATTTTTAACACTTTAGGTCAAAAAATTAAATCGTTTTCTCAGTCGCATTTAAAATCTGGTGATTATTTTATCAACTGGAATGGAAAAGACAATTATGACAAAAAGGTAAGTTCTGGACTTTATTTTGTTAATCTTATAGTTAATGACGAGTTTAAAATAAATAAGAAGTGTATATTGATAAAATGATGTGGTTAAATATGAGTATGTGGTTGTTGTTTTATTTAGTAAAATATTTTTAAAGGTTGTGTTTCGTTGTGTTTTGTATTGAATCGTTCGTTGAACGATTCCAACAGCACGCGGAAATGTTAGCAACAACTTATTTTTTAGGGAGGTTAAATGGAAAATAAAATCATATTTCTAATTCTTTTCCTTTTTACATTAACTCTAATATTTGCACAAAATCAGATTTATTTAACAGCTGAAGTCATAACTTATAATGATGTTTATTTGTCCTGGGTTGATTCTTTAGAGACTAATGATATTACCGGTTTCGAGATTTATAGAGATTCAGTATTGATTTCAGCTATCTCTAATCCCGCTATATCCGATTACTTTGATTATGCTTTAGATTCTAATTTGTATTCATATTATGTAGTTGCATTATTTGATTCTCTTGATTCAGTAATATCTAATGTT
>JAUXFF010000187.1 GCA_030620155.1 Candidatus Cloacimonadota bacterium | reverse complement strand
TGGGATTTGTTATTTGTGATTTATTTGTAGTTTGTAATTTATTTGTTATTTGGGATTTGTTTTTTAAGATTTATTTGTTTTTTGTGATTTGTAATTTGGGATTTGTTTTTTAAGATTTATTTGTTTTTTGTGATTTGTTTTTTGTGATTTATTTGTAATTTGGGATTTGTTTTTTGAGATTTATTTGTTTTTTGGGGATTTGTTATTTGTGATTTTTACAGAGCTTTGTAACGAATTGATTATTTTTTTGTGTCTTTTCGTTTACCCTGTTAAATCTCTTTTATTTAATGGGGTGTATTTCGTAAGTATGTAATTTAAAAAAGGGAAAAATATGGTTAATCTGATTATTAATGGAATAAACGTAGAAGTTGAAGAAGGTTCTACTATTCTTCAGGCAGCAGAAGAAAATGATATAAAGATTCCAACTTTATGTTATAATAAAGTATTACCAGCTTATGGAGCCTGCAGATTATGTATTGTTGAGGTAAGCCAGAAGGGTGGGATACCATCTATTCAAGCATCCTGTACTTATCCTGTTCAAGATGGTCTTATTGTCAAAACCGATACAGAACAAATAAAAAAAACCCGAAAAGTCGTGGCTGAATTAATACTGGCAAAGTGCCCCGATTCTGAAGTTATCCAAGATCTTGCAAAAGAATTGGGAGTTGGAAAACCAAGGGTTAAACTGAAAAATGAAGATTGTATTCTTTGCGGATTATGCGTAAGAATGTGCAAAGACAGGATGGGTAAAGGAGCGATTGGTTTTGCTAATAGAGGAAATAACCGTGTAGTAGTTCCTGCTTTTGACACTCAATCAGATGTGTGCCAGACTTGTGGAGCATGCGACAGTATTTGTCCAACAAAAACCGGAATTAAATTTGAAAAAATTACAGAAAATGAACCTATCCCGATTCTATCAGAGTTTGATGAAGGGTTGTTAAAAAGACCAGCTATTTACATTCCTTATGCTCAAGCTGTTCCTAATTATGCAAATATTGATCCGGATTATTGTGTGCAGCTGAATACCGGAGAGTGTAAGATCTGTACAGAATACTGTGAAGCAGATGCGATCGATTTTGACCAAAAGGAAGAAATTCTGAATTTGAATATTGGTTCAGTGATTATTGCAAACGGAGCCGAGAAGTTTGATCCTACTGCATTGCATGAATATGGTTACGGCAGATTTAAAAATGTGCTTACAAGTATCCAGTTTGAAAGAGTATTGGCAGCTTCAGGTCCTTATGAGGGTCATCTGCAAAGACCTGATGACGGGAAAGTACCGACAAAAATCGCCTGGATACAGTGTGTAGGTTCAAGAAACGAGAATTCACATATGCCATATTGTTCTTCTGTCTGTTGTATGTATGCTCTCAAAGAAGCAATAATAGCCAAAGAGCATGTAAAAACAGTTGAACCGACAATATTCTTTATGGATATTCGTGCTTACGGAAAAGATTTTGATAAATTCTATGATCAGGCAAAAAATGTTGGAGTCAGGTTTATTCGCTCAAGAGTTGGAAAGATAAAAGAGATTAAAGAAACAGGAAACCTGGAATTATATTATGCGAAAGAAAATGGTGAACTTGAAATTGAAGAATTTGAAATGGTCGTGCTTTCTATCGGGCTTACACCCACAAGAGATATTGTGGATGTAACCGATAAACTTGATGTTCGTCTCAATGAGTTTAATTTTGTAGAAAATATAGGAATGTCATCCATCCAGACTACCAGACCTGGAATTTATGTTTGTGGTCCGGCAGCTTCACCAAAAGATATTCCGGAAACAGTTATGCAGGCATCCGGAGCAGTTGCAGGTTCTGCAGAAATACTTTCGGAAGTTCGCGGAACAGAAATAACTGAAAAAGTTTATCCTGAAGAGATTGATGTAAGCGGAAAGAAACCCAGAATCGGAGTTTTCGTATGTCATTGCGGTATAAATATCGGAAGCGTTGTAAATGTTCCTGAGGTGGTCGAATTTGCAAAAACATTACCAAATGTTGTTTATGCAGAGGATAATTTATTTACCTGTTCGCAGGATACTCAGGAGAAAATGAAGGAAATTATTGATGAATATAAACTTAATCGAGTCGTTGTTTCTTCCTGTTCACCAAGCACTCACGAACCTTTGTTCCAGGAGACATTAAGAGAAGCAGGATTGAATCCATATCTTTTCGAGATGGCAAATATCAGAAACCAATGTAGCTGGGTTCATAGAGATGATAAAGAAGGCGCAACTGAAAAGGCAAAAATTCTTACAAAAATTGCAATTGGGAAATCACGTCTTTTAGAATCACTTCATTCAATTTCTTTAGATGTTACTCAAACGGCACTCGTTATTGGCGGAGGACTTTCCGGGATGACAGCAGCTCTTTCTATTGCTGAACAGGGTTTCGAAGTAGCACTTATCGAAAGAAAGGATAAATTGGGTGGAAATCTTAACCGGCTTGCTGAATCTGTTGATGGAAAGATAATTTCAGATTATCTCGCTGAAATTAATGAGAAAATAAACAAGCATCCGCTCATAAAGGTTTTCACGAATTCGGAAGCTAAAGAAATTGATGGTTATATCGGGAACTACAAAACAAAGATATTTAATAAGAAAGAAAATAAAGAAGTTATCTTTGAGCACGGAGTGATCCTTATTATGATCGGTGCAAACGAATCCAAACCTGAGGAATATTTCTTTGGGAAAAACAAGAATGTTATAACTCATCTGGATTTTGAAACAGACTTTGAAGAGAATAAAAAGGATTACAAAAAACTTAAGAATATTGTTATGATCCAGTGCGTCGGCTCTCGTGATGAAAAGCGTCCTTATTGTTCAAGGGTATGTTGCACTCAATCTATAAAAAATGCTATTCGCTTGAAAAAATTAAATCCGAAGATGAATGTTTTTATTCTTTACAGGGATATTAGAACTTATGGTTTTTATGAGAAATTCTATCAGAAAGCAAGAGAACTCGGTGTTATTTTCATTAGATATGAAGAAGATGCAAAACCTGTCGTTGAAATAGACGAAAAGCGTATGGTTCTGAATGAAAAAGGATTAACACTAACAGTTAAGGATCATGTTTTGAATCAGGAAGTTGTGATCTATCCTGACAAATTGATCTTAGCTTCTGCAATGGTTCCCCAGGAAGATGCTGAAGATCTTTCTCAAATGCTGAAACTTCCGCTTAATGAAGACAATTTCTTTATGGAAGCTCACGTTAAGCTTCGTCCTGTAGATTTCGCTGCCGAAGGATTATTCTTAGCCGGTCTTGCTCATTCTCCAAAAGGAATCGAGGAAACAATTCCACAGGCAAAAGCAGCAGCAGAAAGAGCGTGTTCTATTATCTGCTCAGATGAATATATGTCGGAAGCAAATATTGCCGAGGTTGATCTGGATATGTGTGCTGGCTGTGGTATGTGCGTTGCCGTTTGTCCTTATGGAGCACTGGAGTTGTTCTGGATGAACGGTAGGGAATATGCTCATGTAAATTCCGGACTTTGTAAAGGTTGTGGAAGTTGTGCGGCTGTTTGTCCTTCCGGAGCAATGCAGCAGCTTGGTTACAAAGAAGAACAAACTCTGGCAATGCTGAATGAAGCGTTGGAAGGTTGGTAAAACGAACACTTAATCCCTTACCCTTACATTTCCTAATCGTTCCCAAAGCTTTAGCAGTCCTTTGGATGCCCTCTTTGGGAACGCAGAATTAATCCCGGAAAAATTTATTTCTTATTCACATGAACAAGATGAGTAGCACAACTGATGCAGGGATCATAAGCACGAGCTATTTTTTCCAGTTCAAAAGCGATCTGGCT
>JAUXFF010000169.1 GCA_030620155.1 Candidatus Cloacimonadota bacterium | reverse complement strand
GTATTTTCAGTTGAAGAAGAATTTATAATTGAAGATGTACCTGAAAATATGTCTGTCATAAAGCCAAAGGGTGGTGTTCAGGAATCCTTTAAATTTGGGAAACAGGAAATTGAGTATGAAATTGAAATTGAACGTTTTGATAATAATCTTGTTTTTAAAAGAACGGTGAATATTCCTGAAGGATTGATTCCTGTAGAGCAATATAAAGAGTTACGTAATTTTGTAAATAATATGAATAATCCAACAAATAATGTGATTTTTTTTAAGAATCAATAAAATTTTGTTTACTTAACAAAACCTCCAAACACTATTTCATTTTATTTATTGAAGTATTCTCTTTGTATCACAGCTTGTGAAATTTTACTGCTGGGACCATCTCCTCTAGCAACGTTGACAGATACTTTGCCTTCTAAAGCCTTAAATATCTCTGATACATCACTGTGTGTAAAACCCGGACAGAGTATAATGGCATCTACCTTCTCCTTTTCATAGATACTTTTGGAAACTTCTATTGCTTCGTCTTGAGTTTTAACAACAAATGACAAAAGTCTATACTTTCCTGTATCAATGATACTCTTATGTTTTTTATGATCTGCATCAGGTGCATGTGCTAAAAATAATACCTTAAAAGCCATGAATTACCTCTTTTTTATTTTGAATTCCAGCCTAATAATGAATATTTTTTTAATTTTGCATAATGATAGAAAATATATTTTTCAAATAAGACGATTCAAAGCGTATTCTCTAGATTTGTAAGCGCATGTTTTGCCAGTTCAAGAGCTATATCCAGTTCCTTATCTGCTGAATTTTTTACCCCCCAGGCGTGTATCCTGAACATACGTTTTTCGGCAAATCCACAGATATTAACGTAATTTTTACTTGCCCGTTTTATAGGAGAATTATAAAAGAATATGGATTCATTGATTTCAGGGATATTAGACAATGTGCCTTTCATTTCCGGAAGATTGTCAGTTCCTGAAGATACAAACTCTTCATAGATTATATAAATACCTGTTTCTGAAACCAGATCAATACGTAAACCTTTAAGATATTGTGTAATAGTAAATCCCGGTATTGCCGGGGATATTCCTTTGCAAACTGCCGGTTCCCATTTTGTGTTTGTAAACAGTTTTTCTGCTTGCACAAGTGTTAATGAGAGTTTCGTAGCAGTGTCTTGTCTTTTTTGACAGGAATTACATAAAACCGCAAATATAAATATAAGAGCTATAAAATCTTTAAGTTTCAATCTTAAATCACTCATTATCTTTCTTCATAATCAAGATTTGTATTTGTTGATTAGATATTTCAAAGGAGTCTGGTCTGTTGGGCAATCCTGGCTCATTTAGCGCAATGGTTAAGATATCTTTTTCCAGTTTGTAAATACCTAAAGATGTGGCATTAATAAATTTAGGATTGTGACATTCTTTTATCATCAGATCAATAGTCTTTGTTTTATCATCAACTCCTATCACGAATTCACCAGCCATCATCAATGGAGAATTCAGGAATGTAACGCGAAAGTTGTTTTCTCCAAATACAAAGGTCCAACCGGTAGTAGCGGTCGTGTCCTGCCAGCTCCAGGAACCTTCCAGTTCTGTTTTTTTTAACTTTTCCTCTGTAACAGCCAAACTACAAATAAATAATATAGCAATTAATAAAATAAATCTCCTGATCATAATACTCTCCCTTTTTAATAAACAAACAATTTATTATAATTTAATCCAGTCAAATTATAATTTGGTTAAATTAATCAAAAAAATTAATACATCTGGGTACAAGTTTAATTTAAAATAAAACTTTGAATTAAATTAAAGGAAACCTGTAAACGATATTCTTTGTCGGAACGGAGGTCGCTGATAGGTGTGATTTCCCGGTTTAGAATTTCTTCAACCTGGGAGAAATCTATTCGGTCAATATCTTTACCTGTTAAAAATTCTTCTAATTTATGCAATCTGCGGGGATATTCGTTCAAAGCTCCTGCTGCGATTTTAATTTCTTCAATTTTGTTATTTTTTAATCTTTTCAATCCTGCGATTTCAAGTTTTGCAATTGTCAGTGACTTTCTGGAACCTACTTTTTCAAAGAAAGTATCAAATCCTGTCTCAGCATTTTTGGGGATTAATATCGCCCCAATGATTTCATTTGCTTTTAATATAAATTCCTTATAACCTGTGAAAAATTCACTTAATTTAACTTCTCGAATTCTGGATTTTGAAAATAATTTAAGCTTTGCGTCGAGAACAAGAAGCAGGGGTGTTACATCAGCAGTAGGAGAACCGTTTGCAATATTTCCACCAATAGTAGCCATAGTTTGTAAAATGGGTGAAGCAAAGGATTTTAAAGAATTCTGAAAGAATGGTAGTACTTTTCGCAAGAGGTCAGATTCTATAATTTCTTTATAAGTCGTTAAAGTCCCGATTAAAATAATATCTTCTGATTCTTTTATACCTTTTAGTTCATTGAGATGATTAATAAATATAACCGGCTCATCCTTAATAATACCATTTTTTATTTGAACATTTATATCTGTTCCACCAGCCAGAAAGTATTTTTTCCCCTCAATTTCTTCCGAAATTCGAAATAAATCCGGAATAGAAGTAGGTTTATAAAATTTCATTATTTATTTCCTTTTGCCACCTGCCTTCTCCAGCATCCGTCAAATCACCAAAGGCGATTAAAAAGCCGGAGTAAACACTGCTGGATACGGCAAGGCAGGCAGACTTTCACAGAAATCCACTGACTTTTTTTGTTCCCACACTTTTGAATGGAAAGATTTCTTCATTTTAGTTTCACTCTATTCGTGTTCATTGGTGTTCATTCGTGGTTTCCGTTCACAAGCAAGCATGACGGATTCAAATATTTTTTTATAACCGGTACATCTACAGATATTTCCACTTAAAGCAGATTTTATTTTTTTTAAAGAAGGCTCTCCATCAGATATTAAATAATAATAAGAAACAACCAGAAATCCAGGGAAACAAAAACCACATTGTACAGCATTTGTTTCATCAAAACAATCGATCAGCAATTTACCAATAGGTTTTTGAGCAATACCTTCTGCTGTAAGAATTTCCTTTCCATCAGCATGAATCACATTTAAAATACAACTGGTTACAGGTTTACCATCCAGAAGTATAGTGCAGGCCCCACATTCACCTTCACCGCAACCTTCTTTGGTCCCCGTAAAACCGAGATCATTTCTAATCACATCTATCAATCTACGCATGGGGTCAATATCTAAACAAATGTGATTTCCGTTTATTGTGAAATTTATTTTCATCATATCCTCATCATGTGGTTAATAATTCTTTCGGGTATGAGTGGATATTCATTTATTAATATTCCAGTAGCATGGAAAAAGGCATTGCGAATAGAGGGAGCCGGATAATCCATGGGGATTTCACCTAATCCCTTTGCTAATGGATCATCGTTATGAATGAATTCAACATCAATCTCCGGGATATCGAGAGTTGTGGGAAGAGTGTAATCGGTAAATCCATGCATTCTTCCATAACCTTTTTTGTAAAAGAATTCACTTGTTCCATAGGCAAGTCCCTGCACAACACCACCTTCAACCTGTCCTTCTGCAATCTTCTGATTTACGACTTTACCGATATCCAGTACATTCCAGCATTTTTTAACCTCAATTTTATAAGTATCGGCATGAAAATAAATTTCACTAATACATGCTGCCCAGGAATAATCTTTATAGGCAATTCCCTTATAAGTATTTTCATCGAAAATGACTGATGGATCAGGTTTAAAATTCATTCTGAATTCTTTTGGGAATTGTTCTGTGTGGGAAGCGACATAGTCCTCCAGGTTGTCAAATTCAAGCTTTTCTTTAATTTTTAAAGTCAATTTTTTAAGCAGGTTCCCAATGATATAAATAGTTCTGGAAGCAACAGTAGGACCGCTGTTTGGTGTTTTATTTGTGTTTGGAAGCTGAACCAGGGTTTTTTCTTGAGGATGTCCAATAGCTTCAAAAACCATCTGGGCAAGAGTTGTATGAGCCCCTTGTCCCATGTCAGTGTTGGCAACATATATTTTGATATCAGCATTTTTTTCTATTACTACTTTTATTTCTGAATTAATAACTTTCTCACCATTTCCAGTAAAACCTCCACCGTGATAACCAAGGGACATTCCAATTCCTTTTTTATCTTTATGTATTTTATTCCATTCAGTAAATTCCTTATGTTTTCGAAAGTAGTCTGATTTTTTAATGACTTGCTCAAAGCAGTCAGAAAGATGTTCTTCAATTATTGGTTGAGTTGTAGGGAATTCGTCACCGATTTTGAACAGGTTAATTTTCCTGAATTCGTATGAGTCAATATTCATGACTGCAGAGACGGTTTCGACGTATGCTTCCATTGCAGCAAAAGCCTGTGGAGCACCGAATCCTCGGAAGGCTCCATTGGAAGGTGTGTTGCTTTTAAACAATCTTCCACGAATAAACGCATCAGGAATATTGTACCCTCCTATTGCATGTAGAACACCTCGAGCTAGTACAACGGGGGACAAGGTCTGATAAGCTCCGGCATCCAACCTGTAGTCAATATTGATCTTTTTGATCTTTCTGGTTTCAGGATCTGTCCATGTTTCGATTTCCACACGGGAGGGATGTCGTTTGGTTGTTATCTGGATATCATCTGAACGGTCTAAAACGATCTTTACAGGTTTTCCACTTTTATATGAAAGAAGCGCTGTTATTCCAGCAAGAAGACTTGGAAAATCTTCCTTGCCACCAAAAGCACCACCAATACCTTCCGATGTTTCAATTACTGCTTCTCTGATAGTATCTCCCATTATTGCTTCAACTCCGTCTTTAACAAAGAAAGGGCACTGCATGGTTCCGCGTATGAACATTAGCTTTTCTTCAGGTTTATAAATTGCAATTATTCCTTGAGGTTCAAGGTATGCCTGTTCCTGGTGAGGTGTGTAGAAAACACGTTG
>JAUXFF010000095.1 GCA_030620155.1 Candidatus Cloacimonadota bacterium | reverse complement strand
TATGGTAATAATTATTTTTAATTGCACTTGTTGATAAAATTTCTTCAGGAATTAAGGGAATTCCTTTTTCCGATTTTTTCTTTTTCAAGAACCAGCAGAATACAATTCTACCTATCAATCTAACAGCAAATTCTTGTAGTAAAGTATGATCTGTTGTATCTGGAAGTTTAAGAAGTGGTGGAAACTCTTTATTTTGTTTACCTACTTTTCGAATACCACCAACAAGTTCAGTAAAAAGTGTAGCAATTTTATTGTAAAATTCTTTATTTACAACTTCGATGGAGAATCTCGATTTAAGGTCATCTTCATCTCTTATTATTCCCTTTTTCACCAGAAATTCTTCGATCGTATGTTTCTTTACATCAGGTCCCATCAAATAAGAATATCTTTTTGGATTGGTGAATTCTTTTGTTACTTTCTTTCCTTCCAATTTCAGTTCACGAGTTATAAGTGAAAATCTGTAATTCTCCGAATTATTGGAAATGAAAAAGATCAAAGCATTCTTAACTTTTTGATGTTCAATGAATTTAAACGCATCTCTTGAAAGTCCGATTCTGGGATCGTTTTCCGATTCGTGATACATTTCATAAACTTTTAATCTTAATGTTTCGGAATTTCCGAGATACAGAACATTTTTACTGATGTATTTTGGTTTGAATTCTGTTTCTGTAATTTCCGATGCTATTGAAAAATCTTGTGGGAGAAAGTGTTGTCTGTAAAAGGTGATCCAGTTTTCTCTTATATATGGTTCATTGAAATTAAAATTTGTCATTATTATTCCTATTGATTTTATTAAATTTTCAGATAAAGAAATGTAAATCCTGCTGCCCAGATGAAGCTGGTGAAAGTACCAATAAGAAAATATTCTGTAAAAGCCTTATTACCAGTTTCATGATGCCGTATTATGGATTTTGCAGCAATAAGAAAACCGATAAGTTCATAACGACCGACTAGAATGGAGGAAAAAATAATAACTCTTTCCAGTATCCCAATGTATCTTCCGGCACTTTCCAGAGAATTATCATTATTTTTCTTTGGTGTAAATCTTTTACATACAGAAGCAGTGAAATAACTTCCACCGAAAGTGATAATAAGAAAGAAAAGTAAAGTTTTAAACCAATTTCTGGAAAGCAAAATAACATTTACTTTCAAATGAAATAAACTCCAGAATTGGGGATTAAAAATAGATAATACAATTATTATTGTTGCGATATGAAGTAACTGGTCTATTGTGAAGAACACCCAATTTAATTCTTTATAATCTTTTTCTTCCAGTTTTGCTTTTCCAAAGTCTATCAAACCATGAAGAATGGAGATAATAGCAATTATAAGCAAGTTTGTAATATTTAGATCATTTATTATCAGTAGCGTAGATATAATAAAAAATATCGAACAATGTAAAAGATTAAATATGAATTTATTTTTATTATCCGCAATTCTTTTAGATTGTAGAACAAAATCAGTTATTACATGAGCTAAAAGCAATTTCCAAAGCATAAACACTCCTTAGTGATTTCATAGTTAAGACCTTTAAAAGAGTCATTTCAAGATTGAAGCCTTTAAATACAATAATACAACCCAAATGGGTTGAAACATTAAAACACAACCCTATTGGGTAGTATAGTTCCTTTTCAACCTGTCAGGGTTGTGTTGAGACGATCTCGTATGTATTCAATTCCAACAAAATAAATCTCCCAATAAGCTGCTTTAAGATTTTTTTGGATCGCCTGATATGTAACATTTTCATGTAAAGCAGCTTCGGAAAGAGTCTTATATTTAATCTTTGCCAATATAGATCCTCTATTTTTTGTAGACCATTTTGATTCAAGCAGATCCTGGTAAATGCAAATCATATTAAGCTCATCATCGATCTGCCTATTATCAGATTTGATTATAGTTAATCTTGATTTATGTTTTTTAAAATTAAATTCATTAATCCCTTCTCGTGATCTATGAAAAGCAGAACCATCCATTTTATAAGAATCAGCATCAGTAATTGAAACATCACCGATACCGATACCTGCTCTAAAAGTAGGTTTCAATTCAGATTGAGATAAAATTAATCGATAAAAAACAACAAATTGATAAGCATATTCAGGATTATTAATCAGGAATTGAAATTCGTCACCCTGGATAATACTAAAAGAAAGTTTATCAGCATAGGCTTCGGGAACAAGATTGCAACAATCATTGAAGCTTGTTTTAATAAGTTTATTTATTTCATCTCTATCCAAATTAGAATATTGACGTGATTTAATTATATCGCAAGTTATTACTGATTTCATTATAACTCCTAAATTAATTCTTCGGCAAGAATTAGTGTTTCTGTTCCTTCGTCAATTTTATTTGCTGTTTTAATGATTTTTGCCAGATAAGAATGTGTTACTAATTTCATTAAATCTTCAACATCTTCATTCAAACTTTCTTCATCTATTTGTCTGATCATTGTAAAAACACCGTCGGGTAAACTGTTGAGTTCTTTTGCTACAAAATACAGATCGGAAAGATAATCTTTCTTTTCTGGAATTAATTCTTTAAGAAGCCCGATTTTATTGATTGCTTCGCCTTTTTTACCTGATGTTGAAACTTGAGTTTTGGAAATGAACATATTATCTTTTGTTTGTTGGTAGATTTTCTCAAACGCCTTTGAAACTTCTTTGGATTTTTCGGAAATCTCCGCGGCAAAAAGTTCAAATGCTTCTTCCACCGATAGAGCAACAGATTCGGTTTCACTAATTCCCAATCTGAAAGTATAATCTTCTGCTTTTTCCCCAAAAATAATAACTCCAGATTTTGATTTTTTTTCAGTTCGTTGAATTCTTGATCGTTTTGGAATAGTGAGAGCTTTTTCAATTAAATCTGGTTGAGATTTTTTTAAGTAATACAGATCGTCCTGATATTTTGTATCCCACGATTCCTGTTCCTGCAGTTTTAAAGCTTCATTGTATTTTTGGTAAAAGTAAGATCGTAATTCTTCGTCTTTTGTAAGAACTTTTGTATCTTCACCCAAAAGTGCATCTATCATCGCCTTTTTAAATGTAGAAATCTGTTTTTTTCGTATTTCAACTTCACCAATATCGGTTGGAAAATAATTATAAATATAGAGTTTATCAAAAAGCATTTTCCCGATCCTGTTAATTCTTCCCACTCTTTGAATAACTCTGGTTGGATTGTAAGGAATATCATAATTGAAAACTGTTCCAGCTCTGTTCAGATTTACACCTTCAGAAAGTGCGTCTGTAGCAATTATAATGTCATAATCATCTTTTTGGATGTTGTTTGAAGCATCGAAATTTTCTCTGATAACTCGTTTGTTTTGAGCGGTTGAGACGCTTGAGGAAAAATAAAACGTCCTGATCTTATTATCTTTCTTTATTTTATCATAAATATATTTTGCTGTGTCTGTATATTCGCTGAAAACAGCGATTTTTCTTTTGGGATCAGCTTTCAAATGCCGTTGAATTTCAATTTTGAAATTTTCTAGTTTAGGATCATTTTTAATTCCGTTCTCAAACCAATCCTTACGAATATTTTTCAGTAAATTCAAATCCTGATTCAAATCTTTGATAAAATTTTCTTTAAGGTCACCTTTAGGAATAAAAAACAGTCCTTTTTCATATTGTTTTTCCAGTTCTTTTTCAAAACTATAATTTTCCAGATCATTCTTAACATCTTCACCCATATCTTTAAATGAATCGATGTCCGGTAAATTACCTTTCTTAAAAACGGGAACTTTTGCAGCTTTATCATAATATTTTTTCACTGATTCCATAGATTTGATCATATAATTCAGAGTGCATTTAAAGGCATTTACAGAACTTTCAAATCTGGAAACCAGCAATCTTCTCATAAAATCTGCCAGGTTGGATTGAGCAACGCGTATTGCATCAGCATCGATGTGTTGGTGTTCGGCTTTCAATCTTTCCTTAAATTTCGCTAAATCTTTTAGGTAATTTACAGGTTTGTATCTGGCTCCGATAAATTCACTTTTGTCTGTTTTCTTTACTTTATTTTTCTTGGATTCTTCAGGATAAATTGTATTTAGTGTTTTAATGTATAATTCTGCAAGTTCACCCAGATAGTACTCTTTTTCAATCGGAGGTTCTGCAAAAACATATTTGAAACCTTGTTTTTTCAAATCGTTTTTGTATTCAGTAATTTTATCAAGGTCTATTCTGGAACGTCTGATAAGAACCGGTTCTAAAATATGCCTTATCTGTTTTGCCAGATTTTTAATTCGTCTTTTTAATTTATGGTCATCAGCATCTTTCTTTTTTCTTTCTTTATTAATTGCTTTATATTCTTTTATCATCTGCTGGAATTGATAGGAAAGATTATCAACCGTGCGGATAGTAGATTTTAAAGGAATTTGAAACAGTTTTATCATTGCAAAAATATCTTGTGGTCGGTTGTTGAATGGAGTTGCCGTGAGCAGCATCACTTTATTTCCCTGACAAAGTTTGTGTAGGTTGATGTAATCATCTGTATTTTCATTTCTGAATTTGTGGGCTTCATCCACAATTATCAAAACTTCTTCATCATTCCAGACATTCTGCAGGTGATCGAGAGCTTTATGGATCGAACCTGTACCGAATACAACAGCATTGAAATTAAAAATAGTTCGATACTCTTTATCCCATTGGTAATGCAAATTCGGTGGGGCAATTATAATTACTTTCTTCCGCATATTATATGCTACCGTCGAAGCAATAATACTTTTACCAAGACCTACAACATCAGATATTAAAACACCGTTATGTTGTTCTATAATTTGCATTGATTTTCTAATTGCATCGATCTGATATTTTAAGTTGAAGAATTGACCATCCGTAATTTCATCTGGAAATACAATTTCTCCTGAATCTTTGATAGCAAAATATTCAATGAGAATCCTGATGTAAAAAAGATAAGGTTTATAAATTTTATCTAACCAGATTTTTTCTACAACTTCTTCCATAAATTCATCTAGATTTCCTTCTTTTACGATATCAATTGCAGTTTCCCACAACTCATCGAAAATCCTTTTGCCTTCAGGATATTCATCTCTTAAAATTACATTAATTTCGTGCTGATCTTTCAATCCTGCTCTTGTGAGATTGCTTGATCCAGTTATCATTGTCCCCGGATTTAATCCGTTTTGATTTAATTCTACTTTGTGCTCAAATAAATACAATTTGGCGTGATTTGGGTTTTCTGTTTTTCTTATTTCAAGTGATCCGTCTTTTATTTTGTTAATAAATATTCTGAAAGCTTCCTGTTTTTCTTCAGAATCGAAAAAATCTGTATCATTAAAAACTTCAACGAATGATTTATAATAATTTTTCTTTATCTCCAATCTGGATTGATTTATTTCCTGAATTATAGTGAATTCTTTTATTTTGTTAGATATGTTTTTTTCAATATTCATTCCAACTAATATCTTCAATTGTTTACCGCCGATTTTTTTATAAATCTGTTCAAAGCCTGAAAAGTAAAAATATCCTACAAGAAAGTAGAGACATTTTGAACTCGGTAATATCTTATCAATTATCTCGGATAAAAATTCATTCTGGTTTGTAACTAATTTTGCCATTTGCTATATCCTTTTATATGAAGATTTCTTGTAGATTATTTTAAATCTACATCTCTTCATTGATTTCATACTCACTCTAATGTCAAATATAAAACACAAACAACACCGATATATTCTCAGGACCTACCCCTAAAACAACGAAACCAAGGCTTAGCAACAGAAGTTGAAGTCCTAGAACTCAGGAAAATCTGGTGTGTATAATTATGGGCTATATCTATTTGGATAATAAATGAATAATTCAAGATACAATCTCAATAATTTTTTTAAGGTTATGAATAGCAAGTTCAGAACCATTGGGAACATCTCTCAAATTAAAAATTTCTTTAATTTTTTCGTCTGGTGCTGAATAAGTAAGAAATGGATTGTTAACAGGTTCAACTTTAAGGCTTTTGTAATCGGGGTATGGATTTTTATAATAATCATAAGCAATTTTTAGCTTTTTGCGATCACTACTCCCAATATATGGTTCAAGGTTGATCATGGCTTCATCAATTATGAAATTTTCTCTATGCAATTTAATCCAAAGTTTACCAGGTTGGGAGAATTTATCATATTTGATTTTGGAAATGAGACTAATAATAGTTTTTCTAAATTCTTTTTTTTCGGAAATTCTTTCTTTAAGTATAATACTCTTTTTAATATTAAACCATCCCAAGAAATTGCCAAGGATAGTTCCACAGATAATACTGGTAACACCAACAATGATGTTAATTTCAATAGGATTCATAACATACTCCTTGTATAATCTTTTAACCAAGGTGTTTTACCATTATTCTATTTATATTAAATAAAATTATAAAATTAATTCGTCCATTAAATTTTTTTTATTTATCATATCTTCCAAAGAAATAATGTTTTATACGTATATTAAGTAACATTTTGAAAATTATTATTTCCCAGTCAACCCTTTTCCCAATATTGTTTGCAGATCATTTTCCGAAATTAGGTAGTTATAATTTATCCAAAAGCTTTTTATCTTCCGGTTTTTCCCAATAATTCTGTTTTGAAACTACTTTACTGCCGTTTTTTTGCTTCGGGGAAACCCCTGACATTTCCTATTTTTGTCATTTTCTGTCCCTTGCTATTTTTTCCAATTCTCAAATCTTTTCTGGCATTCAACTTTGGGTAGATAAGCACCTTTATCAAGAATTTTCTGCAGACTGCCAGTTGCTGTTTCCTTATTAATTATAGAATTTTCTATTAACTCATCCAGGATCCATAAAATACCTTTAAATTCGATGCCTTTGTTTTGTGCAGCTTGTCTTAATTTCTTATCTCCGGTTAATAAAATTGCTTTATGCTTCTTTGCCAGAACCAGACCGAAAATATCGATAACAGAAAGGTGAGAATATGATTCGTTCAAACTATATACTTCAACAAGTTCGTCAGCTTCCAATGAATAGATTCTGAATCCGGCATCAAGTATTTCTTCCACTCCCGGTTCATGTAATTCAATCTTGTCGGTGAAAGCATCAGAAAGTATCGCATCAGGAATTCCGAATTTATATGGAAGCTGTTTGATTTTATCCAATAGATTTCCATTATACAGATCTATTAAAATGTTAGTATCGGATATCAGAAGATTCATTTAGTTTATAATCCCAGAAGCGAATTCCTGATTTCTTGAACATTACAAGCTAAAAGTTCAGCCGCTTTAGGCGGAGTGATAATATTTTCTGCCAGTTCCTGAAAAACGATCTTTCTCATCCTGGTTGGATTTTCTTCAGGAATTTGTTCACCCGGTTCTATTTTGGGATTTATTTGTCTAAATTGAATGAACCAGCTTTTAGCGTGGGATTCGGTAATTATTCCCAGATCTTTTGCCCGATAGACCCATTGCTGCATACTCATCCCGTATTTGTGTTTAAGAATATGAAGTTCTTCCCAGTTGAGATTATTGCGATGTTTTCCCAATTCTTTGTAAGCAACATCTCGGGGAACAAGGAAACTGGCGGAAAATCTTTTAGCTGCTTTTTCTTCATCAAAACCATCTTCGACATTCATTAGTAAATGACCTAGTTCGTGAGCTAAATTTGAACGCTGCCTGTCTCCGGAACATCCCTTTTTACTGATAATTATCGGGATAGTATCATTTGCCCAACAGGAAAGACCATCGAATTTCTCATCACCTTCTATTAGAGCAACTTTGAAGTTGTTATCTTCCAGAACATCTACCAGGCTCTCAATCGGATCATTCCCCAGATTCCACAATTCTCTTAATTTTTCTGCAAGATGCTCGATATCATCAAAAGATGAAATGTGCCTGGTATCATCTTCCGGTAAAATGACTGATGCTGAATTATCTAAAAAATTTTCAGCTTCCATATAGCGTTCGACAAGATCTCGCACATTTTCTCTTATTACATTTAGTCTTTTATTAGACATGGAAGATCTTTTTCTATAAGCAGGTTCGGATAGTTCAATATTAATTCTGGCAGGTCGGAAAAAATATTCTAATTTAACATCAAGCGCTTTGGCAAGAGCGATCATTTTTTTGCTGTCTGGCATTGCTTTACCTTGTTCGTATTTGCTTATAGCCTGTTTGGAAACAGATTCACTTATTCTATTTGCTAAAGCCTGTAATGACAAACCAGCTTTAAGTCTTGCAGATCTAAATCTTTGAGCAAAAATATCAGACATGGCTACCTCCCTTCTTGGTTGACAAGTTAATTATTATTATAGAAATGTCAACCAGAAAAGAGTTTATATTTTAATTTATTTTGCGAATGACTTTGAAATATGAAATTTACCTGCTCAATTTTCAGATCAGTTGGTTCATTCCCAACTTATTCCTTAAATCTATACTTATCCCGGGACAGAAGTACTTGATATATCTTTTATTTTATTTTCAGGAATAAATATTGCATTATAAGACAAAGTGTTAAAAAATAGCTTGATAAATTTGTTCTTGCGGATAATCCGTGAAATGGAGAAAATATACAGATGAATGATTTTGTGGGGAAAATAATTCCTGTTGTACTGGTGTTTGTGTTAGGTTATATTCTTAAACTGATAAAACTGTTCAAAACGGAGCACGGGGATTCTCTTCTGAAACTGGTTTTTTATGTCACGTTGCCTGCATTGATATTTATTTCCGTTACCAGTGTTGAATTATCTATACAATTTGTTTATTTACCGTTCATTGCGATCGCTGTGATATTATTCACCTTTTTCATCTCTTTTTTTATTGGAAAAAAGCTCAAATTCAACCGTGCAACTCTTGGTACTTTCCTGATTGGCTCCATGATCATGAATACCGGTTTTACTTTGCCTTTCATATTAACAGCTTTTGACAGGGAAGGTGTGGCTATTTATACTTTCTTTGACCTGGGAAATGCCTTGCTGGTGTTGACGTTTGTTTACTATATAGCTGTAAAGTATGGAGACAAGACAAGTTCCAGGGTCAAATTGAAAAAATTTCTCTTACTACCTCCTATCTGGGGATTGATATTGGGAATTATTTTCAACCTGGGAAAAATTCAGGTTCCTGCGATCGCTGCGGATTTTCTCAGCTATGTGGGAACACCTACTATCGTGCTCATTATGTTGTCCCTGGGGATTTATTTTCGTCCAAAATTTGAGAATATCGGTAAAGTCTGGATGGTTCTTATTATCAGGATCGGGATCGGGTTAGCTCTGGGCTATTGTATAGTTGTTCTCCTGGGTTTACAGGGGATTGTCAAACCCATTGTGATTATATGTTGTGCTGCACCGGTAGGTTATAATACGTTGGTATTTTCTTCTTTGGAGAATCTGGATAAGGAATTTGCTGCCAGTCTGGTCTCTTTTTCGATAATACTAGGAATATTTTATATTCCTTTATTGATATATTTATTTTAGTATAGAAGTGGTAATTGGATTGCAATCCTCGACTCACATTCCCTTCGCTCATTGCGAGTCAAGTCTTGCTTCCCACAGGGTTTTGCAGAGATTGTCTCGATCTCGGAAACAAAAATGGAATTCCGCATCGTGACGATGCGGAGGGAAACAAATGGTTCCCTCAGGATGGAACATCCGACGCATGACGGATGAGCGAACCAACAAACGTATCCGGCAGGTGCCGGAGAAGGCTGGAGGTCTTTGCAAAGTTTCAGGAAATTTTTTTTTGACAAAATAATAGTGTTTTTAAGATACTGAAAAATAATAGAATAAATAAAAAAAGGGGAATTATTATGAAAAAAATTATCGGTTTTATTTTGTTTTTGACGTTAACTTCCTTACTCATGGCGGATGTCGTTTCGTTTACTTACACATTTGAGAAACCGCATATAAAAACGGAAGGTGGCTATTCAGAATTAATTTATGAAAATTGTGTTAATTTAGGTCAGGAAGGAGAACCTTTACTACCTCAATTAGGTGCTGAAATTCTTCTGCCCCAGGCACAGGAACTGGAAACTAT
>JAUXFF010000198.1 GCA_030620155.1 Candidatus Cloacimonadota bacterium | reverse complement strand
TAGGTCTCGTTAATTAAAGGCAGCATGATTTTTTTATCAAATTCAGGAGCTTCAAAATTTTTGATTGTACATGAAAATACAATGACAATAAAGATCAAGAACCCCAATAATTTCAGATATTTCTTCATTTCTTCCCTCCCTTGTCCCGGCGTAGCCCCGAATGTTTTCGGGACGAAGCCGGATTATCTTAATAAAATCATCTTCTTTGTATTTGAATAATTACCGGTTTTCCCAGACAAATTGTGAGGCAAGCGTAATTTATAGAAATAGATTCCTGATGATACAGGTTTGTTGTTATCATCGGCTCCGTTCCAGGTTACTGTATGTACATTTCTCGTTCCCAAACTCCTGTTCGGGAATGAATGAAGTGTTCTCACTTTCTCTCCTTTGATATTGTAAATTTCTACCTTTGCATCCTTTGCGTCTTTGCGAGAGATATTAAAAGAAATTGTTGTGGTCGAACTGCGACCGGTACTAGACGGATTAAAAGGATTGGGATAGTTTTGATATAATTCAGGTAAGATTGAAACAATATTATTTTCAGAGGAAAGATTAACAAGACTCCAATCCACTTCAATTTCAAAATATGTTTCATCCGGGAAATTAGCGGTTAGAACTCCCATATTATAACTCCAAGTAGTAGCTCCGATAACATCAGTGGGTAGGTTTCCAGTGAAGAACTGAACCTGGCAACCAGTGCTTATATAACCATAAGCTAAACCTGTTCCAATGTTTAATGATAGGTTTGTGCTTTCAGAGCAACTGATAAGATCAACATTATCATATTCCAGGTTCTGTCCTTGTTTCAGGAAAATGCTTCCGGGAATGTTTTCATTAATCCGTGAAATATTTAAAATATATCCATTAAAACCCACATCAATATCAAAATAATCAATAGAAACAAAATCAGTATTACTTTTAACTAATGAAATGATTTTTTCATCATCCATTGAAATCGTCCCACCAATGCAAGTCCCTGAATTAATTGGAGTATAAACAATATCTCTTGTTTCCGGAGCAGGGATTAAGAAAGCTGAGAAGATAACATCCTCTCCTTCAACTGCAGCCTCTGTTACTGTATGTTCATCAGCAATATCATAACCACCTTCATGGAAATCATAATAATCGTCTAAAGAAATATCTTCATCAGAGTTTATAAAGAAATTTAGATCAATTCCATTTACTGTGTATTTTGAACCGTGAGTAGTTAAAACAAAATCATTCCCTGTATCTCCACCACCATTGCCATGTAAAAGCCAATCATAAAAGTGAGTACCGGTTCCATCTACAAAATCTGCAATTATGAAATAGGAATCATCAATAAAAGATACACATCGCATAAAATCCGTATCTTCGTAAGTTGTCCAAACTTCAGAATAATCTAAATGTTCAGTATCAAAGTAATTTGTAATGAATGCATCCGTACCTCCTGCAGATGTTAAAGTTGCAGCACTCGGACCTTCCTCATCTACAAGAATCAAGCTATGATTTTTTGCATATCGAACCAAATCGTGCTGATCAAAGTTAATGTATCCACTATCCATAGCAAGAAGTTCTCCATAAGCATAAATAATAAAACTCATATTATCAGGATGTTCATGAGCACGACCACCTTCTCTGGCTATCCCGTTTTCTCCGATTAAACACATATAAATTGCGTTCTCTTCCCAACTACTTCGAAAAATAGCCTGTCCTGCATCAGGTAAGAATTGAGTTAAATATTCCGGTTCGGTAATCCCGGTATAATTATCATCATAGACACAGATCATTTCAATATCCAAATCTCCTGGTGATGCATAAGTGTTATAAGGATCTCCGGAATTTATATAATCCCATGCAAAAACATCATCATCGAAATATCCTGCAAAAAAACCATTAAAATAATAAGGATTGAAAAAACAATCATCAAAATTTGGACGAGCACCATTAGGCATTCGTATTTTAATTCCCCAGGCAGCATTCATTTGGAATCTCTCGTCCAAAAGTATCGGAGGTAAACTCGTTCCATCGTAATATTCTGTTTGACCATTAACGAAATTATTATGAGCAATAGCAAAAGGTATAATATTAAATGCGGTAAACTTCTGATAATGAGCACATTCCGCCCACCCACCATCAGCGTCAACCAGGTAATCGTAATAAGAATCGTGTAAAAGATTCATACCATAATTTATCCAGGTTATTGGTTGTTCAATTTCGTCTTCGCTTGTTTCTGTATTCAGAACAATAGCAGCTATTCCCAGGGCTGAAGCAAGTTTTGCTCCAAAGTTTGTTTTTTTACCTCCTGCTTCCCAGGCAATGTGAATTATATAATCGTTCATGATATCATCATACAAGCTGGAAACCATTGCTTGTATTTGATTTCGTACAGCAGTTTCATCCCCTGTAAAATCATAATCATTTCCTTTTAAGAAATCATAAGCAGTAGAAATTGCAGTCAAATTCTCCGAATCCCATATAATATTTTCATAAGTTTCCGTATATCCGCTGGAAGGTTCTCTATCTGCTTCCAGAAGATATTCTTTTGCTTTGTCTGCATAAGATATGTCACTTTCCATAAGATAGCGAAATGCTGCTGATCTGCATACTTCAGCTTTGTCTCTTTCCATTTCACAAGCTGTATAATCAATATCTGATATTGCTTCGATATATCCATAAGATTCCGAATAAGGTGTGTATGAAATTCTATCCCGGATAGCATCCAATTCGTTTTCTTCAAGAATTGTTCTGGGCCAATGAGTATACTCCGGATGCCATGATCCTTGAGCTAATAACGCAGTTGTAAAGAATAATGTTGTGAAAAATAAAAAATACTTAACATTTCTCATAAATACACCTCCATGGCTTATTTTTTTTATATTTGTTTTCTTCTCATCCAAGTGATTTCTAAAATAAAAAAAAATAGTTTGGAAAGTCTGCTCAATTAAAATCATCGTTATCGAGAAAGTGATTATAAGGATATTTAGTCAATTTTTTTATTTTTAAAGGATACTAGTTTATATGATTATACTTTTTATCTAAATTCTATTATATTATTTGAGTTGTGAAATATTGTTTATAAGAAAACTCCTCCGGAGTTTTTTTCTTAATGTCATTGTTGGATAGACGCAATTCTGACAGCGTCATTTAAAAAAATCCCCCTCAAAAAATGAAGGGGAATATTTATAACCTTGTTAAGTTTCAAAAATTTAACAAGTTTTTCACAGGTTTTTTTATTAGATTATTTCTCAGCCATTAATTTGTAAAATTCGTAACGTTCTCTTGCATATTTATCAAATTCTTTTCTAAAGCCATCCACATTTTCAGGGAAAGTTCTCTCAAGTGATGTATATCTTGTTTCACCTTTCAGGAAATCAACAACCGGAATTTTGGGTTCTTTTGAGTCCAGGATAAACGGATTCTTACCTTCTTTTTTCAAGTCAGGATTAAATCTATAGAGTAACCAATAACCGCTATCAACTGCTTTTTTCTCCTCATGTTGAGTATAAGCCATATCAAAACCATGGCTAATACATGGAGCATAGGCAATAATGATGGAAGGTCCATTGTATGCTTCAGCTTCACGGATAGCTTTCAGAG
>JAUXFF010000035.1 GCA_030620155.1 Candidatus Cloacimonadota bacterium | reverse complement strand
TTCATCCCAGCCCCAGAAACATTCGGGAAATTCGGATTCCTGGTTAAATGTTGGAGGTTGAGACCATTTTATTTGTGAACCTGTATAACGAATTGTTACAAACTGCCTGTTAGAAGGACCTGATTCTCCATCAGGTGAAGAATATGTTGCTGTTACATAATAGGTATAACTACCATCAAGAAGTCCTAAATCAGTGTAACTTGTATCTGCAGGATTGGTTATTGTATGAACCGAAACACCATTTCGATAGATCTTGTAACCTGAGAGAGCCCGTTCACGTCTATAATACCGATCATCTAAATTAGATTGATCTATTAATGGGAGTTGGGGAACAGCTGATAAATTTTTTGAAAAAGCAGAATACGAATATGATATAATATTATTCTCATTTAAATTATCTAATGAAATAAATTGAGGTGTGAGAGGAGATTCAATTTCTTCTGAACGAGCTGTATAGGTAATAATAGCACTTAAGTTAAGTTCATCATATGGGGTACCTCCTCCATTTGTCCACCAATAATTTGGATTACCGCCGATTTCAAATGTAGAATGACCATCGTAAGTAATTGTTGTTCCATTATCAAGATCTCCAATGACGAAACCTATTATATCGGTACCTGTGTCAGGTGAAAATGACATTTGTATATAAAAGTCTACACCACCCGTAAAAGAAAACATTACACTGCTCATATCAAAATAATAGATACCATCTACCATTGTATCCGTACTCACGGAAATCCCACCCTGAAAAGTTCCACCAGGAGTATCATAAATATTGAGATTCAGGGTACCATTATGTGGAGTATAACCACTTGGATATAAAAACAATTTCAGAGTATCCAGGGTTCCATTATTAGTAGGGGAAAATTTCTGCCAGTAACATGTTATACTGTTGGGATCAGGAAGTCCAAAATACCATGCAGAAGATTCGTGGTATATTAATTCAGTCTGCGTTCCTCCCCCAGATGGTGTATTCCAGCTTAGATTAACATCATTTCCAGTTACAGATGCATTTAAATTTCGAGGTGGATTAAAAGAGCCTGCAGCATTCTCAGTAGTAAAATTCCAGATAGGTCCGTCAGTTTCCAGCCTATTTGAATTTTGGGCAACAACTCTCCAATAGTAAGTTGTAAAATAGCTGCAGGATAAATAAGTAGAATCTAATGATGTTACTGCTGTTCCTGTATAAATTCGTGCGCCAATAAGTTTATTTGTTACATCAGATTGGGTTGAACTGAAATAAACATCTACATCTTCAGTATCAGAACCGTTAGTCCAGCTTAAACCTGTATTTATACCCACTCCTGATGCACCATTTGAGGGAGTTGGATTTGAAGGAAGTCCGGGATATGTTCCTGTGGCTGCTAAATGAACTACTGAAACTCCTTTATGCGCCCTCCCTGAGTATGTTCCTGCCCAGGGCATTCTGCCTGGAGTATAAGTTCTTGTATCACGATGAAAACCCCAGGTATCATGTAGTAAAACTTCATTACCGCTATCGGTACAATATCCAACACCAGTCATTGTATGACCTTCAACATGGATTAATACCGGACGTCCTGCATCTATTTCAGCTTGATATTGAGTAAAGGTAAAACCTAGAGTATTTCCATTCCATCCGTAAATATATTGATTGTAAATCTGGTAATGTACACCATCAGTATAAACATTATAACCTCTTGATTCAATAAAGCTTTTTAAACCATCTATACCGGATAAAGCGAACCCATTTGCTATTATGTCTTCCGTATACATTGGAGCACCGTTACTCCAGTACCAGAATCTTGTACTTCCGTCTGTACTGGCATTATCTGCCGCTGACCACTGGCTTGTTAACATGAAATCAGCTGTACAATCTGCATGGGGATGTTCAGGAGGGCTGGCGTTCCATGGGTCTGGACCAGGCTGACCAAATCCTATCCAATAATCATCAACATGCCCGTCAGTTGCAAGACCATCAAAGGTATTATGTGTTGCACTGAGAGGACATTCATAACACCAAACAGGTTGCAAACCTGGTGGTACACCATAATAAGTACTTCCCCAGACTGGTACTGCAGTTGTAGGTATAGGGCAGACTCCACCATTTGTTGGTCCTGCATACATATTAGGATAACTAGTCCTGTCATAATAACCCATTGCCATTGCTGCTGAAGTTGGTGAACATCCGTATGCCCAGTCAAAACCAGGAACTCCTGCAATAAAAACATCTACCCTGGTAACATTTCTGTCTTCAGGTACATAATCAGCAGGACGATAGCCACCCGGGACAGTAATTTGATCTACTTCTCTGCCATCATCGAGAATTATTGTTTTGACAAGTTCCTTATCTTCAAATCTAATTTGAGAGTATAAAGATGAAAACATTAAAAATAAAGAGATTAAAATGATAAAAGTTAAAATCTTTTTCATAAGGCTCTCCTTTCCTTAATAATAGGTTAAAAAAATTATCTTTAAAACATCTTAATTTTGTAATCAAGTTATTATGAACAATTTTGTTTTTTTTAATTTTGTTTGTCAATAATTATATGAATCCCGGAAAATTAATTTGATTTTGTCAATATTTTGTTGTATTTAATAATTTGTGTAACTCGACCCACAGCATGACGCCATGGCATGCTGCCAGGTCGAGGAAATAACCATTCAGTATGTTAAGGGTTGGAAAGAGTAGCGACCAAGCCATGCCATAGGCAGGTAAACTGGTCGCTTTACAATCAGCACGGCTTTGGAAAGCCGTGCTACATACTAATCAATATCTAATATAATCTTATTAGTCCATAGAGCTGTTCTATCTTTATTCTTAAGAAAATTATCGATAAGAAAATAACGGTTTATTTCTATGAGTTCATTGATCATTTCCTTTCCATTAACAATAATAGAAACAGGATTTTCTAAATTTACCATATCAGGATGAATGTATATCGCTATTTTTTTAACTCTCGAGGTTTCAAGTTCAAAATGGTTGCCCCAATATCTTGCTTTCACAGCACCGGAAGGTAAATTGTATTGGAAAGCATCATGGATGTCTTCTTCAGGAAATTGACCGTTAAGTTGAATTTCTTCATTATCACGTAAAACGGTTAAAGAGAAAGTATCACCCCTTTTCTTTTTATTTCTGAGATAGAGTAAAGAATCAAGAGTTTCAGTTATAATGTTATCCATTCCCATAATAATGTCATTTTTTTGAAGACCCATTTCCTCTGATGCTGAATTTTCAACTATATCCCTGATCAAAACTCCTTTTCCCTCAAAATTCTGATCGTGGTAGAAACCAAATTGTATTCGTTTTTTAACAAGTTTTACATTATATTCTTTCTGCCATGGTTTTGATAATTCAAGGGTATCAAGTTCGATTATTTCAATCCAATCGGTTCTTCCGAATTCAGGGATAGAGGTTTCCCAATAGATATTATTATTGAAAATATTCCTGGATTGGTTTTTCATATCTTCGATCATTAAAGGAATTTCTTCTTCTGCATATTCAAAGGAATGTCCAATTCCCCAATATTCTTTATACAGCAGGTCCGCTCCTGCCTGCGAAGCAAGATCCATTAACTTCCCCATCTCTTCGGAAGGATATAAAGCATCTTCATCCGTATTAATTACTCTCAGATGTCTATTTTGAAGATTTTGAAGAAAAACAGGAATATTAGTTACTCTATGTCCTACGGATATCATGCCGTTCAAAGGATAAAATGCAGCAAAATAAGAAGGGTCGTTCAGCGCGAAATGAAAGGAAGCGGAACCACCATCGGAAAAACCGGTAATGTAGATTCTATCATCATCGATATTGAATTTTTCTTTCATACTATTGATCTGACTTTTAATATTCTCTATCCCAACAATATCCCACCACATTGTATGGATATTTCCCAGGGGGAAAAGCATTAACCAGTTATTGTTTTCAGCAAAAGGAATAGATGGATTATCCTGAGCATATTCGATTGGCTTATCTATAAAATCAGGCATACTGACTCCACCGTGAAGATAAACCAGTATAGGAGTTTTTTTATTCAGATCATAACTAGTTGGAATATAAACTACATACGGAGCTGTAAGAGTGTCATTTATAATGTTTTCATAAACTAGATATACTCCGGTACTATCAGGTTGAGCATATTGATCCCAGTGTTTTAACAGATTGAATAATGAATCATTGGAAATATCAATATTGTTGGATAATTCAGATATTTTTTTAGAAAAGTCTGAATCCCGGGAAAATAAATTCAGGCACAGAAAAAATACTAAAATAAAAAATAAATTTTTTTTAAACATGAGATTACCACCTTATTTAATTTTTCTTATTTATTTATATTTATGCAAAAAACAAAATGAAATATAAAGAATGCAAGGAATTTTTGAAAGATTTTTAAATTTTGTTAAGAAATTAAAGCTGACTTGTATTTGTTTTTTATTGACAGGGAAAAGCAAATCCAATTTTCTTAATTAAATTTTACAAAATCCTTAAAAAGATTGTGGAGAGGCAATGAGAAAGATTGTAGTTTTATTTTTTCTGATTTTTTCCAGTTTATTATTTTCTCAGCATATTAGATTTGATGCTATTGATAATCCCAATGATGACGGCTCAGCTATATTATTAGAATGGGATATTCCGATATATGAAGGAAAAATATTTAAGCTGGAAAGAAGTGATGAGGGTGCGGAATTTAAGTTGATTACAACTTTGAATTCCAATAAGGGAGAATATATTGATAGTAATGAAATCAAACCTGGAATTGAGTATACATATCTTTTAAAAATTCTGAATGAAAATGGTGACTTGATCGAATCGGTTGAATCGTCATGCTTTGCTAAAGCCCAATGGTTCAACACCGATAAAGTCTCATTATTGATTATGGTTTTGATTTTAGCTTGTGCAATTATTTATTTTATTTTCTCTGCAAAAAAAGGAAAAGAGCTTTATATCAGGAAAATTGCAGGTCTGGAATCTATGAATGAATCAGTTGGGCGAGCTACGGAAATGGGAAGACCGATTTTGTATATTCCCGGTACTCTTGACCTCGATGATATGCAGACTATTGCAGGTTTAACTATCCTGGGAAAATTAGCTCAGAAAGTAGCGGAATATGACGCAGAATTAATTGTGCCTGTTTGTCGCTCCATGGTTCTGTCTACTGCAAAGGAGGTTGTTAAGGAAGCTTATTTGAAAGCAGGACGTCCCGATGCTTATAAACCTGATTCGGTATTTTACCTGACTGATGATCAATTTGGTTTTGTAGCAGGTGTAGATGGAATAATAATCAGGGAAAAACCTGCAGCAAATTTTTTTATGGGTGCCTTTTACGCTGAATCTTTGATTCTTGCTGAAACAGGTTTTTCCAGTGGTGCAATTCAAACAGCAGGAACTGCCATGCCCAGCCAATTACCATTTTTTGTGGTTGCCTGTGATTATACTTTAATAGGAGAAGAGCTATTTGCTGCCAGTGCTTATCTCTCTAAAGAACCGCATCAACTTGGCAGTTTGAAAGGACAAGACCTTGGGAAAGCAATATTTGTAATCGTGCTTGTTATTGGTGTAGTTCTTGAAATTTTCGGATATCATTTTCTCAAAGATTTTTTAACAGTTCATTAAGGCGGCAAACATGAAAAGAAAAATTCCTTTAATTATAACATTTTTAGTTGGTGTTATTATCATTATATCTGCATTCATTCCTCATAAACCTTTTGGATATATATCCGGTGAATTGGAGAACTGGTATCTGATTATTGCAGGTTTTGCCATAATTCTTGGACAACTTAATTTATTTAAAGTTCATATATTAAAAATCAAATTTAAGCAGAAAAACTGGCAGTTTTACATCTTTACATTAGTAAGTTTTTTGATAATGGTAACAATAGGTTTAGCCTGGGGAACAGAAAAAAATCCTGGTATATTTGGTCATGCTACTGAAATTTCTACTGCATTAGGTCATAAACCATTTGATTATTTATTTCATAATGTTTATCAACATCTGCAAGCCACAATGTTTTCACTCCTGGCATTTTTTATAGCCTCTGCGGCTTATAGAGCTTTCATAGCCCGTACAATTGAATCAAATCTGTTATTGGTAGCAGCAATCCTTGTTATGCTGGGTAATACCAGTATTGGAAGTTTTCTCACAGGTTGGTTGCCTGAATCTTTGAAATTTTTACATCTCCCACACATTAAGGAATTTATAATGAGATATCCCAATACAGCGGGTCAACGCGCAATAATGATCGGAGCAGGACTTGGGATAATCGGTAGTTCATTGCGAATTATCCTGGGAATCGAACGTTCATACCTGGGAGGAAAATAATGGCTGAAAAAACTAAAAACAGAAAAATCGATAGAAGATGGCTTTTTTTATTAATTTTTCTGGGAGTTGCTCTTCCCCTGATATTTACTATTGGACTTCCTATAGAAACTTCTAAGAATGTTCGTATTGTTTATAAGTTAATTAATGAAACTCCTCCTGGTACAAAAGTAATTTTATCTTTTGATTATGACCCTGCCAGTCAGCCGGAACTTCATCCCATGGCAAAAGCAATTATGAGAAATTGTTTTGAAAGGAAAATAAAGGTAATTGTTACTGCTTTATGGCCCATGGGTGTTCTTATGGCTGAAGATAATTTTTCCGAGCTGGAACATGAATTTCCAAATATTATTTATGGTGAAGATTACGTAAATATGGGTTTTAAAGCTGGGGGAATCGTTACTATCCAGGCAATGGGTAAAGATTTTAGAGAAGTATTTCCAAAGGATATGAATGCTACACCGATAGATGATTTACCAATTATGGATGGGATAAATAATTTTGATAATATTGGATTTATATTTGCTTTTTCAGCAGGAGATCCCGGGATCAAGCAATGGGTACAGGTAGCCCATGATACATACGGAGTGCAAACTTCAGGTGGAGTAACTGGAGTAAGTGCACCGGCTATTTTACCTTATGTGAATGAACAGGGACAGTTAACAGGTTTACTTGCAGGTTTAAAAGCTGCTGCAGAATATGAAAAACTGACGAAGAAACCCGGAACAGCTACAACTGGAATGGATGCCCAATCTGTAGCACATCTAATTATTATTATATTTATAGCAATTGGAAACATAAATTACTGGCGAAACAAGAAAGCAGAGAAAAAGAGAGGTAAATAATGGAACAGTTTTTTACACATTTAGGAATATGGCTGGGAGCTATTTTTACTTTTGCTATCTTCAGCTTTTTATACAAAGATAACCCGTTCTATAAAATCGCGGAACAGATATTCGTTGGTCTTTCAGCAGGATATTGGTTTGTTTATACCATTTATTTTATATTGATTCCGAATTTATTTGATCCTCTTATAAATGATATAGGAGCTAATTGGTTGAAATTTATACCTGCGATATTGGGAATAATGATGTTGATGAGAATAATCCCAAAAACAGAATGGATGAGTAGATTTCCTATTGCTCTGGTGATTGGAACAACTTCAGGTATCTTCTTTCTTAAATATTTAAAATCGGATGTAATAAACCAACTTACTGCTACTATGATGAATCCGTTTAATGGAGCTGACTGGGTTACTATAGTTGGTCAAATCTTGCTGATTATTGGAACTTTAACAGGAGTAATATATTTCTATTTCAGCAAAAGACATGAAGGAGCTTTTGGAGTAACTGCTAAGATCGGGATCTATTTTCTTATGGTTAGCTTTGGAGCAGCGTTCGGTTATACAGCAATGGCAAGGATTTCTCTCCTGATTGGAAGACTACAGTTTCTTTTAGGTGACTGGCTGGGCATTATTGCTCATTAACTGTAAATTAGATATGAGTACAAATTTTTTTAGTTAAAGATTTATTAAAAGATGAGGTAAAAAAATGGAAAAAAGTAAACAACAAAAAGTATTTGAGTGGCTTTTAGAAAATCGACAGGTTTTATATGGGCCTGATAATACACTGCTTTACGAGGAATTTGAAAGTATAGAGTTACCCAGAAACCGATTACGTTCGTATAAGAGCAGATTAAAGGATAAACTGAAAAAAGGTGAAATCCCGGGAGATGTAAAAAGGGAATCACAAACTACAGGTGGAGATAAACTTAATATTGACATCAGTGAAAAAATCGCTCAAATTAACTGGAATAAAGTACTGAAAATTCTTTTAATCGTATCAGCTATATTTCTTATTTCTAAGGTAATTCGTAAAATATTTAAATAAACTGGTAATACTGACCAGTAATATTGGTAAATATCTGAGTTTTTTTATACTTGAAGCTCTTAGAATTATTATTCATTAAATAGCTAACTTCTAAGTGTTTTAAGGATTATAAACTTCTACAGTTACCAGGCTGATTTCATTTATATCGTTCAAAGGTTTTTGTAATTTGGTCAAAATTTTTAAATATCGTTTTTTACTTTTAGGTGACACTTTGATAGAGGTAAGCCTGCTGGCAAGTTCCTCTCCGGAAGCTAAATAAGCTTTTATAATAATTTTTTTTGTAAGTTCAACATCATTTGAATTAGTAATCACAAAATTAACATCAATACTGGCAATTGTATAATCTGAAATTTCAATATCGGTTATGGAAATATCACTTGTTTGACTTTTCTTCCAGCAATTTCTTAATGTAATTCCGAATATAACTGTAACTAATAGAACTAATTTAATCCAGTTTGGAATAGATCTGCGTTTATTGATATCTATCCTTTCGAATGCAGACATAGTTTCTCCCTTAAAAAAGAGTTTTTCCTGTCATATCTTCAGGAATGTTAATATTCATAATTTTAAGTATGGTAGGGGCAACATCTGCCAGAATGCCATGCTTAATATTTATCTTTTCATTTGAATCCAAAGAGATAATTAAAGGTACTGGATTAGTTGTGTGAGCTGTAAAAATATTACCATCTTCATCAAGCATTTTTTCCGCATTTCCATGGTCTGCAATTAAGATGATATTATATTCATTATTCTTTGCTGTTGGAATAATATCACCTAAACATTCATTAATTGTTTCCACAGCAGCTTTAGCAGCATCGAAAACACCTGTATGACCGACCATATCACAATTGGCAAAATTCGTTATTATCAGGTCATATTTATCAGAATTCAGAGCTTTTATCAGGTTATCTTTCACTTCATAAGCATTCATTTCAGGCTGTAGATCATAAGTCGCAACTTGGGGAGAAGGTACTAACATCCGATCTTCATTTTTGAATGGCTTCTCTTTACCGCCATTGAAAAAAAATGTCACATGAGCATATTTCTCAGTTTCAGCTAATCGTAATTGATATAAACCTTTTTTTGAAATGACCTCGCCAAGAATATTTTTCAATTCAGGTAAACGAAAACACACTTCTACATAAGGATTGAAATTTTCATTATATTCACTGAAAGTTACGAATTTAAGATTGTTAAATTTTTTAAAAGGGAATTTATCAAAACCTGGAATAACAAACGAACTGGTAATCTGCCTGCCTCTATCTGAACGAAAATTAAAAAAAAGTACACAATCATTATCTTTAACTTTTGCAACCGGAACTCCATTTTTCGTTATTACCTTAGGAATTATGAATTCATCGGTTATTTCATTTGAATAACTGGATTGCATTGCTTGCATAGGGTCTGAGAAGACCTCTCCTTCACCATACACTATTGCTTTATAAGCTTTTTCGATCCTTTCCCAGCGATTATCTCTATCCATTGCATAATAACGTCCCGAAATAGTAGCAATTTGTCCAATACCAAATTCCAAAGCTTTGTTAATGAATTCCTTGATGAAATTTATCCCGGAATGGGGAAGGGTATCCCTGCCGTCCATAAAAGCATGAAGATAAATCTGGGATAATCCCTGTTCCTTAAAAAATTTTAATAAAGTCCATAAATGTTTATTATAACTGTGTACATTTCCATCGGATAGTAATCCAAAAAGATGCAAATTACTATTATTTTTTTTTACATGCTCGACGCAATTTAATAGTGCAGGATTTTCAAAAAAACTTTTATTTTCGATTTTTTTATCGATTTCTGTATTGAGTTGATTTACAATCCTGCCTGCTCCAATGTTTAAATGACCTACCTCGGAGTTTCCCATTACTCCTTCAGGTAATCCAACTGCTTGACCGGATGTTATTAGATAAGAATTTGGATTTTCAGCTTTGAAAGAATCGATATTAGAAGTATCAGCAGCAGCTATAGCATTACCATAATTTGATTTATTTATCCCAAATCCATCTAATATTAACAATAATAGTTTTTTATTCATAATTTCCCCTAAATATGAAATAAATATTACAACATTGTTGTTTAGATGCAAGCATTTTTTTAAAAACATGTGTGTCAAGTGATGTCTTATCAGGTCAGTATTTCTCGGAAGCCGTTTACTATTAATAAATTCGGGATGTTAAGTTTGAAACTTGAGATTTGGATTTAATATTTTATTCCCAGTTTCTTCTAAACTTAATAACAACACTTAACCTGTCCAACTATTTCTTTTCTTGACACTTACAATGAAATTTAGAATTTAAACTACGTTTTTTAATATAATCAATAGGAGCATATATGCTGAAACTTGGAATTGTTGGTGTTGGACAATTTGGCCAAAATCATGCCAGGATATTGAAGCAGAGTGATAATTGTGAATTGATTGGTTTATATGACAAAAACAAAAAAAGAGCAAATGAAATATCTCAAAGAATTGGAGCAAAGTCTTTTCCTGATTATGATTCTCTAGTTAACGAAATAGATGCGTTGGTGATCGTTGTCACAACCATTTCCCATTATGAGTTGGCAAAAAGAGCATTAAAAAAAGGTAAGCATGTCTTCATTGAAAAGCCAATTACATCGGAACTGTGGCAGGCAGAAGAACTGGTTAAATTAGCAAAGGAAATGAACTTAAGGATACAGGTCGGACATATCGAACGCTTTAATTCTGTAATAATGGAAATTGAAGATAAAATAAATGATCCGATATTTGTCGAATGTCACCGTATAGCTCCTTTTACACCTCGGGGAAGTGATGTACCGGTCGTATTGGAATTGATGATCCACGATATTGATCTTATTCTCACATTTGTAAAAAGTGAAGTATCTGATATTAGAGCAAGTGGCGCTGGAGTTATGACCAAGAGCATTGATATTGCAAGTGCCCGTTTGGAATTTGAAAATGGTGCAGTGGCTAATGTTACTGCCAGCAGGATTTCTATGAAAAGATCAAGAAAATTAAGATTCTTTCAGAAAGATGGTTATTTCTCTATAGATTTTCAAAATAAAAAAGTAACCCATATAAAAAAATCTAAAAATTTGTATAAAGTTCTCCCTAAAATATTAAAAGGGAATTATGAAAATATAAAAACAGAAGATGTTGTTGATATCATGGAGGTGGATGCTTCAAATCGCGAAAAGGATGCTCTTACTATAGAGTTGGAATCATTTATCAGTACGATCAAAGCAGGAATAAATCCTATTGTAGACGGAGAAGCAGGAACAAGAGCACTTAAAGTAGCTCTGGAAATTGTTAATAAGATAAATAAAAAGTAACCTTCAAAATGGTTATATAATGAAACTATAAAAAACAGTTATATAATTATTGGCTTTTATCTTTTGATAGAGCTCAGGAAATATTTAAATACAGGGGAAAAATGGAAACAATAGAAATAAAAGATATAGAAAAATATTTAGGTAAGGAAATAAAATTACGCGGCTGGGTCCGTAACTACAGGAAAGCAAGCAGTAAACTGCGTTTCGTAATATTCCGGGATGGAACCGGTGAAGTTCAGGCAGTAGCCTTTAAACCCGATATGGGTGATGATAAGTTTGAAAAAGTTAAACAATTAACTATCGAATCTTCTCTTGAAATTATTGGAGTACCGGAAAAACATCCAAAACAAAAAGGCATTTTCGAATTCCATTTGAAGGATATTAATATTATAAACTTAGCAGTTGATTACCCAATAGGGAAGAAGGAGCATGGACCGGATTTCCTGCTCTCTCAGCGTCACTTATGGCTACGTTCAAGAAAGCAGAATGCGTTGATGAAAATACGGCATACTGTATATTTTGCTATATGTGAATATTTGAATAAGGAAGGTTTTTACAGGTTCGATTCACCGATCCTTACTCCCAATGCCAGTGAAGGTACGACCACTCTTTTTGAAGTACCTTATTTTGATTCAGGTTCTGCATTCCTTTCCCAATCGGGGCAGCTTTATTTGGAAGCAGGTATTATGAGCCTGGGGAAAGTATATGATTTCGGTCCTGTTTTTAGAGCAGAAAAATCCAAAACCAGGAAACATCTGACTGAATTCTGGATGATGGATGCAGAAGCTGCATTTGTGGAACATGAAGAAAATATGAAAATCCAGGAAGAGCTTATTCGAAACGTAATTCGAGTGGTAATTGAACGAAATTCAAAGGAACTTGAAATATTGGAAAGAGACGTTGAACAGTTAAGAAAAGCAGATGCACCTTTTAAGATAATCACTCACAGAGAAGCAATAGATTTTCTTAGAAACAAAGGAGTGGATATTGGTTATGATGATGATTTTGGCGCAGTAGAAGAAGATAGAATAACCGAAGATTCAGATGTTCCGATCTTCGTAGAAAAATGGCCTAAAGAGATAAAATCTTTCTATATGAAACGTGACCCTGAAAATCCCGACCTGGTTCTCGGGGCAGACTTGATAGCACCAGAGGGATTCGGTGAAATAATCGGGGGCTCTCAACGTGAAAGTGACTACAATATCCTTCTCAATAGGATCAAATCCGAAGGTTATGATCTAAAAGATTACCAGTGGTTTCTTGACTTACGAAAATATGGGTCTGTACCTCACAGTGGTTTTGGTGTTGGCCTGGAAAGATTGATTCAATGGATGTCCGGAGTAAAACATATTCGCGAAGTAATTCCTTTTCCGAGAATGATAAACAGAATTCATCCATAGTAATGGAACGTAACTCGACCTGCTAGGTCGAGAATAAGTAAAAGTTCACTTTACATTTCACTGAAATCACAACATTGTGGTATAATGTAGTATGTGGTGGATCAAGTAAAATAAATTAACCTGTCAGATTGGAATCAGCGACCAAGCCATGCCAAATCGCCAGAGGCGATTAAAAGGCAGGTAAACTGGTCGCATTACAATGTAACTCGACCCATGGCATGCCGCCATGGCATGCTGCCAAGGTCGAGAAAAACCAGGATAAATACAATTTTTAAAAACGACTAAAAGAAAATAAAATCTCTCAATAGAGTTATCATTGGTTTGCACGACTTTGGAAAGTCGTGCTACATTCCTTGACGCCATGGCATGCTGCCAGGTCGAGAAAATATCTACAATGTTTGTTTAAATCAGCGACCAAACCATGCCAAAGGCAGGTAAACTGGTCGCTTTATGTAAATTACAACTATTGAATAAATTCTTTTTTTACTTCACTTTCAATTCTTTTCATTTCCTTGATGGATACTTTTAGTTTAGCAGCAATTTCCTTGATTGTTTTTTTCTCACTCTCATCAAAATAAGAATCTGAAAGTGCACAATAATAACATAACCTGATGAGATAAAGTCTTTTATCAGGATTATTCTGGTAAACCATATTCAGAATTTTAATAATTTCATCTAAATCCAGTTTCCCTTGTTCGTAATCATAGAGAAGTTTATTATACATATTACTTATAATTTCTTTGTCAAAATTACCAAATTTCTCAGCTAAATTGTCATATTCATAGGGTCTTTGTTCCAATTGGAAAGTGAGATCATTTATTATTCTCAATCTTTCTTCAGGATGCATTATTTTATCTGCTTTTGCAATGTGAATTAATAAAGCCATACTACTTGTAACTAAAGAAAATTCTTCGAATTCCAATTTCTCCTGTTTAGTTTTCGGTTCATAATTCCTTTTTATCAAAAATGATTCCATGAAATGTTCATCTTTTTGTTCGCCTGCCATTTTTATAATTTTTGTTAACTCCGAGGACCATCTTGCCATAAAAACCTCCTAAATTATATTTTATTTTTTTCATTCCTTGTTTTCATTTTGGATTCTTTTTCCCTTTACACTAAATTTATAAAAAAAAGTCAATGAAAAAAGAAAAGCAGGTTTTCTCTAATTAATGAAAGAATCATTTGATTGAAGTATTAACAGCTTTTTTCATAAGACATCTATACTATTAGTAATTTTTTGATTCTTCTGATGATCGAATCAACATCCAAATGGCAGAACTCAAAGACTTCATGAGATTTACCTGATAAAGCATAATCTTCAACACCGAATTTGTGGAATTTACAATTTAATCCCATCTGTATTATTTTATCAGCAACACAATTTCCCAGACCTGTATGAACATTATGGTCTTCGTAAGTGAAAATCAGTCCTGTTTCAGTTGCTTTCCGCAATGCTTGTTCATCCATATCATTGGGGCAAGATATGTTCCAAACCTGAAGACATATTCCTTCTTTGTAAAGTGAATCAGAAACTTCAAGAGCATTATTTACCAGAGTTCCCATAACAAATAGGGAAGCATCACTACCTTCACGTAAAAGGTCTGCTTTACCATATTCAAATTTATAATTCTCATTAAAATAGATATCTCTATTTACTGTCCTGATTATTTCCAGCTTTGAACGACCCATAGGGATAAGGTAGTTTCCATATTTTCTTGAGATGTATCTTATAATATGTGCTGTCTGGTTAGGATCAGCAGGTATAATGATTTTTAAATGAAATAAATTTTTCATTATTCCCAGGTAATCAATACATTGGTGAGTTTTACCATCTTCACCAACATCGAGTCCAACATGAGTAGTTATAATTTTCACATTAGTTTCATTGATATCATTTAATCTATGTTGATTAAAAGTTTCATCTATTCCAAAAACACCAAAATCTGCAAAGAAAACCTGGAATCCTTCTTTGGACATTGCCCCACTCATTGTAGCGGTATGATGCTCCATTATGCCGCACTGGAAAAATTTTCCAGGAGTAATATCTTCAAATTTTTTTGTTTTAACACTAGGCTGTAAATCACAATCAAAAATAGATATAGGAGCGTTATTATTTAAGGAGACAATATCTGCAATTGTGTTTCCCCAGGCTGTTCTGTTATCTGTTTTAACTGTGTAAATCGTAGGTTTCCCGATACTAAATTGGAAATCTTTATGTTTATTCTTTAAAGGCTTTTTTATTTTGAATTCATTCCTTAATTCCTTGTAAAAATTTAAATTATTTTTGAGACCCAATTCAGCTAAAGCAATATCAAGTTGCTCTTCGGAAATAGCAGCACCATGGTATTTTTCCTCATTTTCCATAAATGAAATACCTTTACCCATTACTGTATCTGCAAGAATCAAAGTCGGATGCTCATTTCTGACTGCATCAAATATAGCTGTTTGAATATTATCAAGATTATGACCATCAATCTCGAGTACATCCCAACCATCTGAAAGATAATTCTCTTTAATGTTTTGGGGCATGACTTCTGAAATTTTACCGGTTATCTGGAGCTTGTTATAATCAATAATACCTATGAGGTTGTTCAAATTATATTTTACAGCAAAACGACGAGCTTCACTTAATTGCCCCTTCTGTTGCTCTCCATCACCCATAAAAACAAAAATATGATTATTCAATCCTTTAAGTTTACAAGCCAGTGCAAAACCGCATCCTGCTGATAATCCCTGTCCAAGATTACCACTTGCCCATTCAACTCCGGAAACTTTCGGTTCAACATGTCCCTCAAAAATGCTTCCTGCAAGTCTGAATTGTGAAACTGCTTCATCCAGATTAAAATAACCCATTAATCCAAGAGCCGAATAAACTGCCGGTGCAACATGTCCATGACTGTAAATCACACGATCACGTTTCTCCCAATTGGGATTCTTCGGATTTATGTTTATGAGATGCAATAAGGTGAGAAGCAGGTCTATAGTTGACATGGAACCACCAGGGTGACCTGAATTGGCGAGGGTAGTCATTTGAAGAATTGCTCCACGAGCCTCATTGGTTTGTTTTTGAATTTCTTCCAACTTGTCTAATGAAAGTTTAGTTTTATTTAAATTCATAGACGTCTCCTGAATTTCTAATTTCCTATTATCTCAAATAATGAAATAATTATAATTTAGTAAAGAATAATTTCATTTTTTGATTCTACTTCCTAAAAAATTTGACAATCAAAGGTTCAGAAAAAGGATTGTCCAAATTTTTTAAAAGAGAAGAAGTAATGCTGAAAAAAATTTCAAATAGAATTTTTGGTGATCGAAACGAAAGGGAAATGAGACGATTCCAGCCTGTGCTGGAAGAAATATTAAAAATTTACCCTGGTTTGGAGAAATTATCTGAAAATGATCTTAAATCACGCATTCAGGAAACAAAGAAAAAGATCCAGGAAGAATTAAAACCTCAGGAAAAAGAATTAGCAGATATCCAGGAAAAGTATCAATTAGAACCTGATGAAAATAAAAAAAATTCAATAGGGATTGAAATTGACAGACTGACCGAGGAGCTGAAAAAACACACTCAAAACACTTTAGATAAATATCTTCCTGAAGTTTATGCGATAGTTAAAGAAACTTGCCGCAGGTTAATAGGAAATAAATATAATGTACGCGGTCATGAAACTACCTGGGAAATGATCCCGTTTGATGTTCAATTAATTGGAGCTATTGTACTTCATAAAAGTGCGATAACTGAAATGGCCACAGGCGAAGGTAAAACCCTGGCTGCGACCATGCCGCTTATATTAAATGCATTATTAGGTAGAGGAGTTCATCTGATAACAGTTAATGATTATCTTGCTCAACGTGACTCGGAATGGATGGGGATAATCTATGAATTTCTTGGACTCAGTGTTGGATGTATCATAAGCGGTATAGATCCTGAAGACAGAAAAGCAGCATATAATTGTGATATTACTTATGGAACAAACAGTGAATTTGGTTTTGACTATCTTCGTGATAATATGGCACCTTCCGTGGAAAGACTTGTACAAAGAAAACACCAATTTGCCATAGTTGATGAAGTTGACAGCGTACTCATTGATGAAGCCAGAACTCCTCTGATAATCAGTGGACCGGTTCAAGAAAGTAAGAATTTTTATAAAGAATTAAAACCGGTTATTTTAAAGCTTGTAAATGCTCAAAATATTCTAGTTAATAGATTCCTGTCCGAAGTAAAGGAGCTTCTTAAAAGAGAAGAAGTTGATAGAGATGAGGTTGGAAAGTTACTTCTTTTAATCAGCCGAGCAGCACCCAGGA
>JAUXFF010000081.1 GCA_030620155.1 Candidatus Cloacimonadota bacterium | reverse complement strand
GAATTTCAAGGATACTTCATTTGATGACTACTATTATTCACATATATTGGCGCTATCCGTTCAATTTGGATTTTTGTGGAGAAAAAAATGAAGAGATATATAAATTACATTTTATTGGTATTCTTATTGTTATTTTTTCTATCATGTGGTACAAAAGAACTTTTTGTCGGATACAGCAATACCTGTTTCAATGCGAATAATGAAATAGTGTATATTAAATTTCAAACTTATAAGTATTTCTTTATAACTTTGCCGGATTCGATGGAAAATTGGGACTCTTATGATTATCTCTGCAAAATGGATTTGGATGGAAATGAAGAAGTAATCGATATTGTTCCGGAGAATATTTCTGTTTATCACTTCTCTTCTTCAGGCAACGGGAGAATTTGTATTCAGACAATAGGCTATGACGCATACACATATATTGACGGGGAATTTACAGAGATTCTTAGTGATGATAGTGTTATTAATACTATAATTTCGTACGATGGAGAAAAAATAATGTATACAAATACTGAGAATGATACATTCATTCTTACTATAGCAGATATTAATGGTTCAAATAAGACTGAATATGGAGTAGGGTTTGTAAGACACTGGCACCCCGACAATGAGCAGGTTGTTTATTCTCACAAAGGTAATTTTTTTCTTTTGGATACTACCACATCCAACACTCAAACCTTACCATACGCATATCACTGGTCACACGACTTACAGAGGATTGCATACTATGACGAAACAGATCATCTTGTTTTGATGAATTGGGACACAACCGGACAGGTTGTTACGGACTGGATGGATAAAGATCATAGAGTAGTTTGGTCTTATGATGGAGAATATTTGTTGTCCGGAATGAATCTTCTGGATAAGAATGGAAATTTAATAAGAACTTTAAGAGAAAAGGAGTAGAATATGAAAAGGGTAAAGTTGAATTTATTTGTGCTTATGTTGTTGTTTGCATGTATGCATCTTGGTGGTGAAAATATAAATATCACTACAAAAGCATCTCAAAATGTAAATAATACGGCAATTATTTTGATCCATGGATGTCCAGGGCAAGGTGCTGATGCTGAAAGAAACATTGAAGATGAAGAAGTACCTGTTGAAGACTCGCCATGGGGAATGTTGCCCGATTATTTAGAAGAATATCTTGAGGGGGATTTCTGGACAGGTGAGAATGTAGGAGATGCAAAAAGATTATTTGTCTATGTCGACGGATTTGATGATAAGGAGGAAACTTATGTTACTGGTGGTCATGCAATAGGAAACGACCCTGATAAATGGATTAATCGGGTAAGAAAATTATGGCATCAAAAATATGAGGATAAAGTTTCTCCATTGCTCACCACACCCTATCCTGAGAATATAATCCTGATCACACATTCAGCAGGCGGTTTGGTAGCAAGAGCTTACCTCACCGATGAAAACAACTGGAGAAAGGAAGGTAGTAATCCGGTATTGGATGTAAGTCAGATAATCACGGCTCAATCTCCAAATACAGGTGTTGATATAGCTCCTTGCCAATCTTTTTCAAGTGCCGCTGCGTTTATAATTGCAGGATCAGTTTTGATAGCAATTGGAAATGTTCCTTTGGGCACAGCATATCTTGCCGCCGGTGGAATCCTAACTATAGTGGCAATTGCTTCTACTATTTATTCCCTACTTGCTAGTAAAAATTTAGCAGATTTTTCATATTATTCTCCCGATTTAACTAAACTAAACAATAAAGATCTAACATACGAAATGCGAAAAGTAAAGTGGGGAAATATTTATATTGATGATGTTATTTGTACATTAAGCACGGCACTTCGACCACCTACTCAAAAAACCGGGAATGACTTTATTGAATTTGTTTTTTATATAATAGGATTAATATCACCTGTTGGTTTTGGTGATACTTTTGTTCCTGCTTCCAGTCAGCGAGGATTTACCTGGGAAAATAAACTTAATTATATTGAAAATGGAAAGAATTATAGAATTACTGCGGGGGGACTTGACATCGGTGCACATTTTAGAAAAAATAATTTCAATAATTTTAAAAAATGGGATTATTTTCTCAATGACTGGTCTTCCAAAAGCATAAACAAAGGCACCATGCAGAATTCCGATTTCATGCTGATGGATCCAGGCGGAAGTACAAAACCGGGACTTTTGATGGAAATGCCGTCTGAGGCAACGACTGGAAATACAATTGACAATGAACCACAGCCCCTTACAAAAGGGCTGGATAAACAATTGACCACAGCACCTTTTCAAAGTGCTGGATATACAATGAACAATTATCAGAAAGTAAGAAGTGAAGAAAAAGAAGTAAGAAGTACGGAGTACGGGGTGATGACGAAGTAAAATACGGTGAACTCGATTGTATAGAACTGAACGAAGACGACCTTAATCCTAATATGACATTAGAAGGCAAGATTCTTGATTTTTTGCCTCATAAACTCCAATATTGCAGGATTTCCTTCAATTTCGGTACATGGTATGACATTCCGATGGTCAGCAATGATAAATATTCAAGTGATGATTATTTAAATAGTCTTGCGGATCCTTATATCCGTGATATGTATGGGAATTATAAGATCAGAATACGCGAACATATCGTTGAAGGACAGAATATCTTTATTATTGAAACAAAAAATGATTACGGTATTGAGGATCGCAGAGTGGTCAGGATAACAAACAATCCTATGAAACTTTACGCTATCCCCAATTCACCTATGCCGAGAACCAGTATCAATCCGGATATCAACGATGTGGTTATTTCAATCCGATCCGATAGAACGGATTATGATGATGAACCGAAGCCACAAATAAATTTTGATACACTGAAAATAGGGAAATGGGATGCCGAGATAGGAGAGTTGCCTGAGTTAATGGATGTAATAGACCCAGATTCAATAGATCGTTCAAGTGGCGCTTCTACGGTTTGTGCGATTCTTGATTATACCGTTCCCGATGATTATTTTAAAGAGGCTGGGGAATATGTAGAGGGCGAATACAAGGTATTTACAAAGGTATCTCACGGTACTGTTATAAGCCAAACCTCCTGGAATTTCTGGATTGATGTTACTCCCCCTGAAATAGAAATAGATGAATTAAGACCGTTCTCACCCGATCCCGTTGAAGGGAAAGAGATTATTATTGCATACAATCTTTCCGATAATATCTCAAAGGTGATCAAGAATATAGAGATCGAACTTTGTAATGAAGTGGGAGATTTTATTGAAACCCTATCGGATATAGATTTTCAAGGAGTTGGGAGACGCTTCTATAAATGGAATTGTAATGAAAACGATGGGGATTACCGGATAAAGGTATCTGGAACGGATGTTGCCGGAAATGAAGCGACAACAAGTATTCTCTTGAAAGTGGACGGAACGCCGCCTGAATTTTTGATTCCGGAACCCTATTTCACATCAGATGCCGAACCTGAGGAAATTTATACATTAGCGGATACTTCATTCGATTTTACATACAATGTTTCTGAGGATTGTATGCTCGAGATACAAATGGTTGATCAGGAAAAAGTTCTAACAAGATATAGAGGAATCGGCTATGAATCACCGGAAGAAGAAGAGGAAAATATATTTTCATTTAACGGGTTTAATGTTCCTCGTGACGGTCAATACAAAATGACCGTTAATCTTATGGATTATGCAGGCAACAGAACAGACGGATTTGTTAAATCGGGAATAATCATTGACAGAACACCGCCTGTGATCTCAAATATTCACTCCCTACCATTTGTTACACAGGATAGTGATCCGGCATACCAAACAACATTAAGATATAATTTATCAGAGTTAAGAGACCCTGAAATAAACAGGGATAGTCCAAATATAACAGTTATAGTTGAGGTCCTGGATGCCGATGACGGCAGTGTACTTAAAACGATTACAGAACCCGGCAGATCAACGGTTGAAACAAATGAGATATTTTATGACGTTCCCGAAATATGGGAAGCGGGAAAATATCAATTCAGGGTTACAGCTACCGATTCAAGGGGTAATGAATCCGTAGCGTATGCCGATTTCATTAAGGATGCCGTACCTCCTGAGATCACATATCCGAATGAGGGTGAAAATATTTCCGGATGGGTTACAATTAAAGGGCGTGCAATGGACCCCGATTGGACAAATATATTTGGTTTTCGAGCATATCGGCTCTATTATAAAAAAGATGAAATTGCGACTATTCCCGAGGAATTAAAAGATGAAGAATTGACATTAGATGGTTGGGAAACGGAAAATATTTCCGTTCCGTTGATCTACAGAACGAATGATTCCGAAGATCCATATTATGGACAGAAATACATTTCTTCAAGGAATGTGCAAAATGAAGGTGTTCTTGCAACATTTGATACAAATTCTCTTGATCCGGGAAATTATACGATTTTGTTAATTGCAGAAGAAGAGGGCACGAACGGAAAAAAATCCTGTGTTTTAAGGAAAATTAATGTTGAGGATGGAGATCCATTAAATCCGAATGTTATTAATATGACCCTTTCTACCAATCCGATAACATTTGAGAAAAATTCCGGTTCGGTTCTTGAGATAGGGTACGGACTTGAAAATAAGGATGCCAATGTGTCTATAGATATTATCAAAAAAGAAGGCAACAAATTAGTATTTCACAAGTATCAGGAAAATGTTACTTCAAGTTCGTATGTCGGGACCCCCGTCATTGAAGACGCTGACAGTACAGGATATTATATCTGGCAGGACAATGAGAAAACATGGCACTTCCTTTTGAAATCTACGGGAGCGGGTCCAAATACATTCTCGGGAGTTATTGTTTCAGATGCCGATCTTACCGATACGGAAGTAATAGGCATTGAGGAAGGTGAAGATTTTACCTTTACAGCAGGCAGTCTGAATTTTGATATTACTTATGAGAACGGGGAAAGGGAATTCCTGTTTAAAACAACAGGAGATTTTGTTATACCGAATCTTAATCTGAATGGTCTTACAGATACGAACTATGTATTTATTGGGTTGGATAAAGTTCATCCCTCCACAAATCCGTTACATTTAAATGATCTGACTGCTCCGGAAACCGTAGAATGGGATGGCAGATATTTAGATACAAAATCATTCGTCAATGACGGAGATTATGAAGTAGTAATTACCGCTCTCGGGACCGACAATAACGGTTATTTTCAGGTAAGAGAGGATTTATCGGTTATTACCGTATTCGATTTAGATCTGGAAACGCCTGTTCCTACAACTTTCTACCCTTACAATGAAGGAGATCTTAATTCTACATCCATTGATTTTCAGGTCAGCGAATTTTCTAAAGTTACGGTTGAAGTTTTTCATGAAGGCGAAACAGCCCATGAAGATGTAATTGCGACATTATTGAAAGATGAATTGATCAACGGCGGGGTATCAAAAACAATTTCATGGACAGGAACTTATGATGATAAAATTCATCTTGTTCCGGCGGGTAATTATTTTTTTAAGGTTACCGCTTCGACGCTTAATGAAGATTTGAATGAAACTTTGACTGAAGTGAAAGATGTAACCGTTTCATATACTATTCCGTATGAGGGTTCATCGACCGCATTTTTGGAAATTGAAACCACAGGGGAAAAGATCAATAATGTTGATATAGCTAAGTCCTCATCTGATTTCTATATAAGATCATTTGCAACAGGTGGATATTTCCCGCCGCTTGAATTTACCTGGAATGCAACATTGGGGGGCGAACAGATGGTTACCGCATATCCTTATGTCCCGTTTGCACTTCAGGCGCATAGGCATTTTAATAGGATAAAAAGTTTAATTAAAACAAGGGTACTTGCAATTGGATATGATTATGACTGTAGACTTGATGGGTTTCATCGTGAGAAGGGCTGGGCTGATTTCACCCGCTCCGGTTGGCATAATATTATTGACGGGAAATGCAATTTTAACATATCTGAAAGAGCAAAGAATATCGGCTGGGTAGCGAAATGTTATGGTACAGAAAAAGAAGGAACCTTTACCAGTTTGGGCGGTATATGGTCCAACGACAGAACCGTACCGGGAACGATTACAGGGTTCGGTATTGTAACCGGCTATAAAGAGGTTGAATATCATATCGGTTGGATGACATGGACGGTTAATGTACCCCAATATATGTCGTTTGGCGAAAACATGAGAGCTGACTATAGTGGTGATACCGATGAATGCGATACACTAATTGCATCGAACACGTCCTCATGGTCAATATATAGTGGTAGTCATAGAGTCATGATCCACCAGAATTTGAAATTTAAGTCATGGGAACTTAATCCCGTTAACAACAGATACTATACCTGGTATGGGTTCGTGAATAAAAACCGTGCTGTTTATAATGATATTACGAAAAACGGAGAGGAATTGATTACCAAAGAGGGAATCGGTGAAAATAATTTCTCTTATGAGATTGAAGGTCGTACAGGCAGTGAGACATGTGCCGAGAATAGATGGATGAGTTTTCCCGATAATTCAATTGTATCGGATGAGAGCTTAAATTATTTGTTTGATGAAAGTTTTGAACTTAATCCTGTTATTACACCAACCGAAGGCGGATTTGGAATTAATCCAGGGGCAAAGTCAGCAGTGGTTACAACGACTTACTCTATTAGTCCTACCAGTGGCGGAATAAATCCTTATACAATTAACTGGCCGTGTACATCGGAAGATGTTACAAACTGGAACACTGATGTAATTGATCTTGTTAAAGGATATATTGGCACTGATACAACAAATGACACTATCCCCGATTTTAAAAAGGGAGAAAAATATACACTTATAAATAGTACTTTTACACCAGGAGAATACGATTCGGGAGAACCGGTTTATGAAGTAGATGCCGATTCTATTGATTTTAACACAGGGCAAAAAAATATTATCTCAAATCAACAGGGAACACTGCTTTACGATGAAATAATTGGTGGTTATTTATATGAGGATGGAAATGATATTTTGACTTATTTAGAAGGTTATGCTAGTGATTATTATAATAATGTAATTATTAATCCCATTGATACGGTTTTATTTCTATCTGATTCCGATCCCTCGGGGATAAAACTCAGTTTAAATGATTTCGGTAATAATAGTTTTAAATTGAAAGCAATTTTTCGTGATTATGATTCAAAATGGGACTCTTGGGATGATCCATTATTGCTTGATAATGATGGATATTTGATAAGTAATACGAAAGTTTTTTCTCTGGAATTAAATAATTCGGGGGAATCGGATTTTTATTATCACCAAGATTTTTATCCATGGGAATCTGCCGCAGCAGGAACTGACTCGTCATGTTTCCGGTTAAAAGATGGTAATAAAGAAGATAATCCCTATACGATTATTGATAAATGGGAAATTGAGTGTCTTTATCCGGATAATACGCTCAATAATGATTTTTCCATAGTAGGCAAAGATCCCCCAACACCCGATAATATTAATGCCGGCTTTAACCTGAAATTGAAGTTAATGGCAACCGGAAAAACATTTGTGGAGATAAAGGGAAAAGCCTTTGGAGATGATTTAGATTATTACAATGTTTACCACCATGACGGAGAAGATTGGAAACTTATTTATAAAAGTAACCAATGGCAAGAGATCGGTTCTGCAGGTGAAAACGGAACTCTGTGCCGGTGGGATGTTACGGATATTAATGGATTGCAAACCGTGATGCTTGAGGTAATTAATAAAGATGAGAGTCGTAATATTTCATTTTTAAATGTCTATGTCGGTGATTATGTAGATACGAATATGGGAACGGTGTCCGTTTCTTATGATAGAATAAAATTGAACTATGAAGAAGAGACCTTTGCTGATCCGGATGTTGTTACGATAACACCGCTTGATCCTTCCAAATTTGATTATGATCTTGATATCGTACCTTATGGACCATTCGTGAAAATTGCTTGCAATAAAAATATAGAAAATTTTAATAAGCCGGCAAGTCTAATATACCAATATACACCAGAGGAGACAGGAACAATTTATGATACATCTCTTATTTCGCTCTATGCAATCGATAAAAAAGGTAATTTGAAAGATCTTAGTGCAATTTTTGCTGATCATAGTAGTGAAGGAACGCTTTCTACATTATCTGCGGATGTTTCATCGGAAATAATATGTGTTCCGCTTGATTCTGTTCCGCCGAAAAAGGTGATATTAAATCCTATTGATTCACCGACAAAGGAATTCACAATAACGGTTTCAGGACTTATGGATTCGGGTTATGATCTTGAGATATTTATTGATGATGATCCCGTTTTTTTAGAAGAGAACGACACAACACCACCGGTTTCAAAAACCTTTACTTTTACTTCCGGAGAAATAGATTCTGAAAGCGAAATGATGACATTTATTGCATCGGATCTGAAACTTATCACAGAGGGTAATAATTATATTTTTGTTACATATAAGGATGTTGAGAATAGACCGTATACTACAACTTATGTCTATAGAGATACAATAAGACCGGAAATAACAGAACTAACTATAATTCCAAATCCATTCTATACGGATGAGGATTCAAAAGTGGATATAAATGTAACCCTATCTGAAACGGGTAAGGTCTATTTCTACCTTTATGATTTAGACGGCAGCGAGATAAAAAGAGAGGTATTAAAAACGAATGATCATAAGACTGCAACCTATTGGAATGGTAAGATCAACGGTAAAATTGCGTATGCCGGAGTCTATTTATGCAGATTTTACGGTGTTGACCTTGCCGGAAATCATACCGAAGAGACATTGAAATATATCTCATTGAATACCGATCTTTTACCTGAGATCCGGGATGTAACTGTTGAACCCAATCCGTTTTCTTATCTTGTCAACGAAAATACGGCAATTTCCTTTTCTCTCCCTCTTGATATGAATGTTACGGCTAAAATTTATGATAGGGATAATAATGCAGTCAAGGAAATATGTTATGATGAATCTCTTTCTGTCGGAGCACATACCTTTAATTGGGACGGCAAATATGGTACGACAATTAATTATGTGCAAGACGGTGAATATGGACTAAAGATAAATGCATATAATTCTGATGGTGTTTTTGCACCGCAGGTTAAAGAAGGGATATATATTGATACTGTCTCGCCTGCTGCTTATATCTCAATTGGAGAACCGAAAAATTATCTTCCGGGACTTGATATTTATATTATTTCACCGGATACAAAATTTACAATAACCTCGGAAGATCGGGGCGAATATCAAACGGGAATAAGATTTAATCAATATAAGGTTGATGAGGAAGATTGGAATGTATATAATAAATCATTAGACTTCTCGGATTATCCAATGGGATTTCATATATTATATTGTAAAAGTGTTGATAATGCAATGAATGAGAGTGATATAGGAGTTGTTAAGATTTATCTGATCTATAATCCACCGGTTACGGAGATTCAAATTGGTGAACCGAAATATATTACGGCGGAAAACAATTTTATAACATCACATACCCCGATAAGTTTTGTTATCGTTGATGAAGCAGGTGGGGTGAAATGGACAAAATATAAAATTGATAATGGGAACTGGTTAACTTATGATCTTCCTTTTACACTTGACGGTTATGTTGAGGGAAGGCATTTAATTGAATTTTACAGTGAAAATATATTTGGAAATAAAGAAGCGGCCAAATCCTATACCGTAACAATTGATGATACGCCGCCGGAAACACAAATTACCTACGAACCTTTTGCTGTTGAAGACGGTAAGGTTATTCTTATCAAAGGAACAAAAATTGAGTTTGGCGGATTGGATAAAGGACTAATTCCATCAGGTTATTCATATACTCAATTTAGAATAAATAGTGATGAATGGATAAATTACCTTGAACCGTATATGATAACAGCCCTTGAATATGGAGATCATACAATCAATTACAAGGGGTATGATAATCTTAATAATGAGGAAATATGGAAATCATTCTCTTTTGAACTTAAACCTGCCTTAGAGGTAAATAAATCCATATCAAATTTACCAAGGGCGTTAATCTACTTAAATTATGCGGAAGATGATTATCCTTCGGATGAGAATATGGGATGTTTCTTACGGTTTATGGAGGATGAACTCTCAAATATAGCGAAATATGATATAGTAAATTCAGAGGAAGACTTTGTCAATGGCTTAAGGTCAAATCTATATAATGTTTATTTTATCTCAGGAAATTCAAGTAATCTTAATGACCATATATCGGATGAATTGAGAGAGCAGGTTTACTGTGGGAAAGGACTTATTGCATCACAATATTTCCATTTCACCGGTGAGGGACAGGATCCTGAATTATTTGGAATGGAATATATCGGTCAATTTCCGGATGAAAATCTTACAGCAAATCTTGATACAAGTTTTCTTACCGCAGGTGGCATTTTTTATACCTCCGGCAAATCATATAGGATCAAGCAGAGCACATGCTGCTGTGATACATCAACTATTTTAGGTGAATTTGGAAACGGTCATCCCTGTGTATTTCAGCAGGATTACGGAGACGGAAAAACTATTTATTTCGCTTATGATTTAATTAAATCATGTAATGCAGCAACCTTTGGTATGGTGTCTGAAATAATTCCGAATATGTTTAATTTTTCCACACCCGATAATACATATCCTATACCGAATGGGATTTTGCCGGTTGAAATAAATGTTCAATCAAAGGTACTGGATCTGCCGGTTAAAGTTGAAGAGATAATTCCCGAATGCTTTAAAATAATATATGCTCTACCTGATGCTGCGGTAGTTGAAAATGCAATTCTCTGGAATTTCTATCTACCTTATTTAAATACTAAGAAATTATTCTATGTAGTTAATTTACCGGATATTCAAGATACTTTTGAACTTATCAGTAATGTCAGTTATACGGTTAATGGGATTGAGGTTGAATTTGATTCAATTTCTCTGGAAGTTTTCATTGAAAACAATTTTGAGGAATTTAGATTTGAAACAAAACAGATGGTATTAAATCTTAATGTAGAAGCCTCTGAACAACATATCATTAATCAAATCGTTCATATATGTGAAAAATTGGAAAATCTTGATCTTGAAAATTCTGATGATCTAAAACATGCAATTTTAGAATCTTTGAAAGCAATCAAATTCTTGAGGAAAATTGAGTCTGTTGATATTTCCGATGTGAGAAAACGCCTTGACCTAACAATGACCATATTTGAAATTTTGTTATCCGGAATGTAACCACAGAGTACCGGAAAGCAAATGAAAAATGAATAATGAAGAATGAGAGACAAATGAACCCCGTTAGAAGTTCTGTCTCTAATGGGGTGAAAATGAAACCACAATACAAACCGTAGGGGAACGGCATGCCGAACCCAT
>JAUXFF010000020.1 GCA_030620155.1 Candidatus Cloacimonadota bacterium | reverse complement strand
CATTTGATGGTCGTTTTTCAATATTTACTTTTATTATTTTAGGAATAATTTCACCGGATTTGATTATATTAATATAATCACCAATCTTAATATCAAGTCTTTTTATCTCATCTTCGTTATGCAGAGTGGCTCTTGATACAGTTGACCCGGAAATAAAAACAGGTTGAAGAATAGCCACAGGTGTAACAGCACCGGTTCTGCCAACCTGGAATTTTACATCCAATAATTGGGTTTTTTTCTCTTCTGCTTTGAATTTGTAAGCGATAGCCCACTTGGGGAATTTGGAAGTATAACCGAGTTTTTTTTGAAGATCGAAGTCATTTATTTTTATGACGATTCCATCAATTTCAAAATCGAGTTTTATTCGCTTTTTATCCCAAATATTGCAATATTCTTCCAATTCTTGAAAATTTGAAACAAGTTTATTGAATTTACTGGTTCTAAAACCATTATCTTTTAAAAATCCCAATAATTTTTGTTGAGTTACAACTTGATTATTATCAAATAAACCAACTGTATAAATAGATACATTCAAATTACGACCAGCTACAACATTTGAATCTTTTAATTTTATAGTTCCCGCAGCAGCGTTTCTCGGATTTGCAAAGATTTTCTCACCTTTTTTTTCACGTTCTTTATTTATCCTTTTGAATTCTTTTATTGGAAAATAAATTTCTCCTCTTACTTCTATAGATTTTAAATATTTAATTTTAGAGGGGATCGAAACTATTTTTTTTACATTATCAGTAACATCTTCTCCTTCAAATCCATCACCACGTGTTGTGGCATATTTTAATTCCCCTTCTTCATAATATAAATTTATAGTGAATCCATCAATTTTTTGTTCTAATGAAAATTTTGGAAAATAACCTATTTTCTCCTCGATCTTATTTAGAAATTCATTAACTTCCTCAAGTGAATATGCATTATCCAGGCTATACAAACGCACTCTATGAGGTATAATTTTTTCTCTCTCAACTATATCAGAACCAACTTTCTCAGTAGGAGATGTTTCATCTTTGAATTGAGGATATTTTTCCTCTAACTCTTTCAGTCTTATTACAAGTTGATCATATTCATAATCGGAAATTTCAGGTTCTGTTTTTTCATAGTACAATTTATTATGATAAGAAATCTTTTTCCTTAGTTCTTTAATCTCTTCTTCGATGAATAGATCCAAAATACCCCCAGCATGTACTTACCAAAAATTACGATAATTAAAATTAAATCAATATATTTTTATTTAATTATCTGGCAATAAAAAAAAGACGACCACAAATTCCTAGTCCAAAAGTAGTTGTTTTTGTATCAGAGTCTTTATTATTAACATATATTTGTCAGGTTAAATTCAGTCTTACTATTTGTATAAGAAAATTATAACACATCAGTTATAACTTTTGAAAAACCATCATTTTCATTGGAATCCGTAACTTTAAATCTAACTTTTAATTCTTGAGGAGCATTTTCAACTACAAAACTATTTTCAGTCCATTCCAATAAATCAATATCATTGAAATCATTTCCTAAACTCAGGGTACATTCTTTGGGAATTGAAAGATACTCACACAGCCATTGAGTGGAAAAACCTTTAGAAACTTCTTTTGGAAATACTTCCAGCCATATTGAACTATGATCCAAAGGTGAAGTAGCACGAATAATTTTAAGAAAATCTATCTCTTTCTTAATATCTAAAAATTTCTCATTGGAATTAGAAGGTAAAACAGCAATTAATTGACTGGCTTCTTGTGGTTTTAAAGGTAATGATAATTCCTCTGCATGGTTCTTATAAATTTGAATTCTTCTTTCAAAATCCGGATTATTTGTATTTACTCTCCAATAAACAAATTTATGATTATCAGGTATTAAATCGTGAATCATGAAATCAACTTTGTGCTTAATCAGAATCTTTACAACTTTTAAGGTTTCTTTCTTAGTCAAATGATTTTTGAATATTACTTTTTTACTTCTCCAATCCATAATACCACATCCTGAAGAAAACATTAAATAATCAAAGGGGAGATCATCAGGAAGAACTTTCTTAGCAGAAAAAATATTTCTGCCGGTAGCAATCACAGTAGTAATGTTTTTATTTTGTAAATAAAATAATGTTTCAAGATTCCTTTCGGAAATAGTATGATCATTTTTAAAAAGTGTCCTATCCAGATCTGTAATAACAATTTTAATTTTTCTCATTCTCCTTCCTTATACGTTTGATTCTCTTGACAGAAAATATAGTCAAGAAGTTTAATTATTAGCCACCCCAGTTAGCCAACGGGGCAGGCTGACTTACACTGACTTATCACTGACTTTAATTCCTATTATTTCACAAAATTTATATTCGTCTGTGTTTTTCTGTGTAAGTCTTGTGGCTCTTTTTGCCACCTGCCTTTTATAAAACCACTGTAATATGGCAAAGAACACTAAGAAACGCTACTAAATTAAATTATTGTAATTCAAAGTAGATTTAATTTTACGATATATTTGACAAAAATGGTTTCATACCATACATGTTTTTGCATGAAATAAGCATACAAATGTATGCCAAAAGAATACAAAAAACTTAATAAATTTGCATGGAGAAATATTGTATTTAATAAAAAATGTAGTTGTTCCGATTTCAAAAGAAATCGAACTTAAAAAAGCATTATCTAATAAACTAAGAACAAAATCAATAGAAAACTTCAAAATTATCCGTCGTTCAATCGATGCCAGAAAGAAAAATAATCTGAAATTCAATTATACGATCTTAGCTGAGTTACCTTCAAAAACATTAAAGCACCCTGACGTTTTAGAATACCAAAATCCCAAACCATACATTCAAACTCAAAGGAAATTATCGAGCGAAAATCCGTTTATCATTGGAGCAGGTCCAGCAGGACTTTTCGCTGCACTTTCACTTGTAGAAAAAGGATTTTTCCCTTATATTTTTGATCGTGGAGACAAATTGGAAATGAGGATTAATAAAGTTAACGATTTCTGGAAAAAAGGTATATTGGATGAAGAAAGTAATGTACAATTCGGTGAAGGTGGAGCAGGTACATTTTCCGATGGGAAACTGACAACTAGAACTCATGATTTTTATACTGAGAAAGTTATAAATTGGCTCATTCAATTCGGAGCTGATAAAAAAATCAGTTATGAAGCTCTGCCCCATCTCGGAACTGATGGCTTGAGAAAAATTATCCAAAATATCAGAATTCATCTCGAAAATAAAGGATGTAAATTTTTCTGGAATCACAAACTTCAAGACATTAATTTAAAGAATGACAAAATAAATTCTGTCCAAATTAATAATCAAACTTTTCAGCCTGAAATACTGATTTTAGCCATTGGTAATGCAGCCCGGGATACTTTTGAAATGCTCTCGGGAAAAATCAATTTAGAGAGTAAATCCTTTTCTGTCGGTGTAAGGATCGAACATCCAAGAAAATTTATAGACCAGGCATTTTATGGTGAAAAAACGAATTTTTCATTAACCGGACCAGCTACATACCGTTTAACTGCAAAATACAAAAACAAAGGAATCTACAGCTTCTGCATGTGCCCGGGTGGATTTATCATTGCCGGGGTTTCTGAAAAAAACCTCCAGGTTTTGAATGGTATGAGTTATCTTCATAGAAACAATAATTTTTCTAACAGCGCTATAGTAGTAAATGTTAATAAAATAGATTTTGGTAACAAAATATTATCAGGAATTGAATTTCAACGAAATATGGAAAAAAAATGTTTTAAAAAAAATAAACAATATTTTGCTCCTGCTCAATTTGCAAAAGATTTCCTGGAAAATGAAATTTCTTCTTCAGATCTCCATACAAGCTATAATCCCGGTATATTTAAAGCAAACTTAAATAATCTATTACCTTTACAAATCAATGAAGCACTGAAATACGGGCTGAAAATTTTTGATAAAAGAATTCCAGGTTTTGTTAAAAAGGGAATTTTATTAGCACCTGAAACCAGAACTTCATCACCAATAAGAATCTTGAGAAACAAAGAAGTTTTTGCTTCATTAACTCTTCCCGATCTTTACCCTGTCGGTGAAGGATCCGGTTATTCCGGAGGTATAATCAGCAGTGCTGCAGATGGTTATAAACTGGGTAAAATATTCTATTGCTAATATTTATTTGACATTAAAACATCTATTATTTTGTTGTCCCCCAAGGTGCAACATTATATTTGATGTTCACCCAGGAGATAAAATTGGATGAAAATATAAAAGATCTAATAAATATAGGACTTACTGAGAATGAAGCTAAGGTTTATTTATGTCTTTTAAAGAAACAACATTTCACTGCTACAGAAATCTCCAGATGCACAAATGTTAACCGTTCAAAAATCTATACTGTTCTGACTAATTTAATGCGAAAAGGATTGTGTTCTGAAAAATTGGGAAAAATAAGGAAATACGAAGCTGTGGGTCCAAAAATAGCATTTGAAGAAATAATTGAAAATCAAAAAGAAAAACTTCAAAAATTAAATGATCTCACCGAAACTTTAACTCCGATTTATAAACACCAGATAAACAATTCTTCTCCTTTACACTTTATCCAGGTTTTCAGTACACCGGCAAGTATCATAAAAAAGCATCATACTCTCGAACTCGAATCAAAGGAATTCGTATTATCATTCTGTAAACCACCCTATGCCATGAATAAGGAACTGGATATTCATCAAGAACAGTGGGAGAGTATGAAAAAAGGTGTAATTTACAAATCAATTTTCGAAGTTGAAAAGGATAACCTCCAATTCTTTGCAGGTCAAATGAAAAGTTTTGAAGATCATGGTGAAGAGATAAAAGTCTCATATCATCTTCCAATAAAACTACATGTGTTCGATACTACAACCGTAATGTTCTCAATGATCAATAAAATAAATCCTGAAGAGAATCTTACCTATTTGGTAATTGAACACCCGGATATAGCAGAAACTTTGATTTCAACTTTTTACGAATTCTGGGAAAAAGCTATACCGGTTAATGAATTCATTAAAAAGGAAAAACTATTACTTTAAATTATATAAAAAAATGAATACAGGGAATAAAAATTGCTTAAAAAATATGAAAAAAAAATATATTATTTCATAATATTAAAATTTATGAGGGGCACATGTTAAAAATGCGATATGCTTTAGTTTTATTATTATTGATAACTTCAATCTTAATTGCGGAAGATTCTAATAAGGAAAAACCTTTTGAAACTGCTAAGGTTGTAACTGCTAAGATTATTGGTTCACAGATTGAAGTTACATATACAATTCCCAAAGGAATGTATCAGACTTTACAGAAAGATTATTTTTTTGTTGATACGGAAGAGGTTAAAGGAATCAAATTTGAGCCAACAATTTATCCTGAAGGAGAAAAAAGTAAGGATGGTTTAGTAAAATATCACGATAAGGTTACACTGATTAAGAAGTTTACAATTGATGACAAAAAGGTTGGCGAGATTAAAAATATCAAAATTTATGCTGGCTTCCAGCTTTGCCTGGATTCGGGATCCTGTTTCATGCCCGAAGAGTTAGAGCTCATGTTACCTTTTGAATTTGAAACTGCATCTGAAGAAGCAAGTGAATCCAAATCTGTTTCAACAATTCTGCAGTTTCTGATTATGGCTTTTCTAGGTGGATTGATCCTGAACGTGATGCCCTGCGTTCTACCGGTACTTTCCATCAAAGCAATGAGCCTGGTGAAACAAAGCCAGCAGGATAAAAAACAAATCCTGAGAAATTCCATGGCTTACACAGCTGGAATTCTGGTATCATTTCTCATTCTGGCACTGGTTATCATTTTATTAAAAACTTCCGGTGAAATGGTCGGTTGGGGATTCCAGTTTCAAAGTGCCGGTTTCGTAACAGCATTATTGATATTGATCTTTGTATTCGCGCTCTCCATGTTTGACGTTTTCATCATCCGTGCTCCCGGAATGACTGCAGCTGCAAAAGTATCTTCCAAAGGTGGATACGCAGGTTCTTTCTTCAGCGGAATTTTTGCAGTACTTCTGGCAACGCCCTGCACGGCACCACTGCTCGCTCCTGCTCTGGGTTTTGCTTTTTCACAACCTGCCTTCATGATCCTGGGGATTTTTACGTTGATCGGATTAGGATTAGCTTTCCCTTTCATACTATTAGGATTCTGGCCAAAAGCGATTAAAGCAATCCCAAAACCCGGTGAATGGATGAATATATTTAAAGAAGTGATGGGATTCCTGCTTTTCCTCACAGCTCTCTATCTTCTTCGTTCGCTTTATTTCCTGGTTGGTGGTATCGGGCTCATCAAAGTTCTGCTCTATCTTATCATTCTTGCCTTTGCAGCTTGGATCTACGGTCGTTTTGCCAGACCGGAATTTTCTCAAAGGAAACAGTGGATCGCAACCTTTATTGCACTTTTCATTGCAATAGGTGCAGGATTTCTTACTCTTCATTTTGAAGATAGTGGTAACTCTGCTGGTATAGGATATGAAGATCATGTTCATGCTGGCTGGCAAAAATTCAATTCTGAACTTGTGGAAAAATATCGCGACGAGGGAAAACCTGTTTTTATCGATTTCTCAGCCGAATGGTGTTTAACATGTAAAACCAATGAAACTGCAGTTCTTTTTCAGGATGATATACATGAAGCTTTTATGGAGCGAAATGTACAACTTCTTGTAGGCGATAATACCAAAAAAAATGAAATTATCGATGAGTGGCTTAGAAGGTTCAAAAGAGCCGGAGTACCATTATATGTATTTTATATCCCCGGTAAAGATGACCCGATTACTCTACCGGAACTAATAACAAAAGAAATGGTTCTGAATATGTTAAAAAATTTGGACGAGGAATAAATGAAAAAAACTGTAATTTTACTTATTGCAACAATTTTATTGATTTTTGCCTGTGATAGATTTGAACATACTTTTGAACCTAAGGATTATGATTTAGGACTTGACCAGTTCTCTACCTCCTTTAAAGATGCTTTAGAAAATCTTAACCAATTTAATTACCAGGAGATCAGCGTCTTTTTTTCAGATGATTATAAAAACGGTAGTTGGGGAAAAGATGAAATGGTAGAATATCTGACCCAATTTCTGTTCTATGGAGAAAATGTAACTCTTCATACTGATTCCATTTTTGTTTCAAATTCAAATTTATCCTCACATTGGAATTTTACAGCTATTTCCGAAGGCAGAGAAGTTTTGGCAGATACAACTTTTTTTGATTACTTAATCAAAGAAAATGATGAATACAAATTTTATGGAGACCAGGAAGGTTCTCAAAAAATCCTGGTTGAGTTATTTACATCAATCACATGCACTTATTGTCCTTTAGTTGAAAACGCTTTGCATAATTTACGATTCAAATACAGCAGCAGATTGAAATATACCGAATACCATATAGGGGATGCCCTGGATTGCGGTAATATGCAACTTCTCAGTTACTACCCAGGTCACGGTGTTTTACCTTTAACAATAATTCATGGTAATGCAGCCATTATTGAAGGAGCTTCCGAAGAAATTGAAGAAGATATTGACGCTGTAATTACTCCAATTATGAATGAAACACCAACAGTAGAATTGTATGATTTACAAGCTTCTCTCGAAGCAGACCAACTTACCGGTTCTGTTATTCTGGATGTGGAAACTTCCATTTCTACGGATGATCTTTATCTTAAATTTGTTATTCTGGAAGATTTTAATACTGAATATTATAATTTTAATGGCGACCATCTTCATAATGTTGTTTGGGCAAGAGAAGAAATTTCTCTTTCCGACAGCAATTTTGATGACCCGATCCAATTCGCTATAACAGATTTATCAGATCTCCCGGATGATATAACTTTGATAGTCTGGGTTCAGACTTTAGAAGACCCTTATAATAGCAATACATGTAAAGTTTATAATGTTATAGAAAAATCATTAAGTAACTAAGGAGTAAAGAAATATGAAAAAATATCCTATCATCATTGCTGTATTAATGATACTCTTCCTGAGTGAAAATTTTGCTATTGAAAAAGCTTCTGATTTTAAACTGGAAAACCTCAAAGGGAAAAAGGTCAGTCTTTCTGATTTTCAAAAAGAAGGTCTTGTGATCCTGGATTTCTGGGCAACCTGGTGTGAACCGTGCAAAAAAGCTTTACCAAAATTAAATGATATTCATGAAAAATATGATAGTGTTGTTGTTGTAACAATCTGTACAGATAAACCACGAACAAAGGACAAGGCTAAAACATATATCAAATCGAATAAGTACAAATTCTATTCACTTTTTGATCCCAATAAAACTGTGCAGAAAATGTTCAATGTGGTAAATATTCCACGTACAATTATGATAGCACCGGACGGAATAATAATCTATGACCATACCGGTTATCAAAGAGGTGATGAAGAACATTATGAGGAAGTCATACAGAAATGGATTAATAGAAACGAAGAGAATAAAGAACTCCCTGCTATTACTGAAGAAAATCCGTTACCAGAAGATACTAATAACTAAAAGGTGAAATAATGAAAAAAGTGTTGGTGATAGTTATTCTAACCTTTATACTTACTGCATTATTGGCTGAAAAGAATTATTCCATATCCGGAGTAAATGAACTTGAATTTATTTATCGCAAAATGACTGAAAATTATGAAGATACTTTTGATGATGAATATAAAAGTAATTTTTCAAACAAACTTCAGCTCCAATTTCAGTACAAATTATTCAGAGTAGGATTGAAATATGAGTATTATCATCCTAAATATGATCAGTTTGCTCTCACAATTTATGATACTCACGATGAGAAAAATGAAAATTACTTTGAAGAATATTACGCTTTATTCGAAACAGATAATTGGCTTATCAGGGCAGGTACATTCGATGCATCAATTGGTTCCGGAATGATCCTTAACTGCTTTTATAATGAAGATTTTGATGAGGATTCAAGTCTAATCGGACTTTATACAAATGCTTACTTTGATAAATGGCAAATGCAGCTTTTTTACGGATTGATGGAAAATGAAAGTCCGGTTTATGAAGAAAAAGATAAAAAAGACAATGTAGGAGCATTTGATTTTGAATATAATATTACCGAATTCCTAAAATTAGGAACCAGTTATGTAATGCACCAAGAAAATCAGAAATTGGACTTTATTGATACTACTGACGCAGGTGAACCTAAATATTCAAATAAAGACTTTAACCAAAAAGATGTCATCTCAGGAAGAATCAAATTCCAAACAGATTTGTTTGAACTTTCAGCTGAATATGCTGATAGCAAACAATATTTCTTCAGAAATAAAGAAGACATAGATGGCTCAGCTTTATATTCCAATTTTTCTTTATATCTTGATAAATTCACTTTTAGCGGGGCTTATAAGAATTATGAGAATTTTGATGATAAAATTTCTGATCTTCCCACAGCTAACCATAGCGAAGAACCTCTATATTACAGCTATACTCCGGGTTCAGATGAGGAAGGGATGATGGGTGAGATCCGTTTTCTTCCAAATTATGAAAATGAATTTGTTGTAAATTATAGTGAGGGATGGACAAGCGATTTTTCAATCAGGCAGTCTGATCTTTATTCAGAATTCAAACATGAATTCGATTTTCTTACTATCAAAGCAGAATATGAGCAGTTGGAACAGTTGGATAAAAATAATACTAATTGGAAAAAGGAAATCACTCCTGTTCTTACTTTTGATTTTATTGTTAAAGATATGCCTGTTATTATTAAAACAGAATATCAATATAAAGAAAAGGAACAGGGACAAGAAGTCGAATCTTATTATGAGCCAAAACTTCAAACCGAAATCGGTTATAAAGATTATTCTTTATCATTAATAGTTGAAACCCAGGCAGGTGATTCGCATGATGCGGAAGATGGTGATTTCTGGATAGGCGGAGAGATTGCAGCTTATATCTTCAGTTGCACTGATGTGCGTTTATTTATGGGCAAAGAAAAAGCTGGAAAAGTCTGCCGAAACGGTGTGTGTAAGAACCAACCTGAATTTGAAGGTGTTCGCCTGGAAATTACTACATTTTTTTAATGTATGAATAATAAAAAAAAAGTTACTTATGAAAAAGTTATTTATTTTGTTTTTTATGTTTTTAGGATTAAATATCCTTTTTGCAGATTTAATTGTTAATGTACCTTTCGAACCTGATCAAGTTGGTCCTGCATATGAAACTGAGGGAAATTATGTTTTCGATTGTGGAACTTTCTATGTTACCAATACCGGTGAAACTGAAACTTTCACTATTAATGTAACCACTGAAGGAATGCCTGCACCATGGAGTATGCTCTGGTGTCATGGTGCCCTCTGTTATATGGTCGGATGGGGACCATGGTATGAAGAAATCCAAAGTGGTGAAGAATTTGATATTCACACTACTATTAGTATCTATGATATGGCAGGTAGTTTTACTTATCAGTTTTATTTCAATTCGGAATCCTTAACTGAACCTGTTTTAATTGATTTCAGTTTCGCAACTGAAGATGCTCTGAACTCTGATGAAGAAGTTGTGCAAAACTCTTTCAAACTCAGCCAAAATTATCCTAATCCATTTAAACCAGCAGTAGCCAGTCGTAGTCCCGAAACTAAAATTACTTACAATTTAACTGAAAATGAAGCTGCTAATTCTGTGATAAACATCTACAATATTAAAGGACAGTTGATTTATACTTTTAATCATCTTCAAACCGGGAAGAACAATGTTTTATGGAATGGAAAAGATCGATATAATAAACCAGTTGGAAGCGGAATTTATTTCTATAAATTGGAAGGTCCAACCAGTTCTAAGTTAAAGAAAATGATCCTCCTACGTTAAAACTACGGAGGATAAATCCTCCTGAAAAGAATTGGCGGACAAGTCCTCCTTAAATAATGGCGGACTTGTAAGCCTAAGGCTTATAAATATTAATGAGATAAAGGAGAAAAAATAATGAAAAGTCGCATATTTTGGACATTTGTATTCATTTGTTTATTAACCTCAGTATTCGCAACCCAGATACAGGTTATTGGTGAGGTTTTCAGCAATTATTCAGGCTGACCGTATTGTCCCTCAGCTCGGTCAGGGCTGCATAATTTATACACAGATAATGACAATGTTATCCCAATAATCTGGGAATTAGGCGGACCTAATCCCAGCCCAGGTTATTCCACAAGAGCTACATTGTATGGAGTTGGTGGAATACCACATGCACAATTTAATGGCTATTTGGATGTTGTCGGTGGTTATCCAAGTGGCTCAATGAATTATCAACCGCAGTATAATCAAATTATTAATACTGATAGCCCATTAGCTATCGAAGTTTCAATGACGATAACCAGTCGAGATGAAATTTTAATTCAAGCAGATGTTGAACTTACTGATGATATTACAACAACTAACAATAAAATTGTCTATATTCTGACCTATCAATTTGATGATGACTGGTTCTGTGTTGCATTAAGTTATGATTATGAAACATTTGGCCTGACTGATGTTGGTGAGACAGGAACTTATGAGCATTCAGTTACAATGGATCCCTCCTGGGACCTGGTAAATCTTAAAGCTTCTGTTCTTGTCCAAACTTTTTCAGGAAATAAAGAGATATTTCAGGGTGCTTCTACAAGTTTCAGTGGTCTTCTACCAATGTTCACAGCAAATATTACAGAAGGTCCAGCCTATTTAGGAGTTCAATTTACAAGTGTCTCCTTCCCACAAGAAGGCATAGAATCCTGGGAATGGGATTTTGATGGTGATGGAATTTTTGACTTTAACTATGAGAATCCATATTGGCTTTACGATGAACCTGGTTCTTATGATGTTACTCTCAGGATATGTGTTGAAGGTGAATATGCTGAAACAACTGTAGAGGATTTTATAACTGTAACAGATGGCTTAAATATAACAGGTAATCTTTCCGGTCTCTGGATACCTGATTTTAATCCTTATGTGATTACTGATGAAGTTACTATTGCAGAAGGAGATCAACTTTTAATTTCACCTGGAGTTGAAATTATTATTTTGGACAACAACCAGATCGTTGTTAACGGTAATTTAACAGCAAACGCATTGGGAAGTGAAACAATAACGTTTTCTTCAAATACTGAATGGGAAGGTATTTTATTCAGTGATACACAATCAAATAATCTTTTATCAAACTGTGAATTCACAGATGTTTCCAATTCATGTATTGAAATTGAATATGATTCTTCTGTTGATATCATAGGAAATTGGTTTATTAATAATTCTTCCAGTTCTAATAAGGGTACTGCAATTAATATTATCGGTTCTGATAATGTCCTGATTCACAAAAATATAATTGCTAATAATGCTAATACTAATTTAACTGGTGGTATTTCCTGTGATGCATCCAGCCCGATTATTTCCAACAATCTGATTGTGAACAATAGCGGAACAATAGCCGGTGCATTAAGTTTTAGAAGCGGTTCTGTTCCAACATTGATAAACAACACTATCGCCAACAATCAAGCAAGTAATTGTATATTTGTTTTCAATTCTTCACCTGTTATAATGAATTCGATCATTATTCATGATGGGAACATATTTAATGCTATTGGAAGTGATCCTGAAGTCAGTTATACCTGTATTTCAGGGGGATATACAGGAGAAGGTAATATTGATGTTGATCCATTATTTGAGCAACCTTCAACTGGAAACGGACCTGAGTATAATGGTTATAATGCCTTATGGTACTTAACAGAAGATTCCGAATGTATAGATGCAGGTAATCCTGCTGAAGAATACTACGATATCGAAGATCCTGCTGATCCCGGATTTGCACTCTGGCCTGCAATGGGTACATTAACCAATGATATGGGAGTTTTTGGCGGAGAAGGATTCTTTGAATATGTAAGTTCCGAGGATAATCTTGTAAATATCATATCACACAGTGATCTTAAGGTTTATCCTAATCCCTTTAACCCGACAACCAATATTTCACTACAAATCAATTCTGAAGATGCAGTACATCCGGTTACACTTGGCATTTACAATATCAAGGGTCAGCTTGTTAAAACCATAGTTAACAATGAAATAGTAAATAATAATCCATGCTTTGTTTGGAATGGAATCGATAATTCCGGTCTTAGAACATCAAGTGGAATTTATCTGGTTAAATTGGAAACAGCTTCTTCTGTTTCCACACAAAAAATTATTATGTTAAAATAAACCAAGGAATTATAAAAATTTATAATTTAAAAATATAAGGAAGTTAAAATGAGGAAATTAATCTTTTTTTTAGTTCTGTTCATTGTATCAGCAGCACTTCTCGGAGTCTATGAAGTCGGTGAGGTTGTGGCTGATTACTCCTGGACAGATAATCTCGGTGATTACCACAGCATTTATGAATTAACTGCACTTGGGACAACTGTCGTTATGTTCTGGGGAGGTACAGGCTGAGGTGGCTGTGTGGCGGCGGCGCCGACCTTTCAAGCTCTGTGGGATCAATATTATCCCATTTATAATGTTTATTTCATATCACAAACAAACTGGGGAGGAACCTACTATACTGGATTAGGAAGCTCTGGTGCTTTTGGTAATGGTTATATTCCCTTATTTGCAGTAGTTGGAGGGAATAATGTTTGTTTCTATAATGACAATTATATTTCCGGTGTCCAACCTGCAATCGAAGAATCACTTCTTTCCTTTGAATTGACTGCTATTATAGCTTCTAATGTCCAAACTGGTCCACCTGCCCTTGGTGTGCAATTCCAGAGTAATTCCGTTTCTCCTACAGGTAATATTGACAGCTGGGAATGGGATTTTGATGGAGATGGAACTTTCGATTCAACTGAGGAAAATCCCTACCACTTTTATGAGATTGAGGGAGTATATAATGTAACCCTTCGAATTACTGATGGTGAAGAAACTGTTGAAACTACATTGGAAGGCTATATCACTGTTACTGATGGTACAAGTATTGAAGGACCTCTTTCCGGAATATGGAATCCGGATTACGGAACATATACAATAACTGGTGATGCCTGGATCCCTGAGGGTAGTGAATTGGAAATTGGAGCAGGGACTCAAATAACTATCAATAATAACAGCCAGATTGAAGTTAATGGTAAGTTATCTGCAAATGCCAGAGATGAAGAGACAATTACTTTCTATTCAGATGACGAATGGAACGGGATCCTTTTCAGTAATACACAGGAAGATAATATCATAAATAATTGTATATTCTCAAATGTGTCCACATCTTGTATACAAATTGAATACGATTCTTATGTAGAAATAATCGAAAACTGGTTTATTAATAATTCTTCCAGTTCTAATAAAGGTACTGCAATTGATGTTATAGGTTCAAACAATGTCTATATCCACAAGAATGTTATTGCAAATAATATTAACACTAATCTCACCGGTGGTATTTCCTGTGATGGAGCCAGTCCAATTATTTCCAATAATTTAATTGTTAATAACGGAAGTGCTTCAGCTCTTGCAGGAGCGTTCAGCGTAAAAAGCGGTTCTGCTCCAACAATTATTAATAATACAATAGCCAACAATCAAGCCAGTAGCTGCTGTATATTTATTTTCAATTCTTCACCTGTAATAATGAATTCAATTATAATTCATGACGGTAATATGTTCAATGCTATTGGCGGTGGTCCTACTATTACTTACACATGTATTTCAGGAGGCTATACAGGAGAAGGTAATATTGATGTTGATCCTTTATTTGAACAACCTTCAACTGGAAACGGACCGGAATATAATGGTTATAATGCTTTATGGTACTTAACGGAGGATTCCGAATGTATTGATGCCGGTAATCCTGCTGAAGAATACTATGATATCGAAGATCCTGCTGATCCCGGATTTGCACTCTGGCCTGCAATGGGAACATTAACCAATGATATGGGAGTTTTCGGTGGAGAAGGATTCTTTGAATATGTCAGTTCCGAGGATAATCTTGTAAATATCATATCACACAGTGATCTTAAGGTTTATCCTAATCCCTTTAACCCGACAACCAATATTTCACTACAGATCAATTCTGAAGATGCAGTACATCCGGTTACACTGGGAATTTATAATATCAAGGGTCAGCTTGTTAAAACCATAGTTAATAATGAAATGGTAAATAATAATTCAAGCTTTGTTTGGAATGGAATCGATAATTCCGGTCTTAGAACATCAAGTGGAATCTATCTGGTTAAATTAGAAACAGCTTCTTCTGTTTCCACGCAAAAAATCGTACTACTGAAATAAGCAAAGACCTTATTTGAAAGCGAGGAGAAATCCTCGCTTTTTTTTTATCTTTTTCATTATAAATCTCTTGCTTAAAAAATCAAATTAAATTTTTCTGCAAAAAAAATCACAGGAGTAAGAAATGGAAATCCATTTGAAAGGTCGAAATTTCCTGACATTATTAGACTTTACACCTGAAGAAATCAAGTTTTTGCTGAATCTGTCCACTGATCTTAAGAAAGCTAAATATTCAGGAACTGAACAACAAAAACTTAAAGGAAAGAATATAGCCCTCATTTTTGAAAAAACTTCAACCAGGACAAGATGTGCATTTGAAGTGGCAGCCTTTGATCAAGGAGCTCATGTAACTTATTTAGGACCAACAGGAAGTCAGATCGGTCATAAGGAAACCATGAAAGATACAGCGCGAGTGTTGGGCAAAATGTACGATGGAATAGAATATCGTGGATTCGGGCAGGAAATAGTTGTAGAACTGGGTAAATATGCAGGAGTTCCGGTATGGAACGGTCTTACAACAGAATACCATCCCACCCAGGTTCTGGCAGATTTTCTCACTGCTAAAGAATATTTATACAAAGCTTATGATAAAATGACATTTGTGTACGTTGGTGATGGTAGAAATAATGTAGCAAATTCTTTACTCATCGGTGGAGTTAAGCTTGGTATGGATATCAGGATAGTTGCTCCCACAAATAATCAACCTGACAAAAGCTTAGTTTACAAATGTAAGGAAATAGCTTTCCAGACCAATGCTAAAATAATGATTACAGATAACATAGAGCAAGGAGTTAATAACGCTGATGTCATTTATACTGACGTCTGGGTTTCCATGGGAGAACCAAAAGAGGTTTGGGAAAAACGGATTAATTTACTTAAAAAATATCAAGTGAACAAAGAAATGATGCAAAAAACAGGTAACCCTGATACAATTTTTATGCATTGTTTGCCTTCATTTCATAATACAGATACAAAAATCGGGATAGAAATTTTCAATAAATTCGGGATTAAAGAGATGGAAGCTACTGATGAAGTTTTCGAAAGCAAGGCTTCTGTTGTTTTTGAAGAAGCTGAGAACAGAATGCATACTATAAAGGCTATAATGGTTGCAACCATGGTTTTAATATAATACATTCAGATAATATTTTTCCATAAAACTTTATGAAAAAACTTTTGATCATTTTCTGTTTACTAATTACTATTTCCTTAAATGCACAGACTTTTGAAATAAACAAATTAAATTGTCTTACTTACATAGCTACAGCAGGAGCAATTGATCTTTATAATAACTACTTTGATGATAAAATCATAGATGATCTTACCAAAGAAGAATTAAATTCATTATCAAAGGACGATATTCCCTGGTTTGATGGATGGATATCTTTTTCCTATGATCAAAATTTAAAAGATATTAGTGATTACACTTATTTATTAACACTTGTTTCAAGTGTGATCATTGTTTACGATGCTGATTATTTCCTGGATAATTTACTGGTTTTAAGTGAAATCCTGGTTACTCAATCAGCAGTTGGAAAATGGACAAAAACATTTACACAAAGGAAAAGACCTTTTGTGTTTGATGAAAAACGTGATATCAAAAAAAGAAACAATCAACATTCATTTTACTCGTTACATAGTTCTGGAGCTTTTGGAATAGCTACATTCGGATATTATTATTATATGCATAATTTTGGGAAAAGTGCACCAATGGCAATATTTCTATTCGGTTCTGCTGCTGCAACTGCTACATTAAGAGTAGCTTCTGCTCAACATTTTCCAAGCGATGTATTTGTCGGAGCAATAGTAGGGAGTTCGCTTAGTTATTTAATTTGCAAGTATCATCATTCAAAAAAAATAGAATTGAACCTCGGGTTCAATTCTATTAATCTGAGCTATAAATTCTAACTTATTTTTTTATTTTTTTCTTCTTATTATTGTCCTGTAAATCTCTACAGATTTTTTCTACTTCCCTGAAATTTACTTTACCACTGGACATCATGGGAATATCTTCAATGACATGAATTTCTTTGGGTATGGCAATTGCAGGGAGCTCTTTTGCCATTTGCTTTAAAATATGCTTCCTGTCAACTTCACCTGTAGTAAGTGCTGCAACTATATCTGCTCCCTTGGTAGGATTAGGAACATCAACTACACAACATATTGCTTCTGCCGGTAAAAATTTTTCCATTATGCTTTCAATTTTTACTAAAGAAATCATCTCCCCGCCAACTTTCACAAATCTTTTCAGCCTTCCCCTATGCCAAATAAAACCATCATCATCGATCAAACCCATATCTCCGGTATCATACCAGCCTTTATGAATTCTTAACGATGTCTCTTCAATATCTCCCAGGTAACCTTTCATTACCAGATCACCTTTAACCAGAATTTTCCCTTCTCTATTAGGAGGTAATTCCTCATCTGTATCAATATCAACAATTTTTACTTCTACTCCATTCAATGGTTTACCTACACTGCCAGGTTTAGTAGCCCCAGGACGATTACATGAAATTACAGGACTGGTTTCAGTAGTTCCATACCCTTCATAGATTTCCATATTATAGAGTTTCTTAAATCCTTCATAAATATGAGAAGTGAGCTTATCAGCTCCGGCAACAGGAAACCTGATCGAATCGAAATCACCGGGTTTGGCTTTTTTATAATACCCATAATAAAATGCAGGGGTCGCAGCCATTATGGTCACCTTATATTCCCTAATAAGACTGCATATAATTTGATAATCCAGGGGATTGGGATAGGCTACCATAGAACAACCAAGTGTAATAGGTAACCAGAAATCCACAGTTATGCCAAATACATGGAAAAGTGGTAAATTTGCCAGAAATATATCATCCGGGCCAATATCAAATGGGATATTATTAATATTGTGAAAAATATTTTTATGAGTTAACTGCACTGCTTTGGGGTCTTTTTCGCTCCCGCTTGTAAAAAGGATCACACATGTTTCATCTTCAGAACCTTTATGAACAGCCTTTTGTATTAATTTTACTGAGAACTTCGATTTTAACAAGGCTCGTAATTTATCAGTTATTGTAATGGTTGTCATAATATCTTCAAGAAAAACCATCCCATCTATAGGTTTAACATTAATTTTTTCCAACAATTTCTTACTTGTAATTATAGTCTTGAAACTACACCTCTCTTGAGCATAAACAGAATTTTCCCGCGCGCCGGTTGCATAATTGATCATTACAGGAATTTTACCCGCCATTAATACTCCTATAATGGATAGCATACATCCGGCAGAGGTTGGCACCATTACTCCTATATATTGACTTTTATACTTGGAGAATTTTTTCATCAAAATCAATGAGGCTAATAACATCCTTTCATAAACTATGTCCTTACCTGTAGCCTGGTCATAAACTGCAACCTTCTTACCGTAGGTTTTTGCAGTCTCTATAAATTTGTGATGTAATTGCATATTATCTCCTTTGTTAATTTGGAACTAATTTACATTATATCATAATTCTGTGTCAAATATTTTATTTTTTAGCAACAAATTTTAATACCTAAAAAAATCAGATTTTAACTAATTCTGATCATTACAAATAATATAAATAAAAAACCTTGCTCAAATCATATTATGTTGATTTTTTGAATATCATTATAAAATTTTAGGGTAATTTATGAATATTCAGATAAAAAATAAAGTTGATTCCAATTACTTTGATACATTTCTATCTTATAAGAAAGAGGGATATAAAATTTATTGTCATCCATTTTTCAAAGAATATCTGGAAATAAATTCATTGAAAATTCTCTCTACGATAACAAAGGAGACATTAATCCATAAAAGTGTAGTAAATGTAACTTTTGAGAAGAAAATTGACGCAAAGAATCCATTTGGTTTTTCAAGTATAATAATTAAAAAAAGCAGGCATCGGTCTTTTTTGAATTTTATAATATCCCCTTTAAAAAAATCAAAAGCAAAACAGGCGTTTGATGCTGCCTGTCACCTGATACATCATAATTTAGACACTCCTTTGCCAATCGGATATATTGAAAAAAAACGACTGGGTTTTCTTGTTGAATGTTACTTTATTACAGAATCAGTAAAACCTTTTATAAAAGTCAGGAAATTTTTAAAGAGACATTTAAAATATGATATTGGAACTGATATCAAAGATTTATTAAAAGCAGTAGCTTCTTATGTTCAAAAAATGCATAATTCAGGGATGATGCATAGAGATCTGAATCTGTCGAATTTTCTTATAGCAGGTGATGAAGCTGAAAAAAGATTAGTTCTGATCGATCTTAATCGCTATAAACTGAAAGAGCTCTCCCCTATGAAAAGAATAAGGGATATAAGCAGATTATATTGGAAAAAATACAGGTACGATTTTTTTAACTTGTACTGTAATAATGAAATAAGATTAAGAAAATTACGTTGGTTCTATGATCTTTATTTCCAGTGGAGAATGAAAAGAAGAAGATTAATAAATTTCCTTAAAGGTAAAAAAAATAAATGAGAGGTTTTTTGTGCTGGATTTTATTAAACAATTAGCTTTAGACGCTGGTGAAATCATCAAAAAAGGATATTTCTCAAACCATACAAAAATCGAATATAAAGGAAAAATCGATCTGATAACAAAAACTGATATTGAAAGTGAAAAATTTATAAAAAATAGAATTTCCAAAAACTTTCCTGAGGATAACATCCTCTCGGAAGAAAGTGAAGCAACTCATAAAAATTCATCCAGGTTATGGATTATTGATCCTTTGGACGGAACAACTAATTTTACTCATAAATATCCATTTTTTGCAGTATCCATCGCATTAGAAATAGAATCAAAGATTAAATTCGGAGTTGTTTATAACCCCATATTTAACGAAATGTTCTGGGCTGAAAATGGCAAAGGTTCTTTTCTGAACGGTAAAAATATCCATGTTTCGAAAACCACGAAAATTTCACAATCCCTCTTAGCAACCGGATTTCCTTATGATAGATGGGAGAAGGGAGATTTTTATATCCGGGAATTTCTTGCATTTATGAAAAAATGTCAGGGAGTAAGAAGAGCTGGTGCTGCTGCCATAGATTTGTGTTATGTTGCCTGCGGTAGACTGGATGGTTTCTTTGAAAGAAAGCTCAAACCCTGGGATATGGCTGCAGGTAGCCTGATAATTACAGAAGCAGGTGGAAAAATAACCAATTATGAAAACCAAAAATGGCATTATTCCAATTCAACAATTTTATCATCAAACAAGAAAATTCATTCCCAGATGTATAAAATCTTAAAATATGTTCATTAATCAAAATAACTTCAGGAAGAGATATTGAGTAAAAACCTTATTTCAATAGAAAATTTAAAAAAATCCTATTCAGGGAAAATATTATTTGAAAATGAAACCTTTGGTATTCATAAAAACGAGAAAATAGGACTTTTAGGAATCAACGGATGCGGGAAATCTACACTTTTGAAAATGCTTATTGGCAAAGAATCTCCTGATGAAGGAAAAATTACTTATAGAAAAGGAATCAGTATCGGGTATCTTTCTCAAATCCCTGAAATAAATCCGGATTTAACAATCTACGAACATGTCTACTACAGCGACCATCCTGAATTTGTATTACTTCGTAAATATTATAAAATCTCCGAGCAGTTAGAAATAAATCCATCCCATATCCTTGAAAAAGAACTTCATAATCTTATTCAACAAATTGATTCCAAAAATGGCTGGGAAATTGAAATTAAGGCTAAAACCTTCCTGACAAAACTTGGTTTTACAGATTACACTAAAAAAATAAAATTCTTATCCGGAGGACAAAAAAGAAGACTGGATTTGGCTCGAGTTTTAATGGACAATCCTGATATTCTGTTGCTCGATGAGCCAACAAATCACCTAGATATCGAAATAATTGAATGGTTCCAGGATTACCTGTCAGAATACATAGGTACAATAATTTTTGTTACTCACGACCGTTATTTTCTGGATGCAGTAAGTAACAAGATAATGGAAATCGTGGATGGGAAGATACATTTTTATGAAGGTAACTACTCCTATTATCTCAGGAAAAAAGAGTTTGAATTAAAAGACCTGCAGCGCAAGGAAACACGTAGGGCTACTCAATTAAGAAAAGAATTAAAATGGCTTCATCGCGGAGCTAGAGCCAGAACCTCCAAACCGAAAACACACATTGACCGGGTAAAGGAGCTCATTGATAAGTCATATTTAACTAACATGACTGAATTAGATATTTCTTTTCAGACAAAAAGATTAGGTAAAACCATTTTAGAAGTTCGTAAAATCAGTAAATCTTATGAAGAAATTCATCTTTTTAAGAATTTCAGTCATATATTCCAAAAAATGGAAAGAATAGGAATTATCGGAGCTAATGGATGTGGAAAAACCACATTACTAAAACTTATTACTGAAGAAGAAGAACCTTGCTCAGGGAAAGTTAAAGTTGGAATAAATACGCACTTTACCTATTTCAAACAGGATATAAAAGAATTTAATAAAGATCAGACTGTCATAAAATATATAAGAGAGTATGCTGATAATATCCGTACTGCTGACGGTACATTACATTCAGCATCAGAAATGCTTCAGCGCTTTTTATTCGATGGAAAAATGCAGCAAAACAAGATATCCAGT
>JAUXFF010000157.1 GCA_030620155.1 Candidatus Cloacimonadota bacterium | reverse complement strand
TATCATAAGAAAGTTCATTTTTTATGAAAAGCCCTATTAATATTGTACAGGTTAAACCTATAGCCAAACCGATTATATTTATTGCTGTATAGAATTTCTTTTTAGATAGATTTCTTATAGCAATTTTAATGTAATTTCTTAGCATTACTCCCCCAAGAAGATTAGTGAAAGCTTATAAAAATTGAAAATCCGAATGAAAATTTTCAATTCTTTTTTTAATAGCTTAGGATTTTTTTATATTAAAGATGGAATTCTTTCTGGATATTTTCTGTAACTATATGCCCATCAAAAAGTTGTATGATCCTATGAGAATATTCAGCAAAAGAAGGGGAGTGAGTTACCATAATAATTGCTGCTCCCTCCTCATTTAATTGAGTAAGAAGGTCCATTACTTCTTCACCATTAGCAGAGTCGAGATTCCCAGTAGGTTCATCGGCAAGTAATAATTTGGGTTTAGTTACAACTGCTCTGGCAACTGCTACACGCTGTTGTTGACCACCTGATAATTGTTGGGGAAAGTGTTTACGTCTATGAGCTATCTTCATACGATCAAGAACTTCTTCAACTCTTTTTTTCCTTTCAGAAGAAGACATTTTCAGATATAGAAGTGGTAACTCTACATTTTCATAAACCGTAAGTTCATCGATGAGGTTAAAACTCTGGAAAATAAAACCAATATTGGATTTCCTCAGGTTTGTACGTTTTTTTTCTTTGTATTGGGAAACTTCTTCATTAAGAAAATATAATTCGCCTTCTGTTGGATTATCAAGAAGTCCAACAACATTTAATAATGTTGATTTCCCGCATCCTGAAGGTCCCATAATCGCTACAAATTCACCTTCTTTAACTTCAAAATTAACCTTATTTAAAGCGGTTGTTTCTACTTCGTCTGTCCTATAGATCTTTGTAAGACCATTTGTTCTAATCATTTTCCCTCCGTTTGTTATTGTTTTAAAACTAATTTATCAGCTCTGCCAAAATTATCATAACTTGAAATAACAACTTTTTCTCCTGGCTCCAAACCTTCCAGAACTTCATAGTATTTAGGATTCATACTACCTAACCTTATGTCTCTCTTAATTGCAAAATCACCTGATTCGTCAACAACAAAAATCCACTGTCCCCCAGTCGTCTGATAGAAGCCACCTCTGGGAATAAGAACTGCTTCTTTAGGAGTACCTAATTCTAGTTTTACCCTGAAGGTTTGACCTGTTCTTATTTGTTCAGGTACTTCATTTATAAATACCATATCCACAGAAAATCTTCCGTTTCTAACCACAGTATATACTTTCTTAACTTCCAATTTATAAGTTTGCCCGGCAAATTCGAATTCACCAAGTAGATTTTTATTTACCCTGGAGATATAATATTCATCAATCTCTGCCTGAATTTTAAACGAATCCATCACATTAATCTGTCCCAGCCGTTCACCTTGGGATTTAGATTCTCCAATTTCCGCATTCACATAGGCTAACTCCCCAGTAACAGGCGCCTTTACAGAAAGATTATCCAATTTTTGGCGAACAAGTTTAAAATTTTCTTCCATTCTCCGAACAGATCCTTCAAGTTGGGATACCTGGATTTCTCTGAAAAGAGAATCCTGTCTCTGAGTCTCAATAATAAGTTCCTTTCTGTTTAAAAAATATTCATACTCATCTTTTGTATCTTCATAATTCTCTTTAGAGATAAATCTTTTTTCATATAAGGATTCCTTATTCTCGTATTCTTTCCTTTTTTGCTCAACTCTATAATTTAGCTCCAGAATCTGTTGTTTTAAATCTAATTTGTTCTGTTCCATCATCAGGCGTGTATTTCTCAAATTGTTCATTTGCTCAGCCAGGTCAGCTTCCCTATTCATAATACTTAGATGAAGATTTGTATTGCTTAGTCTAAGAATTACATCACCCTTCTGAACAATGGTTCCTTCCTCAATTAAAATCTCCTCTACTCTTCCACCTTCTAAGGCATCCAGATAAACGGTTCTTATAGGAAAAACTGTCCCGGTTATGGAAATATAATCTCGGAAAAAATCTTTTTTCACTTCTTCAATTGTAATTCTTTCAATTCTAACATTAAGTTTAGAGCTTCTATCCCCAAAAAATATACTATAAAAAACAATGATAATGAAGACTGCGCCTAAAGACATCCATATTATTTTTTTGGGTGTCCAGCGTTTTTTCTCAATTATCCTATCCATATATATCCTACCTTATTTTTCAATCTGGAGAAATAGAAGCATTTTATGTGCCATCTAACTTATCTCTTTATTTTTGGAATACTTAAATTAGTGTCAAATTACATTAAACCGTACGATTCCGACACATTAATCGTACGTATTCGAACATTTTTTATCAAAGGTATTGACGTGAAATAGGAAAATAATAGAAATTGTTTTTTATTTTATAATAATTCTATTTAAATAAAGGAGACAACAATGGAAAGAAGGAAGGGAAGGATCCTGGTAGTTGATGATAACGAAGACATCTTAACTGCTCTGAAATTACTTCTTAAACAGCATGTTGAATTAATTCATACAGTAAATAATCCTGAGTTAATACCTGAAATGATGAATAAAGAAAATTATGATATTATACTTTTAGATATGAATTTTTCAAAAGATATGATAAGTGGGCAGGAAGGTTTCTTCTGGATGAAGAAAATACTTGAGATCGATCCTGACGCTGTAGTAATATTTATCACTGCTTATGGGGATGTTGAAAAAGCAGTTAAAGCCGTAAAGGAAGGAGCCGTTGATTTTGTTATAAAGCCATGGCAAAATGAAAAACTTTTAACAACCATATCATCAGCGCTCAAGTTGCGAAAATTCAGAACTGAAGCAACAAATCTCCGTTTTAAACAGAAAGATCTCAGTGCAACTTTAGACCAACCTTTTCATGAGTTTATAGGTAATTCACAGCAGATGAAAGAGGTATTTTTGGTTATTCAGAAAGTGGCAGAAACTGATGCCAGTGTACTTATTTTAGGACAAAATGGGACAGGTAAAGAGCTTGTTGCCAGAGCTCTTCACAGAAACTCATCTCGTGCAGATGATGTATTTATTAGCGTTGACCTGGGAGCTTTAAGTGAAACATTGTTTGAAAGTGAGTTGTTTGGACATGTACGTGGTGCATTTACTGATGCAAAAAAAGATCGACCGGGACGTCTGGAAATTGCTTCCGGAGGAACACTTTTTCTGGATGAAATAGGAAATCTTTCCTTACCTTTGCAAGCGAAACTTTTAACTGCTTTGGAAAAAAGAGAGGTTATAAGAGTGGGCTCCAATAAAGCTCGGTCAATAGATATCAGGTTGATTTGTGCTACGAATATGCCAATTCATAAATTGGCAAAAGAAAACAAATTCAGGCAGGACCTTTTATACCGAATAAATACTGTAGAGATTCAACTTCCACCACTTAAAGATAAGATTGAAGATATTAAACCTTTAGCTGAAAGTTTTCTTGAGAACTATAAGAAAAAGTATAAGAAGAATATCACAAGTATCAGTCAGGCTGCCATTAAAAAACTTGAACAATATAATTGGCCTGGTAATGTCCGAGAACTTCAGCATGCTGTGGAAAGATGCGTGATAATGAGCGATTCAAAGATTTTACAACCTTCTGACTTTTTACTTTGTACTACGGAAGGGGACACAGAAGAAATTCAATTCGACACTCTTAATTTAGAAGAAGTTGAAAAAAATATAATTAAAAAAGTATTAACAAAAAATAAAGGTAATATCACACAAGCAGCTAGAGAACTTGGTCTTACAAGAACTTCTTTATATAGAAGATTAGAAAAATATGGTCTATAAAAATTTTCGTTTTAAAATAATCGTTAGAATTTCTTTTATAATTCTATCCATATTCCTGTTATTTTTTGTTATTTATAATATGGAATTCAATATTACACCTGTTCTAATTATAATGATAGTAGCTTTTCAAGTTTTCTCATTAATTCATTTTTTAGAAAGCACAAACAGGTATTTAACGAATTTTTTGGAATCAATAAGATATTCCGATTTCACCAGATCATTTCAGGTTGAAGGTTTGGGTGCTGCATATGATGGATTAAAAGAAGCTTTCAATGATGTTATAAACGATTTCCAACAAATCCGGACGGAAAAGGAAGTATATCAACACTACTTACAGAATGTAATTCAACATATTGGTATATGTTTAATTGTTTTCAAGAAAAATGGCGATGTTTTGATGATAAACAATGCAGCAAAAAAACTTTTCAGGATTAATAAACTAAAAAATATCAATTCTCTGGACAATTTTAGTCCTGAACTTACGAAAATCCTTCCCAAACTAAAATCAAGTGAAAAAGCGCTGGTAAAAGTACAAGATGATGAAGAATTACTCCAACTTGTGATATATGCCAAAGAGTTCATACTAGAAGGTCAGCGTTTATCACTGGTTTCCATACAGAATATCCAGATGGAATTGGAAACCCAGGAAATGGAAGCATGGCAAAAACTTATCCGGGTTCTAACTCACGAAATAATGAACTCAATAACTCCAATATCTTCCCTCAGCGCTACAGTAAACAATATCCTGGATGATATAGACACAACTGATAATATACCACAGGAAATTGATGACGAAACAGTAATTGATATTCAGAATGCTTTAAAAACAATTCATAAGCGTAGCCAGGGACTTATCCACTTTGTTGAAACTTATCGTAATTTAACAAAAATACCAAATCCTGATTTCAAAATCTTCCAGGTTGAACAATTATTCAACAATATCAAAAAATTAATGCAGGAACCTTTTAAAAAAGATAATATTGAATTCTCTATAAAAATTGAACCCATAAGCTTAGAATTAGCTGCAGATGAGCAATTGATCGAACAAATTATAATTAATCTCATTAAAAATTCTATTCAAGCAATGGAAAAGAAAAAACATGGGAAAATCTCTTTAAAAGCTTTCATCGGTTTCAGAGGACGAGCCATAATTCAAGTTATTGATAATGGTCAGGGGATACTGAAAGAGGTTATTGATAGAATATTTATTCCTTTTTTCACTACTAAGCAATCCGGTTCCGGAATAGGTCTGAGTTTATCAAAACAGATAATGAGACTTCACAGCGGTTCAATAACTGTGAGTTCCCAACCTGATGTTGAAACTGTTTTTTCTTTGAGATTTTGATTGTATTTTAAAATGTAATTTATTAATATAAAATTTTAACTATTATTTTTTCTGATTTAAAGTTATCTCTTTTTGATATACCTAAATTGCGAGACTATTGGTGGTCATAATGCATAGAAACAGCCAGAAAAGGATTTACAGCGATTATGTTTATTTCATCACCTGCGATGTGCAGGATAAATTTATATATTTCAATGAAGAAATCCTGTGCGAATTCTGGATTGAAGAATTGAGATTGGCAAAAGAAATTAAAAAATTTGCTCTTTGTGCATTTTGTTTGAATTATGAACATTTCCATCTTTTAATTAAACCGTATAACCGGATTGCAAATTATTCCCAAATTATGCATTTTCTCAAACGACATGCATCGAGGAACATAAATATAATTTTGGGATATAATGATTTTGATTTGAATAATATTATGAAAAAATCCCATCCCGAAGGCGACGTTGGGAATGATGTTTCATTCGTCGAAGGCGACGTTGGGAATGATGTTTCATTCGTCGAAGGCGACGTTGGGAATGATGT
>JAUXFF010000207.1 GCA_030620155.1 Candidatus Cloacimonadota bacterium | reverse complement strand
GTATAACTTTGATTTAAATGAAATTGTCATGGTGAGCGGAGTCGAACCATAATTGTCTAATTATTAGTGTGTTAAGCCCTTCGACTACGCTCAGGGTGACATATATCATTATGCATTTGATAACAAGATTGCTGGCAAACCTTGGTTTGTCAGCAATCTCTCTCGACCTGGCAGCATGCCATGGCGACATGCCGTGGGTCGAGTTACATATTTCTCATAAATTCAAGCAGTTCTTTCCTGTCAGGTGAATATTCATTTCGAACATAAAAACCAGAGGTACATACTCCCACAACCAGACATTCCTCCGGAGTTAATCCTGTTAACCAGCCGTTACAAAAACCTGCATTGAAATTATCTCCAGCTCCGGTTGAAATTTGGGGGGTAGGTATATAAGGTCCATCTATCTGGGAAACTTCTCCACTTGTGGCAACTACTGCCCTATCAACAGGATGAATTACTACAGCAGTGATATTCAATTTATCACGAATTGCTTGTACTCTTAAGGTTAAAACATCCTCTTTTATTTTTAAAACATCAGATATTAAAACTGATTCATGTTTATTCATTCCCAGAATAACTTCTGTCTTTTCTTCCAATTTCCCCATTAAATTAAGAATGCCTGTTATATCTTGTTTTGTTCGTTTTTGAGGATCAGCGAGGTCTATAAAAATAAAAGGTGGGTTTTTAATTACACTTAGTAAACCGTAAAACCCTTGAATAATAGAATTTAATTCAGGCAGCATTGTCCAGTTAGTTATAGCAATCAGGGATACTTTTTTAAGAATATCGAGTAATTTTTTCTCCGAAAGCTTTTGTATAAGATTATTCCAGTTAATATCTTCCAGGTTTTTTAATTTCCCTAACATTATTTTACCATCATTAAACTCCAGCGCATCAGTATGACCGGGATCAGAAAGAGAAATTGCATAGATTTTTGAAGCAAATTCTCTAAAAACAGGATGAATATCTTCTTTTCCTAAGGCTCCTATATAAATAATTTTATGTCCCTGTGACCTTAACGCATTAGCCATTATAGGTCCGTTTCCACCCAATTTCATCTGCTTGGGAACAAGTTCAATATTGGCACTCAAACCTGTTGCACAGGCAATTCTTTCGGAAAAGCCGGTTATTGTGTTTATCCTCGTAAATTGTTTATAATTATCTCTTTCATCAACAACATGGATTATCTCATCTATAAAACCGTCAAATCCTATAAGAAGAAACTTTTGCTCCCATTTTTCCTGCAATTTCTCAATAGTTTTTTTTACAATATTATTTTGATCCATATTAGTTCCTGATCTTTTTAATTAGAAAATTGTTATTGCACTTTTTGGTCAATTAAAAAATATTGCTTTAAATCGGTTTGTTATCTTTTTAATATAGGTTAATGAGTTATGTTAAATAAAAAAAATTGGTTGGAATTATGAAATTTAGTAGATCAAGTGGTATTTTACTTCATATTACTTCTTTACCGGGAAAATTTGGTATTGGCAGCCTGGGAAATGAAGCTTTTGAATTTATAGATTTTTTATCAGAAGCAGAACAAAAGATCTGGCAGATATTGCCAACAGGTCCAACAGGCTATGGTGATTCTCCCTATCAAACCTTTTCAGCCTTTGCCGGGAATCCTCTTCTTATAGACCTTGAGGAATTACATACAGAAGGTTTAATTGAACCCAATCATTTAGATCTCCTGGGAGAATCCAATAATGAACAGGTTGATTTCGGGAGAATGATCAAATCCAAATATAAGATTTTAAGAATCGCGTATGAAAACTTTGAAGCCACAAACGAATATAAATCTTTTTGCGAGAAGGAAAAATACTGGTTAGATGATTTTTCCTTGTTTATGGCATTAAAACAACATTTTGAAGGAAAGTCATGCAAGGAATGGGACAAGAAATTAAAAATGCGAGATCATTCTATTTTAGAAGATTACAGAGATAAATTAAAAGAGAATATAAATTTTAATATCTTTCTTCAATACATCTTCTTTAAACAGTGGGAAAAAGTCAGAGAGTACGCGAATTCCAGAAATATAAAAATATTTGGAGATCTACCGATCTTTGTAGCTTTTGACAGTTCCGATGCCTGGTCAAATCCTGATATTTTCTTACTTGATGAAGAAAAAAATCCGATAGTTGTAGCCGGTGTCCCACCTGATTTTTTCAGTGAAACAGGTCAGCTCTGGGGAAATCCTTTATATAATTGGGAAGTTCTGGGAAAAAAAGACTTCAAGTGGTGGATTCAGAGATTTAAAGCTGCTTTAAAATTAGTAGATATTGTCAGGATAGATCATTTCCGGGGATTTGCAGGATATTGGGCTGTTCCATACGAAGAAAAAACTGCTATTAAAGGAACCTGGGAAAAAGCTCCGGGGAAAAAACTATTTACGATTTTACAAAATAAGCTGGGGGAACTTCCTATAGTTGCGGAAGACCTGGGTGTAATTACTGATGATGTTTTAGAGTTGAGAGATTCATTCAACTTCCCGGGTATGAAAATTCTACAGTTTGCTTTTGGCTCTGGAGCGAATAATCCGTTTTTACCACATAACTTTACTGAAAATTGTGTGGTTTACACCGGAACTCATGATAATGATACCACGTTTGGATGGTATAAAAAATTACCTGAAAAAGAAAAAAATTATCTTCTCGAATACCTGCAATTTGATGGAAAGGGTATTTGCTGGGAACTGCTCGAAACAGCCTGGAAATCTAAAGCAGATATGGCCATAGCTCCTATGCAGGATTTTTTATGTCTGGATAGTTATGCACGTATGAATACTCCTGCAACTGCTTCGGGAAATTGGCAGTGGAGAGTAAAAAAAGACCAACTTACTTTCGAACTGGCAAAACGGATAAGAAATTTAACCTGGGATAGTGACAGGTAAGTAAACCTTTGTTGGTTCGCTCGTCCGTCAGTTGCCGGATGTTCCATCCCCGAGGGAACCATTTGTTTTTCTCCGCATCGTCACGATGCGGAATTCCATTTCTGATTCTGAAATCGAGACAATTTCTGGAAAACCTTATGGGTAAACCATGTGGTGGTTCAATCGAGACGATTGAACCAACTTTGGAACCAGCCTTTTTGTGAATAAAAAAAGAGACTGCCCAAAGAACAGTCTCATAAAAAATCAAGCAGTCTTTATTATTCTTTCAAATTATAGGTTATTGAAAGTTCCGTCTCAATATCGAAAAAATGAATAAAATCCTCTTTAATTGCTAAGTTTATTTTGTCTCCGGGTTTATAATCTTCCCGTACTTCTGTTCTAATTATAAATTTTATTTCATCTATTGCACCATAAAGAATTATTTCATTTCCCATTGGCTCTATAACTTCAATAAAAGCTTTAATATCTCCATCTTTTTTGAGATATAGATTT
>JAUXFF010000196.1 GCA_030620155.1 Candidatus Cloacimonadota bacterium | reverse complement strand
GTTCTAATTATAAATTTTATTTCATCTATTGCACCATAAAGAATTATTTCATTTCCCATTGGCTCTATAACTTCAATAAAAGCTTTAATATCTCCATCTTTTTTGAGATATAGATTTTCCGGACGAATACCCATAATAACTTCTTTACCTGTATATCCCTTCATTTTCTTTTTTTGTTTTTCTGGTATTGGTATTTCTATTCCGGTTGTTACATACTTGAGACCGTTTTCTTCTACAATTTTCCCATTTATAAAATTCATGGCCGGGCTACCAATAAATCCTGCCACAAATAAATTCTTAGGATGATCGTATAAATTAAGAGGTGAGTCTACCTGTTGGATCAAACCCTCGTGTAAAACAGTGATCCTATCACCCATGGTCATTGCTTCCACCTGGTCGTGAGTAACATATATTATTGTTGTATCCAGTCTTTTATGAAGTTTACTGATCTCTGCACGCATCTGCACACGTAATTTTGCATCCAGGTTTGATAAAGGTTCGTCGAATAAAAATACTTTAGGGTGACGAACAATGGCACGTCCCACAGCAACTCTCTGGCGTTGACCTCCGGATAAAGCCCTGGGTTTACGCTCTAACAAATCTGAAAGACCAAGAATTTCTGCAGTTTCATCAACTCTTTTTTTTATCTCAGCTTTGGCGAACTTTCTCAGGCGCAAGCCATAGGAAAGGTTTTCATAAACTGTCATATGAGGATAAAGAGCATAATTCTGAAAAACCATGGCAATATCACGATCTTTGGGCTGCACATTATTTACAACCCTGTCCCCGATAAGTATTTCACCTGACGTAATTTCTTCAAGTCCGGCTATCATCCTCAGAGTTGTTGTTTTCCCGCAACCTGATGGACCCACCAGAACCATAAATTCCTTATCCTTAATTTCAAGGTCATTATCTTTAACAACATGAACCTTTCCATCAAAGATTTTATTAATTTTCTTGAGAACTACCTGTGCCATTCTTTATCCTCCAGATAGACTATTTATTAAATATTATTCCTTTAAAACAGTCACTTTCATACCGAGTTCTATATCTTTCCAATCTTCACTATTGATGAAAGCAGCAATTGTCAGTTCAGGAAAAACATCCTTTGCGATTACTGTTATTTTACTATTTATCAATAATTCTGAATTTTCTGTAACCCCATTATTCGAACCCAGATTAATCACAACTTTATCTTCTGATATCTGTTTTACTTCCCCAATGACGCTTTGTTCCTTAACCTGTGAAACCAGGGGATAAACAGCATAAACAGTAGTAAATTTCCTATTTTCTTTATCATAATCTTTCAAAATAATTTTCTGTTTTTGGAATAATGGGGGGATATAATCAATAATATTCGGATCATAGTTTTTAAATAAATCTCCATCTCCACCACCAAAATTAAATTGGCTGGCAGTGGATTTAACTTCTCTTATAAAAATGTTTTTAAAAACTGTTTGAGAAAAATCATGACTCATCACAAGTACAGTAAAGCCCCAATCCGGAGAAAATTCTCCCAGGAAACTAACAGGAACTTTAACAGATAGCTCTCTTTTATTTTTGGAAACATAAATTTTTTCAGGAATGATTGTACGTTTTTCAAATTCAGGTTGTTTTTTCTTTAAAGCTCCTCTATACCTTTCAGAAAGAGATGAAAATACAACAGCTCTTTCCCAGGCATTTTCGGGTGAAATATTTACATTAGTGCCAAATATGGTTTCCACAAATCCCGATTCTTCAATATGATCTTCATCTATGTAAATATGAACAAGAGGTAAAATAAAATCATCAGGTAAACTATAGTTATATTTAAATTCATGATGTTCAACAGGTTTTATTTTCTTAGCAAAAGTGAGAGAAAAAATATAATAATCTTTTTCCAAAGATACTTTAAATGATACAATATCAAATATGCCTTTTTCAAACATGGGATGTTCAGGATATACAATATTTCCAGCACCATAATCATCCCCGGAAGGATCTTCCAATTCAAATAATATATCTGCATAAATTATTTGTAAAAGGATAATTAAAAATAAAAATGTATAAATTTTTTTCATAATTTCCTGAACATTAACAAATAAAAAGACGGGTTACAGGCGTAACCCGTCTTAAAACATAAGAATTAGAATTTAACTTCCCATGCAGCGTGAATTGTACAAGAAGAGAAATCAAATTCTTCTGTATCTGTATCTCTTAATATATATTCACATTTATCTGTACGTATTAAGTGTTCTCCTCTTAGCCAGAAGTCAAATCCACCAAAGTTATAAACCCATTTGTGGCTTATCACAATATCTGATGTTTTGTCGGCTAATTCAACCCACTCATCGTTAGCGATATCATAGCTATAATATGTATCCTCAACAGTCTGATAACGTGGACGAAATTCAAAATTCAATGCATTTGTAAGTTGTTTCCCGATTATTAGCTCGATAACCATAGCAGTTGTTGCGAAATCGTCTGCATCTTCATTTTCCAGTCTCTCATCGGTCCATTGACCATAACGACCATCTATACCGAAATCAAATCCAGCAGCCTGAGTTGTTACACAAAGATCAGCTACCATACCAGAGAAATCACGAGCAGCCATGTACATATCGCCATCACCATCATACAATGGATCATCTTCATCATCTTTACCACCGGTGTTATCTGTAGCGCTTATGTAGTTGAATTGTCCGTCAATAGTAGCTGCATCCAGATCAAAAATGAAATCAAAAGTTCCACCCAAGTATCCAACCGGAGATTCAACAAGACCTTCTCCCAGGCGTAAGAAATCATTGTCTCTGAATTTATGACGCACACCTATCTGGTCTCCTCCCCAGAGGAAGGTATTTAATCCAAGACGTGAACCATAAGTGTCTCTAATACCGTCGATACCACCATCAATTAAAAGAAGGTCATGTTCACGACGTGAGCCCCAGTATGAAATATAGTTGTGATCAATGTAGAAAATTTGTACGCAGGGGCTGAATCCATTATCAAAAGGATCAGTCGTTAAGAAGCTGAGAACCCCACTTGGAACCATATAAGAAGTATATTTCGCACTTGGCCACCAATCTGCCCATTCATCAACAATGTTATCTCCATCAGGATCAGCCAGGTCTTCATCATGAGCTTGTCCTGTCATCATGATATTAAAATCAATACCCATTTCATCAGTAAAATCATACTTACCGTTTAAACCGACACCATAAGCCATATAAGCACATTGTGTATCCATATGTCCGTCCGGTTCATCCGGATCATTAGGGTCAGGTTCCTCATAATTTGGATTATCTATATCCTCAGGGTCAAATTCAGTATCAACGTACCAAACTCCATCCAGAGCTAAATAGAAATTATCCCCAAACATATTGTTAAAATTTAATGCATAGGTAGCATCTTCAGCCAGGAAGCTACCTGTACCCCAGTTCCAACCTTGCCAATTGGGTTCCCACATACGGATAAAATTCCATTTTGCTGTATCACTGAAATGACCTTGTACATAAATACCTTTGGCATTGTCACGATCGATATAACGACGGTCTGCCATGAACCATTGACTGAAACGGAGACCCATGGGAGTACCCAGACTGATCATATCAAAACAACCCCAGTCAGGCATAAAATCAATACGGAATCCTCTTAATTTAAACCAACC
>JAUXFF010000051.1 GCA_030620155.1 Candidatus Cloacimonadota bacterium | reverse complement strand
GGTCGGTTATTTTCAAATTCGATTGAACATAGGGAATGAGTTATTCCTTCGATGGAATCTTCCAAACAGTGAGCAAAATCATACATAGGATAGATGTGCCATTTATCACCTGTACGATGATGCTTTGCATGACGTATCCTGTACATTAACGGGTTGCGCATCAACATATTGGAAGAAGACATATCTATCTTAGCTCTGAGTACATGTGCTCCTTCTTCAAATTCACCGTTTTTCATACGTTCCAGCAGATCAAGATTCTCTTCAATAGAACGGTTTATGTATGGGCTCTTTTTGCCTGCCTGTTTCACGGTTCCGCGATATTCCCGGATCTGTTCCGGGTTTAAGCTGTCCACATAAGCTTTACCCTCTTTAACCAGTTGAACAGCATATTCATACATTTGGCCAAAATAATCAGAAGCGTGATATTCCCTGTCTCCCCAGTTAAAACCAAGCCAGAGAATATCTTCTTTTATGGATTCAACAAATTTTGAGTCTTCTTTTACAGGGTTAGTGTCATCAAATCTCAGATTGCATAGACCGTTGTATTGTTCAGCCACACCAAAATTCAGGCAGAAAGCTTTTGCATGCCCGATATGTAAATAACCGTTAGGTTCCGGTGGGAATCTAGTATGAACTCTTCCATCATATTTATTTGTTCTCAGATCTTCTTCAATGATATTTATTATAAAGTTAGTAGAACTGGATTCATTAGTTATTGTGTCTTTTGTATCATTCTTATTTTTTTTTGATTTCATGTTTTCTCCTTTGAATTATCAAATGGTTTTTCCAAAGAAAGTCATTTTGAATTTATTGTAAATTTCAGTAAAAATAAGTTGAGGATTTACATGACCCTCTAATCTACGGAGCATTTTTTCAAGGAATTCTATTAAATTATCTACATATTCTTCAACATTCTGGTTTTTATTATATAAAGATTCAATCAATTCGGTTTTATCCAGGTTAACGATTTCTTCCTGACAATATTTAAAATAGGAAATATCTGCAAGCCAGATTATGAGATGGGATATAATTTCCACAAGCTGAGTTTGAGTTTTGGATGTTTTATATTTCTTAACAAATTCTATAAAGTGCAGGTCATTCCCGGAAAGAAGGAATTTCAGGAATTCTATGGTTTTTTCTCTGGATTCGATTCTTCCCTCATCGATCAGTCGTAATGCTTTTTCCATATTCCCATTTGCAATTCTGGCATACATTTTTATTTCAAATTTTTCCAGGAATTTGTTTTTTTCAAGTTCTTTTTCTATCAGGTACCGAGAAATGGCAGCGAACTGGATTTTCTGACAACGGGAAAGTATGGTTGGTAAAAGAGAATTAGGTTTGGATGTAGTGAGGATTATAATGGAGTCGTTAGGAGGTTCTTCCAGAGTTTTTAAAAAAGCATTGGCAGCCTGAACCGTCATTAACTCGGCATTCTCAATGACAAATATTTTATAGTTAGCTTCGTGAGGTGTTAGATAAATTCTATGTTCCAGCATCCTTATACTGCCAATACGGATACCTATATTTTTTGTGAAGAAAAACTCTTTCCAGGGAGTTTTTATTTTATTCTTAACATAATCCTGATATTCTTCTATCGCTTTATCAGATTTAATTTCTCCTGAAGCAGAAATATCGGATTTTAAAGGATTGGGAAAAGGGAATGTATAAATGAAGTCAGGATGAGTAAAAGACAGAAACTTTTGGCAGGAATTGCATGCTCCGCAAGGTCGTTTATCATGAGTTGCTAGACAATTTATAGCCATACCGAAGTATAAAGCTGTTGTAAACTTCCCAACTCCGTCAGGTCCGTAAAAAAGATAGCTATGAGCAATTTTATCCTCTTCAATTGCTCTTTTTAAAATTGAAATAACCCTGTCCTGACCTTTGATTTTATTGAACATAATTTATGTATCTCTTTCCATTACTTTCTTTACATAAATACTTTTAAATTCATTTGATAGAATATCCATATATATCTCATCATATTTCCTGCCACCAATAATGATTGATTCTCTTCGTTTTCCAATATAATGAAATCCGGCTTTCTCATAGCAGCGAATTGCTTTATTATTAAAATTGTAAACTTTCAGGAGAATATTGTGCAGATTCAATATATTGAAACCATAATCAAGGATAAGTTCTGTGGCTTCAGTTCCAAATCCCTTTCCCCAGTATGATTTATCACCTATGAAAATACCGAATTCCGCTTTCCTGTGCTTGTACTCAATTGTGAATAAACTGCAATTCCCGATCAATTTATCGGTCTTTATGTCGATTATAGCAAAAATCTGATTTCCCCTTTTTATCATATCTTCAAGTATCATTTTTTCTTTATCAAGACCAATAGACTGAGAAGATACAGCAAGATTTTTGCTCACTTCAAGATCGTTCAACCATTCAGTATATTGTTCCGCATCCTCCAGGTTTATAGGGGAAAGGTAACATTTATCACCAATAATTTTCTTAAAATATTTCATAATCTACTCCGGATTTATACAATTTTTTAACCTGGAAACAGCAGTATCTTTTCCTAGTATTCCAATAATAATTGATATATCAGGTCCATGTGAGCTGCCGAATAGAGCCAGCCTGAGCGGAAAATAAAAATCTTTCCCTTTGATTTCAAGCTCCTCGCTGGATTTTTTAACCAGGTTATTTATTTCTTCATCACTCCACTCGTTTTTATTATTTAATTCCCTGATCCAATAAAGAAAAATTTTCTGAGAAGTCTTTTGAGAAAATAACCTTTTATCTTCTTCCGAAAATTCCAGGTCACCAAAAAACATCATTGATTGCCTGATGATATCATCAAGGTGGGAAACTCTTTCCCTGGCAAAAGTTATGATTTTTTTGTATTTTTTATCATCACTGATATCAAGTCCTGCCTGTTCAAAATAAGTTCTGGATCTATTAATAATGTAGTCCAATTTAAGATGTCTAATGTAATGAGCATTCATCCAGTTTAGTTTTTCTATATCAAAAACTGCCCCGGCTTTGTTGATCCGTTTTAATGAAAATTCCTTAACTAGTTCGGTTAATGTGAAAAGTTCTCTATCACCTTTAGGATGCCAGCCCAGAAGAGCAACAAAATTGATAAGTGTTTCAGGGAGATAGCCTTTATTAAGAAAATCTTCAACAGCTACATCACCCTGGCGTTTGCTTAATTTGCTTTTATCAGGATTTAAAAGAAGTGGAAGATGCAACATTTTAGGAGGTTTCCAGTTAAATACACGGTACAAATAAAGATGTTTGGGAACACTCGAAAGCCATTCCTCGCCCCGAATTACATGAGTAATTTTCATCAGATGATCATCAACAACATTTGCCAGGTGATAAGTAGGATATCCGTCTGATTTCATAAGAACCTGATCATCAACCATATTCCACGGGAAAGTAACTTTCTCTCTGAGCAAATCATAAAATGTTATTTCACCTTCCAGGGGGATTTTTAATCTTATGACATAAGATTCTCCTTTTTTTATCTTTTCCTGAACTTCACTTTCAGTTAATTTTCTACAAGAACCGTCATATTTAGGATCCTCTTTATTTGCTATCTGTTCCTTACGCATTTTATCCAGTTTTTCCTTTGTACAGAAGCAGTGGTAAGCTACGCCCTTGTTTATTAGTTCATCAGCATATTTCTTGTATAATTCGGTTCTTTCGGACTGGAAATAGGGTCCGTATTCACCTTCTTTTTCAGGTCCTTCATCATATTCCAACCCAATGTTTTTAAGAGTTTTCAGTAAGTTTTCCACGGAACCTTCAACAAATCTTGTACGATCAGTATCTTCAATTCTAAGGATAAACTTACCTCCCACCTTCCTGGCATATAGATAATTGTACAATGCTGTTCTCAGACTACCTACATGTAAATAACCAGTAGGGCTTGGTGCAAATCGAACCCTGATATCTCCGTTCATATTATCTCCTGAAATTATTAAAAAACTATTTAGCTAAGATTTATTTAAAGAAAATGATGTCAATTGTTAATTGTTAATGCGCCAAGATGCACAAGTTTTTAAGTTTTCAGTTCCCAATTTAGCTTTAGTGTTTCTTAGTATACTCAGTGGCTCAATAATTACATCAAAATTAGATTTGACAAAAAAGAGTAATATGAAATTCTTTAAGGCATAGAAAATTATCAGGAGGGAAGATGAAAAACATGGTTAAAATTGTTTTGTTTATGACTTGTTCCATATTTATTTTATCAGGTTGTTTCAGTATATCGACTATTATTAAGGTGAATAAAGATGGAAGTGGAATATTGGAAGAAACCTTAATGATGAAAAAAATGAATATGTTCGGGTCTCAGAGTGAGGGAAATTCAATTTATGATGAAGAACAGTTAAAATTGGATGCATCAAAATATGGAGAAAATGTTCGTTTTAAGTCCAGCAAACAAATTATTGATGGTGATATGCAGGGTTATACAGTTGAATATGAATTTGATGATATCAGCAAACTTCTAGTAGATCGTGATTTTTCCCAGAAGGTCGTAGGTTCAATGCCTAATATGAGTAATGAAGAGAAAATTGATGAAACGATAAAATTCAAATTCAGTAAAGGTGGAACTTCAAAATTAACTATTATTTTACCAAAAGAAAAGGAAGTTGAGATGGGGAATGACATTTCTAAAGAAGACTATCCTGAGGAAGATATTGAGATCGAAGAACCGGATGAGGAAATGATAGAAATGATGAAAACAATTTATGAAGATATGAGAATGTCAATAAAAGTAGTGATTAATGGAAAAATAGTTGATACAAACGCTACTTATAAAGATGGTTCTACCATTACCATTCTTGATATCGATTTCGAGAAATTAATGAAAGATTCTGATAATTTAAAGATTTTAGCAGGGATGCAGCAAAGTAATAATAAAAACATGGATAAAATGATGGAGCAATTCTCCAGTGTGAAAGTAGAAGAAAATGACGAGGTCTTTGTAAAATTTAAATAGAAATTGGATGTATAGGGAAAGCCTTGCGGATTACTGAGATCGCAAGGCTTTTTTTATAGACACATTAATATGGAAATAAAAAGTTCGAATCTGTGTAGATAGAATTGACCAGTGGATAAAAAATGATAGGAAATTTTTACGATAAAATAATAAAAAATCTTCCTGAAAATGTTAGTATAATGGGAAGAGACAGATTTTTCAATTCAGTTGTACTAATATCAATTGTCAATTTCAATGGTGTAGACCACTTTCTTTTCCAGAAAAGAGCGAAAAATATCCGTCAGGGCGGAGAGATATGTTTCCCGGGTGGGGGATTCGATCCTGAAAAGGATAAGAATGCAGAAGAAACAGTAATCAGGGAAACAATGGAAGAATTAGGGATAAATAAAGAAAAAATCGAGATTGGTGGCAAATTTGATTCAATTGTAAACTCAATAGGTACGTTCATTGAAGTTTTTGTGGGTAGATTAAATATTCATGATATTTCGGAAATGCATATAAATCATAAGGAAGTAGAAAAAATACTTCTTGTTCCTGTTTCATATTTCAAAAATAACAGACCCGAAGAATATAAATTAAGAGTTGAAATTCATCCGACCTATATAAATGAAGAAGGAGAGGAAATTACTTTATTCCCGGCAAAAGAACTAGGTGTACCGCCTAAATACTGGAAATTTTGGGGAGGTAAATCCCATACAGTATATGTTTACAGAACACATGGGGAAGTTATCTGGGGAATTACCGGGCAGATTATCGCAGAGTTGATGAAAAGAATATAACTAAATTTTATGTATTAATTTTTTTCTTATTATATTAAAGCTACTGGTTTTTTCCCTTTCAACTTCGTACACTTCTTTTAAAATATCAAAAATACTGGCACCTACTCTCTTTTTTATAATTTCTAATTCTTTCCCGTTCCAGGTAATTGAATGTATTATCTGTTTCAGGTTCGATATTTTTTCCTTACCTTTCCTTATACGTGAAATCTCCCATTTTTTAACTTTTAAGAATCTTACAGTAAGAGTTTTAAATTTTTCATTAAATTTTTTATCGGGTTCAATAATTATCAGTTCATAAGGATAATATTCCATAGACCGCATGGTTTTAGATTGTATGGGTAGAATCTTATGTAGGGTTATTTGTGAAGGCATATTTTTCTTAAGAATAGTTTCCAATTTTTGGATTTCATATTTTTGAAAAAGGGCAAAATCAAAATATTCATTTTCACCCTGTATCCCAACTGATAGAGGAGGTCCGAAATTCAGTTTTGGATGAATCTTAAAACCTTGAGTATAAACAATAGGTAAACCTGAAGCACGCATAAAGGTCTGTGTCATTCTTATCAGGTCGAGGTGAGCAACAAATCTCATTTCTTTCATTTTTGAATAAAATACTCTATAAAAAAAATTGCTTTTGGATTGCTGATTCCTTTTTTCTACAATACCTAATTTCTGGATCTTGGTCTTTTGAACATATTCCGGAGAAATACCTTTTTCACAAACTCCACAACCGGAACATTTACCATTACGGCAATCTTCAGTATAAATTTCCTGTTTTGCTTTTTCCCATTCAGATATAAGAAAATCCTTATTTATGCCGATATCAATATGATCCCAGGGTAATTTTGATTTTAAAGGAATGGGGAACAGGTAAGATTCGAAATCCAAACCAAGATCTACGGAAGCTTGTTCCCAGATTTGAAAATTAAAATATTCAAGCCAGCCGTCATAAATTGCTCCTTTTTTATAGGCCGAGTAAATTAATTTCCCGATTTTCCTGTCTCCTCTTCCCAATACACATTCCAGTATGGATGAAGAAATTTCATGATATCTGATCTTTATAAATTTGAATCTTATGAAAGTGTTTTTAATAGTATGAGCTTTTTCTTGAAGCGATTCTTTATTGTCCATCCCAGCCCATTGGAAAGGTGTAAAAGTTTTAGGCACAAAGGGAGAAATTGTTACGTTAATTTTTATTCTTTTCTTAGTTATTTCAATAATTTTATTTATAAGTTTGATGATACCCTGGACATCCGAATCTTTTTCAAAAGGTAGACCTATCATAAAGTATAATTTGATTACTTTCCAACCGCTGTCTAATGCGATCTTCACTGCTTTAATAATGTCGTCTTCTGAAATGTTTTTGTTAATAATATTTCTGAGTCTTTGAGTACCTGCTTCCGGGGCTACTGTAAGACCGGTTTGATTCATTGAATTCAGAAGTTTGATAAGATCGTTGTCTATAGTGTCTATTCTTAAAGATGGTAGAGAAAGAGTTGTTTTAGTTTGAGTTAATTTGGAATAGAGTTCGAATAAAACTGGTTTTATGCATGTATAGTCACTTGAAGATAAAGAAGTAAGAGCTGCTTCATTCCAGCCATTTTTTTTTATTTCATTATAAAGAAGAGAGACGATATCTTCCGGATTGCTTTCCCGCACAGGACGATAAAACATACCGGCATGACAGAAGCGGCAGCCGCGTGAACAACCCCGCATAATTTCATAAACACAGCGATAATGAGTAGGTAAAGTCCAGGGTTTCAATTGATTTTGATATATATATTTCATATCCCCAAAATTCAGATATTTCCGAACTTTTATTTTCTCAGGTTTATCTTGGATGTCATACAAGGATGGAACATACACTCCTTCGATTTTGTTTAGATTTTGAAGTTTCTCTTTCCTGGTTCTCTTTTTGCTTTTCATAATTGAATTTTTAATTTCAAGAATAGCTTCTTCACCATCTCCAATCAGAAAGGCATCAAAAAAATCTGCTAACGGTTCCGGATTAGTTGTATTTGGACCTCCACCCAGGATAATAGGTTCTTCTTCTTTCCTGTCTTTACTTAAAATGCTTATCTGCCCGAGTTCGAGGGTATAAAGGATATTTGTAAATGTCAGTTCAGTTTGAAGTGTAAAACCTATTATATCAAAATTTTTAAGAGGTATTTTGCTTTCAAGACCGAATAAGGGAAGTTTATGTTCAAGAAGCTTTTTCCCAAAGTCAGGCCAGGGTGTGTAAGCCCTATCTGCAACGGTATCAGGTTCTGTATTCAAGATTGTATATAGGATTTTTAAGCCCAGGTGTGAGAATCCCACTTCATAAACATCAGGAAAAACAAGGCAGAAATTAACTGTATCCTCATCAGGAATTTTGTGAAAGCTGTTTATTTCTTGATTTATATAACGGGAAGGTTTTAAAACCGAAGCCAATAGGTGTTCAAAGCTTACTTTTTTAAAACTCATTATTTACCGGAGAAGTGAGATTTATTCAGTATATTCGTATGGACTCGATTTGTCCTTAAAAATGATATCTTTCAAGTAATTAGTAGTATCATGTAAAGCATCTTCATTGATAATATTCTCTTCTGTTTCTTCTTCAATGTCCAGAAGTTTCATCTTTGATGATATGGAATCTTGTTTTAATGTGGATTTAAAATCAAGTTTTGTTGAAATTTTTTTCAGGATGGGAGCTTCTAATTTTCCTTCCTTATATAATTTTAAAGTAAATAAAGTTAATATAATGATTAAGATTATAAGGAAAATAATTGAAAATAAATTTACAGGAATAAGATATTTTCTGGGTTGAGTTGGTTGAGCGCTATAGAATTTAAGATTAGAATTTGAATAAATAGTATCAAACATGGTTACGATTTTGTCTACATCCGCATCAATTGCTCTCGCATAAGTAATAATTAATGCCTTAGCGTAACCCTTACCTCCTAATTTGTCAATAGAACTATTTTCTATGTCTTCTAAGATTCTTAATTTAATTTTTGTTTTATCAGAAATCTCTTCTAAAGTTATGTTCTTTTCAAGTCTTAGCGAACGTAAATATTCTCCAATATTTTCCATAATTAACCCCAAATTCAACTTAGAAAAAATCTACTACTATTTTGAATTTTAAGTTTATCTTGGCAATAGAAATTTTAATTAGAATAACTTATAAAACCTTTATTCTGACAATTCTTTCAATCTGTTCAGTCTTTCTTGCTCGTTTGCAACTAACCATTGGTCCCTGGAAAGGTATTCATAAGCGAGTTTGAAATATTTTTTTGATTGAACAGTATCTCCTTTAATAAGATATAATTCTCCAAGTTCCTCAAAAACATATCCATCCTGTTCAATCTGTTTCTCTTCATATTCATTTAACAGAGCTAACTGGATTTCAAGAGCTTCATCAATTTTATTTAAAGAACGGTATGTTCGAGCAACAGACCATTTGGCAATCCTGGTTCCATTTTCATCATTAATTTCTTCCCGCCATTTGAGTCCTTTCCGGAATAATTCCAGAGCTTTTTCATACTCTTTAAGATCGTGATAAGTCCACCCGATATTGTTGTAAAGAGGTCCCAACCAGCCTTTTGCACGTTTATCTTCTGTTTTTTCAGTAAGGTCTAACGCTTTCAGACTCCAATCCAGTTGTTTCTCCGGCGGTTCAACAATTCCCATCATATGAGCTGCATCTATGGCGTAAAGATCAAGTTTGTTATTAACGCCAAATTCCCAGGCTTCCAGGAATAAAGTTTTAGCTTTTCCTGGATTTACTGATGAGTTATAAACTCTTCCTCTTTCCAGGAGATATCTGATTTTGGCAAGTTTATGGTCATCAGTAATCAGGCTATCTGCTTTATCCAGAGTTTTATGTGCTTTTTCAAAGTCCCTTTGAAGTCCCTGAGTACGTGCTATTTGAGTTAAAAGCTGAGCTTGATATGAAATATTACCTGATTCTTCAGCCTGGGGTAATAATCCCATAAATTTTTCTTCTGTTTCTTTTGGATTCTGGTAATTCCATAAAATATCGAAATCCGGTAAAGTGTCCTTTTTCGGGTTCATTTTACTACATCCTCCTAAAATAATAGTGAAAATAATCCAGGAAAATAGAAAAAATCTCATAATTCCTCCGATTTTGTGGACCGTCAGTCCTCTGACGGATTTTTTTAAATTATTCTTTTTTTAATTATCAATCCCACGAGAGGACTCGTGGGCTACATTATTCATACATCCTCTTTAAGTAAAGTTTGGGAAGAATAGTTGGATAAATTCCTTCCCCTATTCATTTCTAATCTTCAATTTAAATTTATTAATCTGGTTATTAAGAAAGAAAAAAGTAACAATAAAAGATAGCAGATCAGCAATAGGAAATGCTATCCAAACTCCGGTGAGATGGAAAAATTTGGGTAAAATCAGGATCAGGGGTATAAGAAAAAGGATCTGACGAGATGAGGAAAGCAAAAAAGCCGGGACTGCTTTTCCAATTGCCTGGAAAGTAGTAGCTCCTACAACTTGAAAACCTACGAATGGCAGGGCAAGAATGATCAATCTTAAAGAAGATGAACCTGTGGAAATTAAATTTACATCTTTTGTAAATATTTTCATAAGTGATTCTGGAAAAGATATTAAAATGAGGAAACCTATAAAAGAAATTGAAGTTGCGAGGATAATTCCCGTTTTTATGGCTTTAAGTATGTTGCGGTATTCTCTGGCACCATAATTGTATCCGATTATTGGTTGTAGACCCTGGGCAATCCCGTAAGTGGGCATAATAGTAAATCTTAATAATCGGTGAATAACGCCAAATACTGCTATGGGGAGGACACCATAAGTTGCTAATGTATTGTACAAAATGATAATAATCACACTACCTGCTGCCAGACGTACAAAAGCTGATATTCCGATAGAAAAAATTTCTCTTACAATCGAAAGCTTATATTTCAAGTTCTTGATTTTAAAATGGAGTGAGCTTCTTTTTGAAGAAAAGTAAAAAATGATATAGCAAACAGCGGCAGCCTGAGATAATACAGTCGCAATAGCAACTCCCCTGGTTCCCATTTTTAAAACGAATATAAAAATGGGATCAAGTATTATGTTCAGTATTGCTGAAACGATCATTGTTCCCATGGCGATTTTGGCTTTACCTTCAGATCGGATGATATTGTTACTGGCAATCAGAAATAGGAAGAATACGATTCCAAATAGAATTATTTGTAAATAATCTTTTGAAAAAGGAAAGATTGCTTTTGTAACTCCGAAGAGCTTTAATAATGGATTTATGAATAAAGATCCACCAACAGCAAGTAAAATACCAAAAACTATTACCAGAGAATAAACATTTCCCAGGGTTCTATTTGCTTTTTCAAGGTTATTAGAACCTAAACATCTGGAAATAATTGAAGCTCCTCCAATACCTATCAGACTACCGATGGAAAGAACCAGCATTTGAAATGGAAATACAATTGAAATACCGGCAAGTCCATGTGTACCTACTCCATGACCCACAAAAATTGCATCAACAATATTGTATAACGCCATTACTAACATACCGATAGTGGCAGGTGCAGAAAGTTTGATTATTAATTTAGTTATGTTTTTATCAGCAAGTATATGCTTTTTTTTTCTTTGCATTAAAAAATTTCCAATATTTTTTTTACCGGAACAAAATAACAGGTTTGATTTTTTATAGCAATTTATTTTTTATTTAATGAAGTAAAAATGTGGGCAAAAAAAAAGCAGCTAAAAAAAGCTGCTTAAAATGTATTAAGATATTTTTTTTAAACTCTTTCGGGATAGACACTTACAAATTTTCTCCCGGCTTTTCCAGTCTCGAATTTTACAAAACCGTTAATTAAACTGAATATTGTATAATCTTTACCAAGACCAACGTTTGAACCTTTATGAAATTTTGTCCCTCTCTGTCTTATGAGTATATTACCAGCTATTACTTTCTGACCACCAAATTTTTTCACGCCTAAATATTGGGGATTACTATCTCTTCCGTTTCTACTACTTCCCACACCTTTTTTATGAGCCATTATATACCTCCGACCTTACCTAACTCAAAATTTCATTGATTTTTATTTCAGTATAATTTTGTCTATGCCCTTGTTTTTTTTCATATCCCTTTCTTCTTTTCTTTTTGAAAACAATGATTTTCTTGTCCTTTTTATGGGAAATAACTTCTGCTAAAACTTTTGCGCTTTTTACTGTTGGAGTTCCTACAAGAATTTTCTTATCATCCTTTATCATAAGAACTTTATCAAGCTCAATTTTACTTCCTACTTCAAGATCGCGTAAATAAGGAACTTTTACGATATCATTTATTTCGATCTTCAATTGAGTTCCCTTAAAGTCAACTACAGCATACATTTTCTATCTCCTTGAACAAGAACATATTTTCATAGAACTATCTAAAATTTTTTAGGTCTTTTTCTTGTCAAGAATTATATTGTGAGGTTATTTCCTTATTGTTTTTTAAAGAGAATATTTTAAATTCATTTTGTGCAAAATTCTTGCCTGAGACAATTTCCAGTTTGTTTTCGATATCTTTAAGAATGTCAGGATTATTTTTAAAAAATTGCTTCACATTTTTATGTACAACAATCTGCAATGGATCATTTTGTATAAAGTACCTGGCTCTTTGTAGCCAACGACTGATTTTCACAGCTACTGAATCTCTGGATAATAACCTGCCTGTTCCACTGCAATGAGGACATTGTTCCGAATATGTTAATAATAAGCTGGGTCTGGTTCTTTTTCTGGAGATTTCTACTAATCCCAGGGGAGTGAAAGGGAAAACTTTATTTTTTGCTCTATCTCTTTTTAAAGAGTTCTTCAAAACATTAAAAACTTCTTCCTTGTCTTCCTCTTTATACATATCAATGAAATCAACAACCATAATACCACTAAGATCACGCAACCTGATTTGCCTTGCTGCTTCATAGGCTGCTTCCAGATTAGTCTTTTTTATGGTTGATTCATAATTGTCTTTACCAATAAAACTACCGGTATTAACATCAATAGCGACCAATGCTTCAGTTTGCTGAATAGTTAAATTACCACCACTCGGTAAATTGATCCTGGATTTGAAGATATTTTCTATTTCTTTTTCAATACCATAAGCATCAAAAATCGGTGAATCCTCCTGGTAAAGCTCAATCCTGTTTATAAGTTCAGGAGAAATATCCTTTAAATGAGAAATGATTTTCTTTTTAAGTTTATTATCGTCAACAATAAGTCTGTCAACATTTGAATTAAATAGATCGCGGATCAATGTATAGGAAAGGTCATTCTCATTGAAAATACAAAAAGGTGCTTTAGCATGTTTGATTTGCTTGTTAATAAATTCCCATGTTTTAGCAAGCCCGTTATATTCTTGAACAAAGTCCTCTTCAGCGATACCTTCCGTATCTGTCCTAACTATTAATCCGACATTTGATTCTTTAATTTTATGTAATATATCTTTGATTCTTTTTTTTTCTTCAAGGGAAGTGATTTTCCTGGAAAGTGCAATCCTATTTTTTTTTGGAATGAAGACCAGGAATTTTCCCGGTACTGAAATTTTTCCGGTTACTCTCGCACCTTTTTTTCCCAGAGGGTCTTTTTTTACTTGAACAACGATTTCTTGATCTGAGGTAAGTAACTCACTGATTTTAGAAGAATCTTTTCCAATTCTAATTTTCTTTTTTCTCTCAGATAAAAATTTAGGTTCTATGTCTTTGTAATGTAAAAATGCTGTCCTGTTGAGACCTATGTCTATAAAAGCAGCACCCATGCCGGGAAGTACATTTCTTACCAAACCTTTGTAAATATTCCCAACTAAAAGTTCTTGTTCTTTTTTTTCAGTAAAAAGCTCAACTAAATTATTATCTTCTAAAATAGCTATACGTTTTTCGTATGAATGTGTATTAATAATTATTTCGTTAATCATATTTTTCCTTTTTCTATTTTTTTCCTTTCAATAGTTAAAAAAGTCAAGAATTTTCTTTTACTTTTTCTTGACACCAGAAATGGAGAGAAAAAATATGCATAACTTTAATGTTGCGAGGTGGAGCAGTCAGGTAGCTCGTCGGGCTCATAACCCGAAGGTCGAAGGTTCAAATCCTTCCCTCGCTACCATTTTTTTTTATGGCGGCGTAGCTCAGTCGGTTAGAGCATCGGAATCATAATCCGAGTGTCCGGGGTTCGAGTCCCTGCGCCGCTACCATAACATAGTTTATTAAAATGCGCCAGTAGCTCAGTTGGATAGAGCAATGGATTTCTAATCCATAGGTCAGGGGTTCAAATCCCTTCTGGCGTGCCATGATTATAAAGCTGTTGAAGCAAAACATAGAGTGATTATTAGACTGGGCGAGTTAGTAAAGAAAATTAGCCACCTGCCTACGACAAGACTACGGCAAGGCAGGCAGACAAACACAGACGAAGATATGTATTGTGAAATAAGAGGAATTAAAGTCAGTGATAGTCAGTGTAAGTCGGGTGGCAAAAAAGTAGCCACAGACAAACACAGAAAAACACAGACGAAGATAAGAATTGTGAAATAAAAGAAATTAAAAGTCAGTGATAAGTCAGTGTAAGTCAAGTGGCAAAAAAGAGCCACAAGACTTGCACAGAAAAACACAGACGAAGATAAGAATTGTGAAATAAAAGAAATTAAAAG
>JAUXFF010000011.1 GCA_030620155.1 Candidatus Cloacimonadota bacterium | reverse complement strand
CACACCAGGTTGAGGACCCGATGGAAAAAACATGATTAGGGTCTTGTTCTGTAGAACCCAGTAAAGTTGCTTCTTCAGGAAGTTTTAATACTGATTGCACATGGGAAGTCTGAATTAAAATTTTCGGATAAAAATTTTTAAAGAATTTATCTGATTTCGCTTTTTTATTGAATATTACCTCAACTGTTCCAATTTCCCGTCCTGTTGGATTATTATCAACAATTCCGCCCATAGCATAAGCAACAAGTTGATGTCCGTAACAAATCCCTAATAAAGGAATTTTGTTTTTAATAATTTCAGGAATCCATTTCGCAGTTCGTTCCGTATATTCATTGTGTTGAGTTATCATTGAGCTCGAACCACTGAGTATCACACCCGCTATTTTATCAGGTTCCGGTAAAATATCTCCTTCATTAACTCTGTATATTTTCAATATATTTGTATTTATATTTAAATAGGAAGGAATTAATTTATCATAGTCACCGAATTTTTCCCTTAATGATTGAACTATGGAGCCCAATTTGATGATTGCTATTTCAGGCATTAAATTCCCTTAATAAATGGCATTTCCCATGGTTTGTTCAGGAAATATGTAAGAACTTTCTTCTTTTTCCCCAGAAGGTTATCAGGAATTAGTTCATTGTAATTTTCCAAAGCTAAATAATTTTCGAAAATCAGATTCTTCTCTTTTGCAACTTTATCAATAATCTGAATACCATCTTCAACGATCTGTGCATCTGTATATTCCATAAGGTTAGTATTGCATATTAGATGAGATATTTGTAATTTAGAAGAATCTTCCAGCATATTAAGCATTTGCAGGATTTCTTCTTTATCGGAAGTAAAAGGACGTTTTGTATTTATCACAAAATGCATTTCATAACCTCTTTTTTTAATATCAGAAACATAACGGGCAAGTGCTCTGCATCCGGCAGGATCACCCCCTACATCAAGGATTAAATATTTATCGTAATCCTTAACATAACTGGCTATTTTTGGGGATATTGCCGGTATATCCGCATATTTCAATTCACCCTCTGGAGCAACAACCTCAATTCCTAATTCCTGAAATTTTTCTTTCACCTCCCTGCTCCGAAAATAAGGATTGACCACATCAAGATCGATCAAGTATGCTTTTTGTGCCAGATTATTACTTTCAAAAGCAAGATTGATTGAGTATTCACTTTTCCCACTGCCATATGCGCCTATTACAACAATTATTTTTGCTGACATTACCTCTCCAGATTACAAATATATTTCCTTGAAGTTTCAAAACTTAATATTATCATAATATTGTCAAAATTCTTTTTGACATTATATTTAAACTTTAATAAAGTAACTTCATTATTTGTACAGGAGCACTTGTGAAGAAAATAGTATTTGGAATTTTATTCATTGTCTTTTTCGTGTTACATTCAGTTGAGATTTTTGATCTGAATTTTTTTAATGAACCAAGGTTTGATTTTTATGATTTTATGGAGTTACGGAGATTCCAGGAAGAATCTCTGAATGACACCATAAACGAAGTTAATTTTTTCACCGGTAGAATTTTAAAAGAAGCTGAATCGGATATATTTGTTTTAGCCTTTTTAAATTATGTAATGTGTGATTATGCTTCCCCTGTTGATTATCTATTTTATGAAAAAAGTTTCGGATTGAATTTTCAAATTATTGCTTCCAATATTAAATGTGATATTCTTTCGATCCAGGAAAATACAGTTATAGAAACTGATTCCATGAAAATTGGGATCTTTTCGATCTATACTCCGGATTTTGTAGTTAAAAATACTATTAATCCGGATGTGGAATTTGAATTTAATATTTTTGAGATTGCCAGGCAGCAGGCAGAGATTTTATCTAAAAGTACGGATCTGGTTATTATGCTTTCGAATGTAACAAGAGATATTGATTCGGATATTGTAAAAGATTTACCTGTTGATATCGTTATAAGTTTTGATTATCAGAAAAAAACAAATGGTTTTTTATCAAATAGGAGAACAAGATTTTATAGTATTTTAACAAATAATGGAAGTTATGGAAAATTGAGAGTTAAATATACAAATGGGAAATTAACTTATAATTGGATGGAAAAGAAGCTGGATTTAAATGATGAATAATTTAATTTGTAGCAAGTATAAAATATTCTTGTGGAAGGGATGCGAATTACCATGAAGGAAGCAATAAAGCTCTTCATCCGCACTCAAATGTCGCGGGGTCTATCTCAACATACAATTAAGGCTTATGAGAGTGACTTGCAGCAATTACATAATTTCTTAATAAAATATTTCGAAGATGAAAATGTGGATGTAAATGCCATAACACGTTTGTATTTACGGGATTTTTTGCGCAGTTTGAGTTTGAAAGGAGTCGGGAATCGCAGTTTAGCAAGGAAATCTACAACAATAAAAAATTTCTTCCAATTTTGTGAAAAAAACAGATTGATAAAATCTAATCCGGCTTTAAACTTAAAAATTCCTAAATTCGAGAAAAAATTACCCAAACATTTTACTGAAAATGAAATGGAAGATTTACTGAATATCCCTGATCTGACTACAAAATTCGGGATTAGAAATAAAGCTATCCTGGAAATTATTTATTCCTGCGGTATGAGGATCAGTGAAGTTGCTAATTGCACAATTCAACAAATAGATATTAATGAAAAACTTATAAGAATTATTGGTAAAGGCAATAAAGAACGAATTGTTCCAATAGGTAAGAAAGCAATAAAAGCTTTAAATAATTATCTCAGAATCCGTAATCAATTTTATCCTTCTGAGAAGAAAGAATTTAAGGTGGTTAATACTCTCTTTCTCTCCAAAAGCGGTAAACCATTAACTGCAGATGAACTAAGGGAAATTCTGGACCATTATATTCGTCTTGTTGCAAAAACCAGAGGTTATTCACCTCATTCTATCCGTCATTCTTTTGCTACCCATCTTTTATCACATGGGGCAGACCTGCGTGCTGTTCAGGAAATGCTTGGACATAGTAACCTTTCAACAACAGAAATCTATACACATCTTTCATTAAGAGATTTGAAAAAAGTTTATAATCAGGCACATCCTCGTAGTAAAAAGAAGGAATAAATATAGGACTGGACTTCATATGACTTTTGCCGGCTGGAGTTCAGGATGCTGGTGTTTTCCTACGCTAACCTGTCCCCAGAAGTCCGGTAGTTTATTACATCTACTTCTGTATAGCGGACGAAGGGTGGAAGCTTCCGCCTTTATAAGAGTTACGGCGGACAAGAAGGAAGATAAATAAGCCTTAGGCTTATAAATATTGATGAAGTGGTTATAAGATAGCAAGACCCGTCTCAAAAATTGAAACGGGTCTCTTTGTTGCTAAAATATTTTGTTTATTATTCTTTAATTATTACCTCTTCAATAACCGCTTTATTATGTTCCAAAGGTTTATCATTTTCGTTTTTTTCCAGGTTTTCAATTTTTTGAACAACATCCATACCTTCGATCACTTTTCCAAATACCGTATGTTTCCCGTTTAACCAGCTGCACCCTTCTTTTTTGGTAACAATAAAGAATTGGGAACCATTTGTATTAGGACCTGAATTAGCCATACAAATTGTGCCGTAATCTACTGTTGCTTTAAGTTTTCCAGGAGTTTTCAATTCTTTATCATGACCGGTTTTCTCCAGGTAATATTCGACATTATGTGCTTTAATCGCATCTCCGTTTTTAGCTTTTATACATTCATCAACAATAGATTTGATTTCCTCATCCTGTTCTGGAGTATTGTCTGTCCTTTGTAGATAAGGTATTAAAACCTGCTGGAAGATTAACCTGGCAGTAGTATCGTCTGTTATCTGTCCCGAAATAACTTCTCCGGAATCTTCAAAACATTCATCCTCGAAACTATAACCGGGACCACCGGATCCTGTTCCTAAAGGACAACCACCCTGGATCATAAAGTCCTTTATAACCCTATGAAATATTAATCCATCAAAATATGGTCTTTTTACCAGTTCACCGGTCTGGGGATCTTTCCATTCTTTTGTTCCATTTGCTAATCCAATAAAATTGTTAACAGTAATAGGGGTAAGCTCGAGATATAATTCCAGTTCAATATCTCCATAATTTGTTTTCATAGTCACATTAATTACTTCATTTGCCATTATAAATCCTCCTAAACTGAGCATTAATAATAATACCAATAATTTCTTAATCATTTCTCCTCCTTTATCACGGCGTAGCCCCGAATGCTTTCGGGGCGAAGCCGGATTATCCCGGCGTAGTCCATCGGCAGCTGCCGGACGAAGCCGGATTTATTTTTTATATTTGCATAGTTCAATTTTGCCATTGATCATTTTTAAATATGTATAATTGGATATCCAATCACCTAAGTTCACATAAATACCATCCTCAGTTTTAACAAATTTTGGAGAATGAGAATGACCCAGAACCACAAGATCAAAATCCTTTAGTTTCTTTCTGGCGAATTTATCTAATCCCTTTTCTTTTGCTTTTTGTAATTTAAACGGTATTGTTCTACTTCTACTGGACCTGGAAAGGGTTTTACCAATAGCTAGAGAAAAATCGGGATGAAAGAGTTCAAATATTGTTTTAATAAATTTGTTTCTGATAAAACTTCGAAAAACTTTATAACGCAGATCATTTGAAGTATAAAGATCACCATGAGAAACGAAAATTTTTACATTATCGATAATTTCGGAAAAATTATTTCTATAAATTTCAATATTTAGATAATCGGTTAAAAAATCTTTGAACCAGAAATCATGATTACCGGCAATAAAAACTATTCTGCAGCCATTCTCATTTAAATCAGCAAGTTTTTTTAAAATGGGAAAGTATCCCTTTATTATGACTTTTTTCCAGGTGAACCACAGGTCAAATACATCGCCATTTAATATCAAAAGGTCACAATTTCCAATCAGGCTATCTAGAAAGGAAATAACTTTTTTTCTACGAGCAGTATCTTCTTGATCCTCGTGAAATTTTAAATGGAAATCAGAAGCAAAATATACTTTCATGATTAATCAGGAGTTGGTCTTTGATTTTTTTAATTGTGAATTTAATGATAACATTTACAACCCATAAATTTACCTTAATATGCCATTAGATAGTAAAAGATATTAGCGCCCATTTTAAAGGCTTTTTCTTTTATTTCAGCAGGATCATCATGTGCATTACTCCAGCCGTCACTTATATTTGATTCATAAGTAAAGAGAACCATCATTCTTCCGTGATCATCAAAAATAGCAAAAGCTTGAGGTCGTTTTTCATCATGTTTATGGATTTTGGGAAGACCTTTATGAAAGTTAAAAAAGCAGTGAAATATCTCGTGATTTGGAGGAAGTTCAATAAGATCTTTTTCAGGGAACACTTTCTTAATTTCACGCTGAAAAGCTTCATTCATTCCATAATCATCATCAGCATAAAGAAAACCACCTCGCATCAGGTACTGACGAAGATTTTCAACATCTTGCTCAGAGAATTTTATATTGCCATGACCCGTCATAAATAGAAAAGGATAATCATATATTTTTGTTTCTGAAGGTTTTACAACAGCCTGGTCAATTGAAAAGTCTGTATTAATTGTTTTATTCAAATAAACCACCAGGTTGGGAAGTGTATCAGAATCATTATACCAATCTCCACCGCCACCATAATGTAAACGTGCCAGTTGCGCTTTTTCAACTGCCAGTAAAGCCGAAAATGACATTATGAATATCAGAATGTATCTCATTTTACCTCATAAAATTAAACTGACGTGGAATAAATTTTCTTCCTTAAAAAATGGCAAGCAAAAAAATTCTGGACACAAAACTTTTAAAGTTTGGTATGGCAAAGATGAAATTGAATCGTGTCTGTACGTATTATGACACGACCAGTTTACCTGCCTTTTTTAATCGCCTTTGGTGATCTGGAATGGCTTGGTCGTGAACTCCTATAATTTATAACTTGGTTGGTTCTAATAAGTTATAAAATAGGCTATCGAGCAGGAGCAGTAAAATAATAATATTTCAAAACCTGAAGCTGCTCGATTTATTTACTTTACGGATAAGCACCAGGTAATTACCTGAAAAATTAATAAGACCGGAGAAAAAATGGATCTATATGAAAAATTAAAAAACAAAAATACATTCTTTCTAATAGCAGGACCTTGCTTGATCGAAAGCGAAGGAATAACCTGTAGAGTAGCTGAATTTTTAAAGGAAGAAACATCTAAAAGAGATATTACTTTAATTTTTAAATCATCGTATAAGAAAGCCAATAGAACTTCTGTAAGTTCTCCTTCAGGTCCGGGATTAAGAAAAGGTTTAAACATCCTTCAAAAAATAAAAAATGAATTTGAACTACCTATATTAACGGATGTTCACGAGACTTTAGAAGTTGAAGAAGTATCCGAAGTCGCTGATATAATACAAATTCCTGCTTTCCTTTCCAGGCAAACCGAACTGATAATAGCTACTGCGAAAACTCAAAGGATAGTGAATATAAAAAAGGGACAGTTCATGGCTCCTGAAGATATGAAATCAGCAGCAGATAAAGTTCTTTTTGCAGGAAATGATAAAATACTTTTAACTGAAAGAGGTTCAAGTTTTGGTTATTTTAATTTAGTTGTGGATTTCAGGAGCTTTAAAATAATGAACGAGTTTGGATTCCCTGTAGTATATGATGTAACTCACAGTTTACAAAAGCCCTCTATCGGAAAAACCACTGGAGGGACCCCGGAATTTGCTCCTATGATGGCTAAAGCAGCTCTTGCCACAGGAATGGTAAATGGATTATTTATTGAAACCCACCCTCAACCTGAAAAAGCTCTCAGTGATGCAGCAACTCAGCTTCGTTTGCATATTTTACCACAGCTTCTTGATCAATGTTTGGCAGTAAAACAAGCTGTTAATATCAATATAAAATAAAGTTAGATAAGAGGTTAAATGAAAGATTATAACAATATAAAATTATTAATTGTTGATTGTGATGGAGTTCTTTCGGATGGCAAGGTTATCTATGATAATCATCATGTTGAGAGTAAAAATTTTTCTGCTAAGGACGGACTCGGGATAAAAATGCTTTCTTTCTCTCCTATAGAAATTGCTGTTATTACTGGTAGAGATTCCGAAATATTGGTGCGTAGATGTCAGGATCTTGGAATTTCCCACTTGTACCAGAAAGTTAGAAATAAATTAAAAAAAGCTAATGATTTATTAAAAGAACTTGATTTATCCTGGGAAAATGTAGCTTGTATTGGTGATGACTGGAATGATTATCCTATACTTAAAAAGGCTTATATTTCTGCTGTTCCCGCAGATGCCTTTGAGGATATTAAAAAAAAGGTGGATATAATTACAAAACGGAATGGGGGACACGGAGCAGTACGAGAGTTAATTGAACTTATACTTAAAAAACAGGGAATTTATGAAAGTACTTTGGAAAAATTTATTAACCATCTGGAAAAAATGTAATCTATTAATTTTCTTTATTTTAATCTTATCCTGCCAGATCTCCGATGAGACCATTACCAGACAGATAGATGAGAGGTTACCTGACGAACAAGCTGATTCCGTAACTATAGTCTCTATAACCAAAAATTTCACTGATTATGAACTTTATGCAGTCCATGTAGATAAATATTATGATACTAAACAAATATTCGCTGATACGGTTTTTGTAAAAACATTTAATCCTGATTCTTCAGTGAAATCAACTTTGAATTGCAATAAAGCAGAGGTTAATGAAGCAAAAAATATTTTGATTGGAATAGGGAATGTGGTTGTAGAAAGTGATAATGGAATTATGAAAACACCTTACCTTATCTGGGATAGGAACACTGATGAAGTATTTGCTAAAAATGGTGTGATATTTATTCGTGAGGGGAATATTTTACGTGGGGAAGAAATGAAAACCGATATTAACCTGGATAAAATTGAGATCACAAAAGTATCTGCTGAAGGGAAGATCAATGAAGAAGATATTGATTGGTAGTTTGTTCCTGGTTATTTTTTCTTTCTGTTTCCCTGAGGAAAAGGAATTAAGACCCTACAGGTTAATAAATGCTGATACTTTAATTGTGAACAAGATTCAAAATGAGTATGTTTCGGATCTAATAGGAAATGTTCATTTTTTTTATGGTGATACCGAATTTTTTACTGATAAAGCAAAATTGTATGAAAAGCAGAAAATAACTCACATGTATGGGAATGTGGAGGTTTATGATGATACTCTAAGCTTATTTGCAGATGAGGTTGAGTATCATCGGATCACAGAAAAGTTATATCTTTATGGTAATGTTTTTGTAAAGGAAGTCCATAGAGATTCCACAATCAGAACTTTTAAAGCTCAACAGGTGGAATACTTTCGTAATGAAAAAGAATTTTATGCGAAAAATAATGTAAAAGTATATGATGAAAGAGAAGAATTACATGGGAGCTGCGGTCAACTAAATTATTATATAAATAACGGTTATGGGTATTTAATGAAAAATCCCATTATGATTTTAGCCACCAGGGATTCTCTCACATTATCTGCTGAAAAAATTGAGTATTTTGAAAACTTTAAAAAAGTAGTGGCTAATTTTAATGTAAAAACCGAATTAAAAGATTTTTATATAACCAGTGACTTTTTATTATATTTTTCTGAGCAAGGGAAAGCGATTTATCTGGGTGAACCAAAATTCTTTTCTGATTTTGCAAATGCTGATGCAAAGGAATTTCAAATCTATTTTGAAAATGAAAAAATTAAAAATGCACATCTGGAAGATTCCTGTAGAGTGGATTTCAGAACGGAAGAACAAATTGAAAAACTAAACTGGGTAACAAGTGATTTTATGGATTTTATCTTTGAAAAAGGTAAAATAACAATATATGAAGCCGAGCAGAATGTGAATTCTTTTTTTAAACAGGAAGAAACCGAGAAAAAAGATTTTTCTGTTAATAATGCTACAGGGGAAAAATTAATTGTAAAAATCAAGGATAATGAAATTGAGTCTATAACAATGAAACATCGAGTAAAAGGTAAATATAAATTTAAAAAGGAATAAATATTAAATAAAATGAGATAATTATGAGAACGATTGTAATTATCTCCATATTGGATTTGGAGATTGGATTATAGATTCAAATTCTGGTTCACCAGCCTATCCACCAGCTACACCAGTGATAAATATAAAGAAGATTAAGGAATTATCTGAGTAATGGGATAAAATAACATACTTCTTTTTAAAAAGTAATTCTGTAAAATAATTAAGCGAGAAGCATAAATTATTCCAATAATAATATAAAATTACAAATAACAACAACAATACCTTGACAGATTAATATAAATTTTTAAAAATCAAATTATATTATGAATAAAATAGAAACCAAAAATTTAGTAAAAATTTATAGGAAAAGGCGTGTAGTTAATAATGTAAATATAAACGTTAATCAAGGTGAAATTGTTGGAATACTTGGTCCTAACGGGGCAGGGAAATCGACAACTTTTTATATAATTCTCGGTCTGATAAAAGCTAATGAAGGGAAAGTTTTTTATAATGATTTGGATATAACTCGGATTCCAATGTATAAAAGAGCACAGTTAGGAATTGGATATTTGGCTCAGGAACCTTCCATATTTCATAAATTAACGGTTGAACAAAATATTATGGCAATTCTCGAAACTTTAGATATTTCGAAAAAAGAGAGAAAGGATAGATTGGAGCAACACCTGGGAGAATTAAATCTTACAAACTTAGCAAAACAAAAAGCATATACGCTTTCAGGAGGAGAAAGAAGAAAATTGGAGATTACCAGGTCAATGGTAACCTCACCGTCTTTTTTGCTAATGGATGAACCTTTTGCGGGAGTTGATCCTCTTGCAGTTGCGGATATCCAGGATACAATCCAAACCTTAAAAGAAAATAAAATTGGAGTTTTAATTACTGATCATAATGTTTTAGAGACTTTGAAAATTACAGAGAGAGCGTATATTATATTTAATGGTGAAATTCTTTTATCCGGCACATCACGGGAACTGGTCAATAATGAGAAAGCACGTGAAGTTTATTTAGGGGATAGATTTACTAATCCTTTTGGTCATGAAAATGAATAAGATGAGACAGGTAATTACACAAAAACAAACACAGAGTCTTCTTCTAAAACCCAAAATGTTGCAATCTTTGGAAATGCTCGCAATGCCTCTTCTGGATTTAGAACTTCATCTTAAACAGGAAATGATTATCAACCCCATGCTTGAACTCCAGGAATTCAGAGAAGAAGAGGAAATTACCAATGAACAAGAAAATGCAAAAGAAGCAACAGAAGAAATAAAAAATACTGAAGAAACTGAGGATTTGGAATTAAAGAAAACATTAGAAGAAACACAAAAATTAAGTGAAATATTAGATTCTTATAATGAATATTATGAAGCAAAGGCATATAAATATCAATCAGTGGAAAAAGTGAATTTAGAACAATTCCTCAAAGTAAAGGAAGATAAAAAGAAAGATTTTTTATCTCAACTTGATAAACTGAAAATTCAGGATGAAGAGTATGACTTTGCTTATGAATTAATAGAAAGTGTGAATGAATACGGATTTCTTCCTGAGGATTTCAGTGTTTACGGATTGGCTTCAGAGTATGGAATTTCAGAAGAAAGGGCTGATGAAATTCATGAAAAGATTTTACACCTTGAACCTTGCGGAATTACTGCCAGGGGAATTCAGGAATGCCTGTTAGCCCAGTTAACAAATAATCAAGAAAACTCAGTGTTGATTGAGGTTATTAGAGAAAATTTTAATGACTTAATTCATAAGAAATATAAAAAAATCGCTTCAAAATTCGGAGTAACAATAAAATCTGTTTTAACCTGGAAAGAGCAGATTTCAAAACTGGATCCTAAACCGGGTCTTCGAATTGCTACAAGCCAGACTAACTACATTGTTCCTGATGTAATCATAAAAAAAATCGATAAGGAATATGAGATAATTATTAATGATTTCTATTTCCCGAGGATAAGGATGAGCAGGAGATACAAAGAGATTCTGGGTTATGTCAAACAAGATCGAAAAGCACTTGATTATGTTAGAAATAAGATAAATTCTGCTAAATTTCTGATTAAATCTGTTTATTTAAGGGGCAGGACATTAGAACGAGTTACAAAAGCGATAATCAGGAATCAGACGGAATTTTTTTATGGGAGTACAGGTATTTTACAACCCCTTACATATTCAGTTATTGCGGAAGAACTCCAGGTAAATGAATCCACCATTTCACGTGTGGTCAGGAACAAATATGCAGATACACCTTTTGGGATAATTTGTTTGAAAGATTTTTTTACAAGTAGAGCCGGGAAAGATATAAATTATAATTCCATTTCCAGGCAGAATGTGGAAACTAAGATAAAGAAATTAATAGATAATGAAGATGAACGAGAACCTTTGAGTGACCAGGAAATTGCAGAGAAACTTAAGGAAATGGGTATTAATGTTTCCAGAAGAGTTATAGCTAAATATCGCAAAGCAAAAGGAATACTGAATAGTCATTTGAGGAGAAAATTGTGAACAGAATCGATGTGGCTGTTATCGGAGGCGGACCTGGCGGCTATGTTTCTGCTATCAGGCTGAAACAATATGGTATTAATGTAGCAGTCTTTGAAAAAGAACGCCTGGGCGGTGTCTGTTTGAATTGGGGTTGTATCCCTACAAAATCGCTTGTAAAAGTCGCAGATTTATTCTCAGAAATAAAAGAATCGGAAAATTTTGGAATAACAGTCAGTAGCTCAACTATAAATTATAAAAAGATCTGGGAAAGGAAAAATAACATTGTTGAAAAACTAGTCTCCGGTGTTGAATTTATATTCAAAAAAAAAGAGATTCCTAATTTCAAAAAAAATGTAATAAAGATTGAAAAAATTAATAATGAATATAAAATAGTAACCACTGAAAATGAATATTTTTCCAGGTTTATAATCCTGGCTACCGGTTCTCTTCCCAAAGATTTACCGTTTATGAAATTCAATGGAACAAATATTCTTTCATCCAAGGATATTCTAAAAATGCAAAAACTTCCCCAACATCTTGTGGTTGTGGGTGGAGGTGTGATAGGTTGTGAATTCGCTTCCATTTATAATCAGCTTGGTGTAAATGTGGAAATTGTTGAGATCCTTGCAAATTTAGTATTCATGGAGGATATTGAGGTCTCTAAAAGATTGGCAATGGCATTAAAAAAAGCCGGAATTAAGTTACACCTGAAAACTTCAATTGAAAGTTATATGGAAAAAAATGGACAGCTTATTTTAACACTTTCCAATGGAAAAAATATCATAACTGACAAAGTTCTGGTTAGTGTTGGAAGAAAACCTCAAATGGATATTGATTTTATTAATTGTGAATTGGGAATAGAGAATGGTTTTGTAAAAATCGACAATAATTTAAGAACGAATCTCAGTAATGTTTTTGCAATAGGAGATGTTACCGGTAAGCTGATGCTTGCTCATTCTGCCAGTAAGCAGGCACTTGTAGTTGCAGAAATCATCAGAAATGAAATCAGTTCCGGAAGCAGCAAGATTGATAGTATTAATTATGAAAATATCCCTGCCTGTACTTTTACAAATCCTGAGATCGGTTCTGTCGGTCTCACTGAACAGCAGGCTGAAGAAAAATATGGTCAGCTTTTAGTCGGGAAATTTCCCTTTTCTGCTAATGGTAAGTCACTTGGGATAGGTAATACATTCGGTTTTGCAAAAGTTATTGCTGATGCCGGAACAAAGAAAATTGTAGGTCTTCATATAATTGGACCTCAGGCAACAGAACTAGTTGCTCAAGGAGGAATTTTAATCGGAACTGGTGCAACAATTGAGGATGTGAAAAAAGTAGTATTTGCACATCCCACTCTTTCTGAAGTTGTGATGGAAGCTTTTGAAGATTTAGAAAAACTGGCTATTCACAAAATATAAAAAATATGGTAGATATTAGAAAACCTGTCTGGCTCACTTCTAAGAAGTTGGGCGGTAAAAAAACTCGTTATATTACGAAATATTTAAGACAATACAAACTCCATACTGTATGTGAAAGTGCAAAATGTCCTAACCGTGGCGAATGTTTTGATCGAGGGACAGCAACATTTATGATCCTGGGAGAGACCTGTACACGTAATTGTACTTTTTGCGCTGTTGATAAAGGTAAAAATAATTTATTTGCTCCTGATCCTGATGAACCTTCAGCTATCGCAGAATTAGCAAAAAAATTAGGATTAAATCATGTGGTTGTAACCACTGTTACTCGCGATGATTTAAATGATGGAGGTGCTTCTCAATTTATGAAAGTGATTTGGGAAATCAGAAAAAAATGTGATAAAGGGGTTTCAATTGAAGTGTTAATATCAGATTTTAAAGGCGATCTGAAGCAGGTGGAACGAATTGTTCAAACCGCTCCGGATATTTTGAATCATAATATCGAAACTATTAAGAGGTTGTATCCCTCAGTAAGACCCATGGCAGATTTTAAGCGGTCTTTACAAGTTCTTCAAAAAGCCCGGGAAATAGATAAGGATATTCTAACCAAAAGTGGATTCATGGTCGGGCTGGGAGAAAAAAAAGAAGAGGTCATCTCTTTAATGAAGGAACTGCGAGATGTAGATGTGGATATACTGACTATCGGACAATATATTGCTCCTTCCAGAAATCATTATCAGGTTAAGGAATATATTCATCCTGATGTATTTTCCTATTATAAAAATGAAGGAGAATTATTGGGCTTTAAAATGGTAGAATCCGCACCCCTTGTTCGCAGCTCTTATCATGCTGAAAAAGCAAGGATATTTTTAAAAAAAAGGGGAAATTATGGAAATTACAATAACCGCTCGTCACTTTGACTTAACAAATGCAATTCGAGATTATATCGAAGATGCAACAGAAAAAGTAGATAAATATTTCGATCATATTATTAACGTGCATTATGTCTTATCTTTAGAAAATAATCGAAATAAAGTGGAAATGATTTTAAACATTCCTAAAAATAATTTGAAATGCGAAGCAACTGAAAAAGATATGTATTTAGCAATTGATTACGCTATTGACAAGATGGAACAACGAATTAAAAAGTTAAAGGGTAAATGGTCAGATCATCATAAAAAAAGTCTGAAAGAAAATGCGAGTTTCGTATATGCAAATTTAATCAGGAATGATAATAGAAGAAAAATAATAAAAATTAAAAGAATTTTAGCTGAAGATATGACTGTCCATGATGCTTTAAATAGATTTGATGATATAAAAGATCCTTATTTAATATTTAAAAATATAGAAACTGATCGAATAAATGTTTTGATCAAGAGAGATGATGAACATTTTAAGTTAATAGAACCCTAAGTGTTTTATTATAAAAATGATTAAAAGTATAAAAAATCCGATTTAAGGTTGTACTATGAAAAAGATAAACATAAAAGAGTTTTACCAGACCAAGAAAGAAGAATTCTCACTCACATTGGTTACAAATCCGAAAACTTTGGATAATGTAATAGTTAATAAGTATCTGAATCGACCGGGCTTGGCTTTAGGTGGTTATTTTGAAAGATTTGCCAATGAAAGGATACAAATACTTGGTGAAACTGAGATAAGCTATCTTCAATCTTTGAAAGATGAAGACCTTTATGATAGAATTAAGGAAATATTTGTTTATGAAATACCTTGTTTTATCGTTACTAAAGGTCTTTCAGTGCCTGAGCAGATGGAATACCTGGCAAATGAGATGAATATAGCAATATTGAGTTCCCGTTTACAAACTGATAAATTGTATCATTCCCTGCGTAAATTTTTGGAAGATGTATTTGCTCCTTCTCAAACTATTCATGGTACCCTGGTTGATGTTTTTGGAGTGGGGATATTGATAACCGGGAAAAGTGGAATTGGTAAAAGTGAATGTGCTTTAGACCTTGTAGAAAGAGGGCATCGTTTAATTACCGACGATGTTGTTAAGATTAAGCTGAGAGAAGATGTATTAATGGGTAGCTCATCAAATGATTACGGGCATTTTATGGAAATACGCGGAGTTGGTCTTATTGATATCGAAAAAATGTTCGGTATTCAGGCTGCAAGAATCCAAAAAAGATTAGATGCCCAGATAGAATTGATGCCCTGGCAGGATAATATGGATTATGAAAGGATTGGTTTAAGCGATAATTTCGTAGACATCCTGGGAGTGAAAATTCCTATTATCTATTTACCTGTTTCCCCCGGTAAAAATGTTTCCGTGATCATGGAAGTTGTTGCTATGAACCATATTTTGAAGACATATGGTTATGATGCAGCTAAGGTTTATACCCAAAAACTTCAACAAGACCTGCAGAGAAAATCAAAAATCTATAATACTCTTCTTGACGATAAAGAATAAGGTTTGGATATTAAATCGGATTTTTTTAATGATAAGAAAAACTATCGTAATTGAAAATAAGCTGGGAATGCATGCAAGACCTGCTACTTTGATAGTGAAAGCAGCAACAAAATATCGCTCAGAATTTCGTATAAAAAAGGATGATATGGAGATAAATGGTAAAAGTATTATGGGAGTAATGACTTTAGCTGCTGAATACAAATCTCAGTTGGAATTAATTGCCGATGGGATTGACGAAGAATATTTGATAGAAGAAATATCAGAGCTTTTTGCTTCAAAATTTGGAGAAGAATGAAAAAAATAAAAGGTATTCCAGTCTCTTCCGGTATCGCAATTGGGAATGTAAAAATTGTTATAAAAGAGAAACTGCAGATAGAGCGGAAGTATATTAAACAGCATGAAATAGAATCTGAGATGATAAGGTTGGAGAGCAGTATTGAACATGTTCTTAAGGAATTAGATGTTCTCATTGATGATATTGCTTCTTCTCAGGATAATAGAGATATTTTATCAACCCATAAAATGATTTTACAGGATCCTGAATTATTTAAAAAAATCAAATTTCTTATTAAGGAAGAATTACTGAGTATGGAACATGCAATCCAGCAGCATTTTACAGAAGTGGTTGATCTATTCAGTAATATGGAAAATGAATACTATTCTGAAAGATCCTCAGATTATGAGGATGTTGCTTATAGACTTTTAAGTCACGTTCTTGATCAAAGAAAGGATATTTTGTCCGGGTTGAATGAAAATTCCATATTAATTATGGAAAATATATCTCCTTCAGGTGTAGCAAGGGTTTTTGAAAAAAAAGTGAAAGGTGTGTGTATAGAAAGAGGGAGTAAAAACTCTCATAGTTCTATTATTGCCCGTTCTCTGAATTTACCTTTTGTTGCTCGAGTTAATGATATACTGAAGTCCATTAAGGAAGATGATTTTATAATTCTTGATGGAACTTTAGGCGAGATTATTATTTCACCGGATAAAAAGACAATAGAAGAATATACAAAGAAATTAGATATAGAGAAAAAAGATAAAGAGAAATTAAATAAAATTAAGAATCTGGAAACTAAAACTTCAGATGGGAAAAAAATTGCGTTGATGAGCAATATCGAAATACCTGAAGAAATTAACCAGGTAATCAATAACAATAGTGAAGGTATTGGGTTATTTAGAACAGAATTCCTGTTTATGGATAAGATTAAATTACCGGGAGAGGATGAACAATATGAGATATATAATTCAATTGCAGAAAAAATTTCTCCTTTTCCTTTGATTATAAGGACTATTGATGTTGGTGGTGATAAAATTTCCAAAATATTGAACATTGAGCATGAATTGAATCCGAATTTGGGATGCAGAGGTATAAGAATTTCCCTTGAACATATTCCTATTTTCAAAATACAGGTCAGAGCTATATTACGGGCAAGCAAGAGGGGAAACGTCAAGATCATGTTTCCCATGATATCTTCTTGCTATGAAATTGTAAGGGTAAAATCCATTATTGAAGAATGCAAAGAGGAGCTGCGTAAAAAGAACATCAGTTTTGATGAAAACATTAAAATTGGTGCTATGATCGAAATCCCTTCTGCTGCAATAACTTCAGATACAATCGCTCAGGAATGTGATTTTTTAAGCATTGGTACGAATGATCTTATCCAATATACTCTTGCAGCAGATAGAGACAATCAATCCATAGAAAAATATTATTTACCGCATCATCCATCGATCATAAAACTTATAAAAATGACTGTTCAGAATGCACATGAAAAAGGCATAAAAGTTGCCATTTGCGGGGAAATGGCTTCTCAACCGGAATTTGTTTCGTTACTTTTAGGTTTGGGTATTGATGAACTTAGTGTAAGTCCGGGACTGCTTCTGAAGATAAAAGATATTATTTTACATTGTGATATGAGAAAAAACTTAAAGTTAACAGAGAATATTTTACAGCAAAAAACCCATAAAGATATTGAGAAGATTTTAAAAGAGAAGAAGGGATAAGAACCTGTGCATAGTTTAGATGATGTGAAAAAACAACATAATTTAGATATACAGGATATGTATCATAAGATCATACATCTTCCTGAACAAGTTATTTTAAGCTATAACCGACCCAAAATACATAAACCGAAAAATTTTCAGGAATTATATTTAGAAAAAATTTCAAGAATAGTAATATGTGGAATGGGTGGATCAGCGATATCGGGTGATATCGCTAATGCTGCCTTTGGAAGTAAATTGCCAATATCTGTTGTGAAGGATTATAATATTCCCTTTTTAGATAAGAAAACACTTGTGATTTCGATAAGCTATTCAGGGAATACAGAAGAAACTTTAAACTGCACAAAACAGGCAATTTCCTATACAGAATATATGGGGATGATAACTTCCGGAGGAAAATTAAAAGAAATCGCTGAAAATAAATATTGCTGGATACAACTACCAAAGGATTACCCTCCCAGAAGTGCTATCGGGTTTCTTTTCTTTTCCCTTATGAAAATTCTTGAAATATTTGAAATAATTTCGGATCATACAAAAGCTGTTAGAGCAGTAGTGGCAAATTTGGTTAAAAAAGCAGGAGCGATTTGTAATGATAATCCCCTGGAAAAAAATATTGCCAAAAATTCTGCACAACAAATTCAGGGTAAAATTCCAATTATATATTCTTCTAATCCGCAACTTGCTCCTCTTGCCTATAGGTGGAAATGTCAATTCAATGAAAATGCAAAGTACCCGGCTTTCCAGAATACATTCCCCGAAATGAACCATAACGAAATCGAAGGTTGGGAAGCAGTAAAATATAAGGATATTTTTATCCCGATCATTTTAACTAAATTCAATGAGGAACCACAATATAAAAATAGGATTAAAGCATTTAAGAGAATTCTTAAAAATTCAAATATTAAATATCTTGAGTTTTTTGCTGAGGGAGATAGATTCATAGAGGAAATATTTTCTTTGATTTACCTCGGAGATATGATAAGCTACTACCTTGCAGTTTTGGAAAATGTAGATCCGACCAAAATAGATTTTATAGATTTTCTAAAGAAAGAAATATAATAAAGAATAAAGGAATTACAAATTTCTAATTTCTAATATCAAAGGATTAAATTATGCTAAATGGGAAATACTTTTTTACTTCTGAATCAGTTACTGAAGGTCATCCGGATAAGATGGCTGATCAGATATCGGATGCGATTTTAGATGCGATTTTAAAAGAGGATAAAGATGCACGCGTTGCTTGCGAAACATTCCTGACCACCGGGATGGCAGTTATAGGTGGAGAAATATCCACTTCCTGCTACGTTGATATTCCAAAGATCGTGAGGGAGACAATCAGAGATATTGGCTATACCAGTGTTGATTATGGTATCTGCTATAAAACCTGTGCTGTAATTACAACTATTGACAGTCAATCAAAAGATATTGCAATTGGTGTAGATAAGACAGCAAAACATGCTCAGGGAGCTGGTGATCAGGGGATGATGTTTGGTTATGCCTGTAATGAAACTGAAGAATTAATGCCTATGACAATTTCTATGGCTCATAAACTTTCGGAGAGATTAGCAAAAGTTAGAAAAGAAAAGATTTTACCTTATCTTCGTCCTGATGGAAAAACACAGGTAACAATTGAGTATTTTGATAAACAACCGGTCAGAGTGGAAGCCATTGTAATTTCATCTCAGCACCATCCTGAAATAAGTTCCAAACAACTTAAAAAAGATATAATTGAACATGTAATAAAACAAGTTATTGCGCCGGAAATGGTAGATGAAAAAACCAAAATATTCGTAAATCCGACGGGAAGATTTGTTACTGGTGGACCTCAGGCAGATACAGGACTCACAGGCAGGAAAATCATTGTGGATACTTATGGAGGGAAAGGAAGTCATGGAGGTGGAGCATTCTCCGGGAAGGACCCCTCCAAAGTGGATAGAAGCGCTTCTTATATGGCAAGGTATATTGCAAAAAATATTGTGGCTGCAGGACTTGCCAGGGAATGTGAAGTTCAACTTGCCTATGCAATTGGAATTGCTGATCCCGTTTCAGTAATGGTTCGTACATTTGGAACTGGAATATTGGAAGATGAAAAACTCAATGAAATTGTCAAAAAACTATTTCCTCTCACTCCGGAAGGTATTATCAAACATCTTAGTTTGAAACGACCAATTTATAAATTAACAGCCGTTTATGGACACTTCGGAAGAGAATTAGAGGAATTCACCTGGGAAAAGACGGATATGGTGAAGAAGCTGAAGGAGCTATCCGGAAAATAAATTTCCTGTATAGTTAAGACCATACATTTTATGGAGAAGAAAAAAAATATTTATAGATCATTAAGTAGTTCTAACTGAAGATTATCTTTTTCCTATATTTCCTATACTGTTCTTTTTCCCTGATTCTTTTCTCTCCTAATTTTTTGATAAACTCATAACTCGTTTGATAATAGAGAATTAAAGTCATTTGTCGTGAAATAGAATAATTTTTCTAACAAATTTAAGTTAAATAATTTGACGGATTTAGCATTGGTTTTTTCTTAGTAAAGCAAATCAGAGGTTAATTTTTTATTCAATTTTTTTCATAATTAGATCTCGATTTTAAATCTAAAACGTAAGTGGGAGTATGTATAACAGACTGAAAACTAAGTTTTTAGGTATCGAGGTCAAGTCACCGTTGGTTCTTCCTGCCGGCATTATGGATATGTCTTTCTCCGGTTTGGATATCTCTGCAAGAAATGGTGCTGGAATGGTTACCAGCAAATCCTTAACCTTAGAACCTCGCTCAGGTCACAAAGGTCCTGTTATTGCGGAATTTGAAAGCGGCTTACTGAATTCCATGGGTTTGTGTAATCCCGGCATTGTTGATGGACTTGCCGAGATTGATGAGTTTAAAGAACGCTCCGATACACCTGTTATCGTGAGCGTTTTTGCTAATAATACACAAGATTTTATAAAGATTACAAATCGGGTTAATGATTCGAAAGCTGATTTCCTGGAGTTAAATCTATCCTGTCCAAATGTTTATGATGAATTTGGAATTCCTTTAGCAGCTTCAAAAAATAAAGTGTATGAAATTGTTAATGCTGTAAAAAGAGATTCTGAATTACCGGTTATTGCCAAGCTTTCACCTAATGTACTTAACATTATAGATATAGCAACTGCTGCTGAAAAAGCAGGAGCTGATGCGTTATGTCTCATTAATACTGTTGGTCCCGGGATGCTTATTGATATTAAAATGGTTAAACCTGTGTTATTTCCAAAATTTGGTGGATTATCAGGTCCTTGTATCAAACCTGTTGCTCTTAAACTTATTTACCAGACTTATTCAGCTGTAAATATTCCAATAATTGGAATGGGCGGAGTAACAGATGGGGAAGATGCGATTGAAATGATAATGGCAGGAGCAATCCTGGTTGGAGTTGGAACTGCAGTATACTATCGAGGAATAGAGGTTTTCAATAAAATTAATAAAGAGATCATTCAATTTATGGATGAGAGTGGCTATTCTTTATTGGAAGAAATTCCTCGATTGGAGAAATTAGAAAATGCAACACAAACTTCTGATTTGTGAATAGGGAATTAAATGAATAAACGAGTAACTCTAACAATAGCAAAAATTGAGCACGAAACAAAAGATATAAAAACTTTTACTTTTTATCATAAACTTGATGCAAGACCAGGTCAATTCATTATGCTCACTGATTTTGAAGGAGGGGAAAAGCCTTTTTCAATCTCAGACTGTACTGAAAATGAATTTTCTGTCACAGTTAAAAAAATCGGTGAATTCACTACTCGTCTTTTCTCAAAGAGAGAGGGTGATCTTATGTCTTTCAGGGGGGCTTATGGCTCCTCTTTTTTTATATCAAATACGAAGGTTTTATTAGTTGGAGGTGGATATGGAGTTCCACCGCTCTATTTTCTGGCTAAACGGTTACTGAAAGCCGGAGCAGAAGTGGTTGTGGTGAATGGGGCTCGAACGGAAGAAGATCTTTTATTTGACGATAAATTTAAAGAATTAAACATTAAATATATAAATATTACTGAGAAAGGTGATTTGGGTAAGAAAGGAACATCTGTTTCTATTGCAAAGAAACTTCTCCAAAATCAACTTGTTCCCAAGCCCCAGCTTGGGAACAATAATCATCCCCAAGCTGGGGCTTGGGGACGAGAGAATAGGGAAAAATTTGATTTCCTCTATGCTGCCGGACCTGAAAAAATGATGAAAAACCTGCAGAAATTTACTGGTGACATCACCTATGAATTTCTTTTGGAACGGTATATGAAATGTGCTATCGGTATTTGTGGGAACTGTACTGTAGACCCACTCGGAATCAGACTTTGTGTTGAAGGTCCTGTACTCCATAAAAAGTTAGTTGAACAGCTTACTGAGTTTGGAAAATATCATCGTGATGCTTCAGGGAAGAGAATTGGGTTTTAAAATCTTCCGAACTTCGATAGCGTTCTTTCCGGCTCATGACGGATACCGGATTCGGTATGGTTATATCACAGTTACATTAGATAATTTATTAAAATATATGGAAATTAGATGAAATTATTATTAAAGAATTGCAAATTGGTCGAGGGAATTAGAAATATTCTAATCGAGGATGAGAAAATCGCTTCGATTCAAGAAGCTGATTCGAGTCGTAAGGAACGACGACTCGAGATGGAATGTAACGAGATTATTGATATTAGAGGAAATACGGTTATCCCCGGAATGATCGACCCACATGTTCATATGCGAGATTTAAAGCAAACGTACAAAGAAGATTGGACTTCAGGAAGCGAAGCAGCTTTAGCTGGCGGTATTACAACTGTTTTTGACATGCCGAATACAAAACCTGATACAATGAATCTGGAAAATTTGAATTTGAAAAGACAAGCTGCAAAAAGTTCAAAAGTAAAATATAAATTTCACATTGGAGCAACCTGCAACAATTTGGAGCAGATTAAAATAATATTGAAAAATAACCCTGATGATATTGCAGGTATAAAGATATTTTTAGCAGCATCGAGTTCAAATGAAGTTGTAACTGATCGTCAAATTTTAAAGCAGATTTTTAAAATAGCCAAACAGTATGACAAGGTCGTTGTAGTTCATACTGAATTACAGGAATGCCTGGATAAATGGCTTCATACAAATGTAAAAAGGTCGGTTATCAATCATAATATATTTCGACACAGAATTTGTGCGATTGAAGGCACAAAACTGGTTTTAGAAATAGCTGATGAAGTTAAGAACAGAATCTATATTGCTCATGTATCAACATCTGAAGAAATTAATTTAATAAAAAGGTTTAAAGAAAAGAACAATGTTTATTGTGAAATTACTCCCCATCATCTATTATTGAATGAAAAAATATTAGAAAAAGTAGGAAATTGGGGCAAGGTAAATCCTCCGTTAAGAACCGATATGGATAATGTAGCTCTATGGAACGCAGTACATAACGGAACAGTAGATACGATCGGGACAGATCACGCTCCTCATTATATTGAAGAAAAACAACAGGAATATTCAAAAGCTCCCTCAGGTTTTCCGGGATTAGAAACTTGTTTACCATTGTTATTGACTGAGATCAGTTCAGGTTTTGATATAAATAAAATAATTGAATTAACCAGCAGGAATACAGCTAAAATCTTCGGTCTGGAAAAGAATGTAGGGATTAAAAAAGGAAATTATGCTGATCTTGCTGTAATTGATCTGAATAAAAAATGGACTATCAATGCTTCTAAATTTAAAACAAAAGCAAAATATTCACCTTTTGATGAAGTAAATGTTAAAGGTAAAATTGTAATGACTTTTGTGAATGGCAGGTGTTATAAATTTGAAGAATGAAATAAACAACTTTGTGGTCCGCCACTCCGCCAGAAAGCCAGCGGACAAGTCCGTGGCGGGAAAAAGAGGTCAATATTTTGATGTCAATGTACATGCAAATTAACGTTCCTAAACTGGGCACACTATACAGTATGCTAAAGGTTTGGTAACCAGGGAAAAAGTCAGTGATAGTCTGTGTAAGTCAGGTGGCAAAAAAAAAGGAGAAAATAAAGTGACAAAGAAACAATTTATTCTTGAATTAGAAAAGATCGGAGCTATAAAGTTCGGAAAATTTACACTAAAAAGTGGGATCATTTCACCATTTTATATTGATTTAAGGGATATGATCTCATATCCGGAAATGCTTGACAATGTTGCAGACTTTCTTGTAAGAAGAATAAAAAAAATGGAATTTGATGTAATAACAGGGATTCCCTATACAGCTTTACCAATTGCATCATTGGTGGCTTCAAAAATGAAAAAACCTCTTATCTATATGAGAAAGGAAGAGAAGGCTTATGGAACCGGGAAGAAGATTATAGGGAAATTTAAGGAAAAAGATAAATGTTTAGTAATAGATGACCTGATTACAACTGGTGAGAGCAAAATCGAAACTGCTGAAGCTATGGAAAAAGAAGGTATTGTAGTACAAGATTTTGTGGTTGTTATTGATAGAAGCGCAAATGGCAAAGAACAGTTAAAAAATGCAGGATATAATCTACACAGCATTATGACTCTTGATAAGATGCTGGATACATTATATGATAATTATTCAATCACTAGATGTCAAAAAGATGAAGTTATAGAATTTACTAAGAGTTTACTAAAGAAAGATGATCCCTCTAAAATTGATTATTCCATTAATCCGCTTACTAAGAAACTGTTAAATTTAATAAAAAAGAAAAAATCAAACCTCATTCTTTCCCTGGATGTTGAAAAACAAGATGAATTCTTCAAAATTTTAGATAAGGTTGGTCCTGAAATCGTGATGCTCAAAACTCATGTTGATATCTTAGAAGATTATGACGAAAAATTTGTTCCCAGGCTTAAGGAATATGCGAAAAAATTTGATTTTATCATTTTTGAAGACCGAAAATTCGCAGATATTGGAAATACTGTTCGCATGCAGTACAGGAGTGGAATTTATAAGATATCCGACTGGTCGGAATGTGTTACAGTGCATATGGTAGCAGGAGAGGGAATCTTAAAAGGTTTATTTGATGGTTTGGAAGGAAGAAGCAGTTTTGTTTTAGCTAGAATGAGTTCTAAAGGAAATCTGATCAATGAAGCGTATTCACGTAAATGTTTTGATATAGCAAGGAAAAACCGAAAAGTCGTTTCAGGATTCATAGGGCATGGTAAGGATGTGGAAGATATCAGGAAGTTTAAAGCAAAATTTCCACCTGGTTTGTTGCTTCTGATGCCTGGAGTAAAACTTGAAAAAGGTTCTGATGCAATGGGACAACAATATATTACAGTAGAAGAAGCGATTCAAGGAGGAGCTGATTGCATAATTGTCGGAAGAGGTATTTATGGTCAGAAAGACCCGGGTGAAGTTGCGAAGATTTACCGCGAAAGAGCCTGGAAAGAGTATGAGAAGAGAGAAAGAAAGAGATGAACCACCCCGATACAGTTTACCCAGTTGGTTTTTTTATCCAACCAGGGTCATTCTTCCTTACAGGGCAGGCAGGGCTCACAAACCTTCTCCGGCACCTGCCGGATACTGCTTGGCAGGCACAAACCTGGTTCCCAAGCCCCAGCTTGGGAACACTCAAACATTCCAAAGCCAGTCTTCGTAGACTACGCCCCGGCAGGCTGGGGCTTTGAAACGAGAGAGAAATCAATGATAAATTTGAGGAGATGATTATGATAAAACAAGTTGGTAGATATGTTAAAGATAATTGTGATTCCTATTACTATTTTAATGCAAATTATGGAAGATTTCTACAAGGACAGCATAATGTTTTTGGGATTATATAGATAAATAAATAAAAATGTTAGTTTCAAAGGTAGTGATGGTAATATATCTATTTGTTCTAAATGGAAATTTATAGAAAAAACATAAATCATCTGTGAAAATCTGTGTTAAAAAGTTAGTATTGTTAGTTTTGCCTGCCATGGCGAAGTGTAACGAAGACAGGTTAGTTGCTAAAAAAAAGGAGAATTAATGAAAGATTTATTATCTATGAGAGATCTAAACAAAGAAGAAATTCTAAATTTTATGAAAATAGCAGAGAAAATTGAGAAAGGTGAGATAAAACCGGATATGAGCAAAAGAATAGCAGCTCTTATATTTTATGAGCCATCAACAAGGACTCATTTTTCTTTTGCCACAGCAATGAAAAAATTGGGAGGTCAGACTATTACCATGAGGGGAACAGCGTCATCATCAGTTCAAAAAGGAGAATCTTTTGCAGACACTTTGCAGACTATAGCTCAGTATTCGGATATTATTGTAATTCGTACTGCTATAGAAGGTTCTGCTAGATATGCTGCGGAGAGTGTTGATATTCCTGTAATCAATGCAGGTGATGGAGCCAATCAGCATCCGACACAGGCTCTTTTAGACCTTTATTCAATTATAAAAACTCAGGGTACACTAGAAAATTTGACTATTGGTATTGTTGGAGATTTAAAATTCGGAAGAACTGTACATTCTTTAGTACAGGCATTATCTGATTTTGGTCCTAAATTTTACTTTATTTCTCCATCATTTCTTAAAATGCCAGAGCATATAAAAGATGATTTAAAAGAAAAAGAAATCGAGTTTGAAGAGCTTAAGGATATTGAAGAAAAAATAAACAATATGGATCTGATGTATGTCACCAGGATTCAGAAAGAGCGTTTTGCTGACCCGGAAGATTACGAAAAAGTTAAAGATTCCTATATCTTAACAAAAGCCATGTTAGAAAATGTAAAAGATAGTTTTAAAGTTTTACATCCACTTCCCAGGGTAAATGAGATCTCTACAGATGTTGATGATACTAAATATGCATATTATTTCCAACAGGCTAAAAATGGAGTATTTATGCGTCAGGCGATAATCTCAATTCTTCTGGGAGGTGTAAAATGAAACAATTAAAAGTTGATGCTATCAGAAATGGCACTGTAATCGATCATATTACTGCAGGGAAGGTTTTAAAAGTTGCTGATATTTTGAACTTACAGGGGATGGACCTTGTAATGATTGGAATGAACTTAGCCAGTAAGAAGTTAGGTAAAAAAGATATATTGAAAATTGAAAACCGGGAATTATCAGGGGAAGAAGTCAATAGTATTGCACTTATAGCTCCTAATGCGTCCCTTATTATTATTAAGGATTATAATGTAGTTAAAAAAGTACATTTGAAAATTCCGGAATATATTGAAAATCTTATTGTTTGTCCAAACCCGAAATGTATAACCAGCCTTGAAGAAATAAAATCGAAATTTCAAATTACTAGTGGTAAACCTGTAAAAGTAAGATGCGTTTATTGCGAAAAAAAATATTCTATAGATGAAGTGAGAATAAGGATTTAAATATGAAATCACTGATTAACACTAATTCAAATAAATATTACAAATAGAATTAGCTTATGTTGTTTTTTAAGGAGCTATTTTACAAAATAATTGATGCAGCTTTGGAAGTTCATCAAGAGTTAGGAAGTGGTTTCTAAAAAAGGAGAATAAATGGCAAAGATAATAAATTTTGAACCATCACGAACATTAATGGAGTTTAGACTTTTACCGGGTCTTACAACAGATCGGACATCTCCTGATGAGATTTCTTTACGTACTCCACTGGTGTATTCGGGAAAGAATGAAAAAAAATATTATCTGAATATACCTATTGTTTCTGCTGCCATGCAGTCTGTATCCGGAGAAAAAATGGGAATTGAACTGGCTAAACTCGGAGGTGTTGCTTTTGTCTATACCTCGCAGACCGTTCAATCTCAGGCAAATATGATTTCAAAAATTAAAAATTATAAAGCAGGATTTGTAAAACCCAGGACAATGCTCCCCAATATGTCTATAAAAGATATGTATAAAATTCGACATGAGACCGGTTATTCAACTTTCCCCGTAGTAGATGAGAGAGGTGGATTTATTGGGCTTATCAGTAAATGGGACTATGATATTTCTTTACATGCAGATTATACCGTTGAACAGAGAATGATTCCTAAAAAACATATTGAAGTTGGTGTTGATATTACAAATTTGAAGGAAGCTAACAATATTTTGCTGGGAAGTCATAAGTCTGTTCTTCCTATTCTTGAAAAAAACGGTAAATTATTATATATGGTTTTTAGAAAAGATATTATGGACCAATTAAGTAATCCGCTTGAAGTTCATGATGAAGAGAAAAGGCTTTTAGCAGTTGCATCAATTAATACACAT
>JAUXFF010000115.1 GCA_030620155.1 Candidatus Cloacimonadota bacterium | reverse complement strand
TTCTTTCCCGGGTAATATCAGGGAATTAAAGAATATTGTAGAAAGAGCTGTTATTTTATGTGATTCGAAAACTCTCCATTTTAAATGCTTTTCTTTTGATTCACAAAAAGTTGATATTGAAGAAGAGAGATCTTATGACCTGGAACTGGTTGAAAAGAAACTTATTCAAGAAGCCCTGGAAAAGACGAATTATAAAAAATCTGAAGCTATAAAACTCTTGAATATTTCCAGGCATTCATTGGATGGAAGAATTAAAAAATATGATCTATAAGAAAAATTGTGAGGAATTATGAGACAGGTAATTATAATTATTATATTATTAATTTGTATTATCAGCTTATTTGCAGATGCACGTATTGATAGTTTAGAAGCACGATTAGATAATATTACAGGCAAAGAAAAAGTAAAAGTATTAAATGATTTAGCTCTTGCTCATGTCCCTTCAAACCCTGAAAAAATAGAACATTATGCAAGGCAGGCTCTTGCTCTAGCTGAAAAACTGGATTTGAAGAAAGAAAGTAGCAGAAGTTATAAACTTATTGGCGTATTTTATTATATAACGGGTGAATATGATCAATCAATAGAATATTATCTTAAATCGTTAAGAATAAGTGAGGAAATTGATGATAAACAAGGAGTCGCGGATACTTACAATAATATAGGTCTTTGTAAATGGAAACAAGGTGATTATGATCAGGCATTGGAAAATTTTTCCAAATCCGTACAGATTAAGGAAGAAATTAGTGGTAATGGAATAGCAGCCTCTTTAGCCAATATTGGAATTATTTATGCTCATCTAATTGATTATGAACAAGCAATGGAATATTTTCACAAAGCTTTAAAAATCTGGGAAGAAATGGGGAATGAATATAAGATAGCTTTTATTTATTCTTCTATTGGCATTGTATTTGATGAGCAAGGTTTTTATGAAGAGGCACTTGAATATCATCACAAAGCTTTGGAAGTCTTTGAAGAAATCGGAGATAAATGGAATATAGCAAATACATATAGCAATATAGGGATTATTAAAGAAAGACAAAATAACTTTAAACTGGCATTGGATTATTATCTAATCGCTCTCAAAATCAGGGAAGAAATCGGTGAGCGGGAAGCTATTGCAACATCTAATAATCTTATTGGAGATATATATAGGCGTCAAGATGATTACGAACAAGCTTTACAATTTCATCTTAAAGCTTTGAAAATCCAGGAAGAAATCGGTGCCAAAACAGGTATTGCAAGCTCTTACATCGCTTTAGGACATATTTATTCACAACTGAAACAATATGTGACAGCATTCGACTATTTACAAAGAGGCTTGGACCTTGCCCGGGAAATTGGAGCAAGAACGGTTGAAATTGACAGCTTTAAATACCTATCTGAATTGTTTGAGATGCAACAGGATTTCAAACAAGCATTATATTATTATAAAGAATATTCTGATCTTCACAAAGAAATCCACAATGCTGAAAAAAGTGAACAAATCGCAGATATGCAAACCAAATACGAAACAGAAAAAAAGGAAAAGGAAAACGAATTATTAAGAAGTGAAAATGCTATCCACAAACTGGAATTGGAGAAACAGAAATATATTAGACTACGTTTATATTTCGGATTGGTCTTAATATTCGGTTTAGTATTTTTTATTTATTACCGTTACAGAGCAAAACAGAAATTAAACAGAATTCTTAAGGAAAAGATCAAGCAGGCTCTGGAGAAACAACTTCAACAGCAGCAAATACTTGTCCAGAAATCCAAACTCGAATCACTGGGACAACTTTCTGCAGGAATTGCTCATGAGATCAACCAACCCTTAGGTGGAATTTCAATGGCTTTGGGAAATATTGATTACAGGTTTTCTACTGATAAATTGAACAAAGAGTATTTTCAGACCAAACTGCAGGGTCTTTATGGTTATATTGATAGGATAAAACAGATAATTGATCATATCCGGATTTTTTCCAGAGATCAAAAATCAGTTGAGATTGATAATATTGATGTGAATAACACAATTAATAATGCATTATCAATGGTTCAAACACAATATACAAGTCACAATATAATGCTGGAAGTAGATCTTGAGGAAAATATCGGTCTAACACTTGGAAATCAATATAAATTAGAACAGGTTATCTTGAATCTTTTATCCAATGCCAAAGATTCTCTGGACGAAAAGGAAAAAATATCGGAAGTATTCCGGAAGCAGATAAACATTACAAGTTATTCGGATATAGAAAATATATTTTTAGAGATAAAAGATAATGGAATCGGAATTCCTGAGGAAATAAGAGAAAGAATGTTCGAACCTTTCTTTACTACTAAAGAAGCAGAATCAGGTACAGGATTGGGTTTATCTATTTCCTATGGAATAATTAAAGCCATGAACGGAGAAATTTCTGTAGAAAGTAGAGAAGGAGAATTCACTAAAATAATAGTATTATTACCAAAAATTAAAAGCGCCATTCGAAAAGAAGAATCCGTTGCATGATAGTAGTTATATTATAATGTTAAGTCAATATTGGAACAACGTATTTGATTTCCAATTCCGCTTAGCTCCCCTTTGGTCTGCCACGACGAATCTGACCACTCACGAGTGGTTCAGAGAAGTTGTAAAGGGGAGATTAAGAGGGGTTTATTTAAAAAAAAATCAAATACGTCAAAACATTCATGACATGAATTAATATAACACACCATATTTCAAATATTATTCCCCATATCGCGCATTTTTCCCGATATGGGGAATTTTTTTAGAAAGATTTTTTAGCCGGAAATGATATAACTTCATATAAAATAACGAATTAAAACAACTGGTATAATAATTGCTAATTTAAACTATAGGGAAAACTAAAAAATTGGAATTAAATATGAAAGCTATTGTAAAGTGTAATAAACTGATCGAGGAAGAATGGAAGGATCTGCTTCAATCTCTTGAAATAGATGCGATCATTACAAACACTGCTTTCCAGTTGATTAATCATCTTAACTCCGGGGATTTCCATTTTGTTTTTATCGATAAAGCAACTTATGAAGATTTTAAATTAGTTAAATATATTAATGATAATTTCAAACACGTAAAAGTATTCGTTACGGCTGATAAATTTCTTCAGGATAATATTTTAACAATGAAGGGAAGTGAATTTACAATGTTAAATGATAATATTACTCTTGAGGAGATAAAGAGAATTATTGAGAAAAAAGATAATTAGGGGGTTATTATGTTGAATGAAATGAAATCCCGCCTGTCCCGTATTATTCGGGGAATACTTTCGGGGAAAACCTTATTTTTTATTTTCGCATTTCTTATTTTATCAACCTTTCTGGCTGCCACTATTATCAATATACCTGCAGACCAGCCAACTATCCAGGAAGGTATTAACGTAGCAGTTGATGCTGACACAGTTCTTGTTCAGCCAGATACTTACATAGAAAATATTAACTACAATGGTAAAAACATAACTGTTGGTTCTTTATTCTTAACAACCCAGGATACAACCTATATTTCACAGACAATAATTGATGGCAGTCAGGATGGAAGTGTTGTAACATTTGAAAGTGGAGAAGATTCAACTGCTGTTTTAATTGGATTCACAATCACGAATGGTGATGCGTTACTTGGAGGTGGAATTAAGATTGGAGATTCATCTCCAAATATAAACCACTGTATTATAGCTAATAATTCAACAATTTACCCCGGTATAGGTGGTGGGATTTACTGCACTTCTTCCTCCCCGAGTTTAGAGAATGTAACGATAACAAATAATGGTTCTGATCGGGGTGGTGGCATCGCTTGTTTCAACAACTCTTCGCCAACTATAACCAACAATCTCATCACCGATAATACGTCATCATCATGTGGAGGTGGTATTATGGTTGATAGTCTTTCTGCACCAATTATCGATGGTAATACTATCACTCTCAACACCGCAATTGATTTTGGTGGTTCCCAATCTGGTGGTGGCATTTACTGCGCGGGTAATGCTATTATCATAAATAACGTCATTACCGAAAATTATGCTGGTGGACCTGGTGGTGGCATTTGCGCGGGTAATGCTATTATCATAAATAACACCATTACCGGAAACTCAGTTAGTGGGAGGAGCGGTTTTGGTGGTGGCATATGGTGCATTGATGGAACTATCACTGACAATGTCCTGATTGCTAATACTGCAACTGAAAATGGTGGTGGGATTTGCTGCTATGGCAACCCTATTATCACTGATAATGTCATGAGTGCTAATACTGCTTCCAGTGGTGGTGGAATCTATTGTAGTTGGGGATCAACAAATTTAATAAATAATGCTATAATCGGTAATACTGCTTACTGTGGTGGTGGAATCTGTTGTAGAGGGGGATCAACAAATTTAATAAATGTTGCTTTAGTCGGGAATTCAGCTGTACAAGGTGGAGGAATATTTTGTTATGGTGGCAGTCAGAGTTTTGTTAATATTACATTATCAGATAATAATGCCAGTGAAGAGGGTGGTGGGATTTATTGTCGTTCTAATTCCAATCCGAGTTTAGTTAATTCAATTTTGTGGAACGACTCACCTGAAGAGATTTATTTTTATGAAGATAGTGGCCCTAATTCAATCACATTATCATATTCAGATATTCAAGGTGGAGAAACAGGAGTTGTAACAAACAATAATGGTACAGTTAACTGGCTGGAAGGCAACATAGACGCAGACCCCTTATTTGTAAATCCAATCGAAGGTGATTATCATCTAACTGAGAATTCTCCCTGCATCGATGCTGGCGATCCATTCTACCCTCCAGATCCGGATAGTACTCGTGCTGATATGGGAGCATATTATTTTCATCATATTGGGGGAGAAGAAGAAGTATGGGCGGAGTTTTACGCTGATACTACGATCGTGTATATGCCGTTGTCGGTAAATTTCTACGACTTATCTGTAGCCTTTTTTACTGAGATAACCACATGGTTATGGGATTTCGATAACGATGGCACCATTGATAGCTATGAACAAAATCCCTTTTATATTTATCAAAATGTTGGTCATTATTCAGTAAGTTTAACTGTAGAAGATGATATAGGTAATTCCAATACAATTATAAAAACTGATTACATTGCTGTCTATCCTCCGGCTTATTCAGGTCATATCTTTCACATAATCCAGGAAGGATCAGACGAGTTTGGAAATGGTTCTTCTGAGTATCCATTTGCAACTATACAGCAAGGAATTTCTGCAGTAGAAAATGGGGATACTGTCCTGGTTCATCAGGGTACATATCCTGAGAATATAAATTATAATGGGAAAAATATAATTATCGGCTCTTTGTTCTTAACTACACAGAATACTATTTATATTTCCCAGACAATAATTGATGGCAGTCAGGATGGAAGTGTTGTAACATTTGAAAGTGGAGAAGATTCAACTGCTGTTTTAATTGGATTCACAATTACAAATGGATCAGCTGGACAAGGTGGTGGAATTAAAATTATGAACTCATCTCCCAATATAAACCACTGTATTATAGCTGATAATTTAACATATTGGTCCGGTGAAGATACGAATATTGGTGGTGGAATTTATTGTTATAATTCAAGTCCGTGTTTGGAAAATGTTACTATAATTGGAAATACTGCTGCTGATTATGGTGGTGGGATTTATTGTAGTGATAATTCAAGTCCGCGTTTGGAAAATGTTACTATAATTGGAAATAATAGTAATCATGGTGGTGGGATCTCCTGTAATTCTAATTCGAGTCCGAGTTTAGAAAATGTTACAATAAGTGGAAATACTAGTAATCTTGGTGGTGGGATTTTTTGTTACAATTCCGATCCAAGTTTAATAGATGTTATGATAACATATAATACTGCTACTATTCTTGGAGGTGGTATTTACTGCTGGCAATCCAGTCCGAGTTTAGAGAATGTTACAATTTCATATAATCTTGCGAATCATGGTGGTGGGATTTGGTGCCTGAATAATTCCAGTCCGAGTTTGGTGAATGTTGTAATAGCTGATAATTCTGCTGATTATAGTGGTGGTGGGATCTCCTGTAATTCTAATTCGAGTCCGAATTTAAATAATGTAACAATAACAGGTAATAGTGCATCTAATAATGGTGGTGGGATTTGGTGTTATAATTCCAGTCCGAGTTTAGTGAATGTAACAATAACAAGTAATTCTGCTTCTGATGATGGAGGTGGGATTTGGTGTGGACTTAATTGCAATCCAAGTTTAGTAAATTGTATTCTTTGGAATGATTTACCGGAAGAGATCTATTTTTATGAAGATTATGACCCTAATTCAATCACAATATCCTATTCAGATATTGAAGGTGGAGAAGCTGGAATTGTTACCAACAATAACGGTACAGTATACTGGATGGAAGGTAATATAGACGAAGACCCATTATTTGTCGAAACTGGAGAGCATCCTTATTCGCTTCTGGAAGATTCTCCCTGTATAGATGCAGGAACACCTGATACTACAGGATTGAATTTACCTCCCTGGGATATAATTGGCAACCTGCGCATCTGGGATGGAGATGGTGATGGAATTGCTATTATAGATATGGGAGCCTATGAATATGGAGCTCCCCCCTATGTTGATGTAGATGACAATGTAATTGTTCAAACTCCTGAAGTCTTTTTACATCAAAACTATCCCAATCCATTTAATCCTGCAACTACTATTTCTTTTTCTCTCACCGCAGAGGATGTCGGGCTTCGTTCAACTTCGCCCGGACAGGCTGAGAACGCAGAGTTAATTATTTATAATATCAAAGGTCAAAAAGTGAAAGAATTTCTCATTGTCTCACCCTCTCCTGGTCACACCCTCTCTATTACCTGGGATGGAACAGACGATAACAACAAACCGGTTTCATCAGGAATCTATTTTTATAAATTGAGAGCAGGTGATTTCCAGAAAGTCAGAAAGATGATCCTCCTTCGCTAAAGCTACGGCGGATAAATATTATTAAAATGATATAAAAAAGCAAAAGAGTATAAAGGAAAAATGAAATTTAAAATTCAATTAGAATGAATTATAATCGTCGGGATTCGTCCCGAATGCTTTTGGGATGCCCGACGTGGAGGTTATTATGAAAAAGATGTTAAAGTTTATTGTATACTTCCTGGTCATTCTTCTTTCAGGATGTATACTTTTTGAATCAGTTGATCAACCTACATCTGCATTACCCGGTGAAATAATTACTGTTTCTATAGATGTTACTACAGAAGGAGGGGGTTATACACCATACTTTGGAGTTTGTCTTCCCAATGGGTGGACTATTCAGGGTAACTCTATCCCCTGCACAGGTGTATATACCGGAACCATTTATTATGATATTTCAGTAACTTCCGATCAGGAGAATGCAAGTCCTGCACCGGAAGGATATTACTGGTGGGCAGGAGCTGGAGAAGCAGTCTATACAGATAGTGGTAGTGTTAATGGACAATTCGAAATTCAAACAGATAACCAACTGGGTCTTTTTTCTCTCGATTATATGTTAGGAAATTCATATGATGGAGTGAATCAAAGGAGAAGTAATAACCATTTAATTGGAGTTGTAGATGAATATACACCTGGAGGTTTGCAAGCTATTGTTGAAGAAAATTCAGTTGTTCTGAACTGGCAAGCCCCTTCTATTACTGAAGGGCTTTTAGGATATAATATTTATCTTGATGAACAGCAAATAAATACAACTCTGATAATAGATGTTACCTTTATTGATGAAGAACCTCTTAATGGAGTACATTATTATGCTGTATCATCGTTATACGATGACAGCAGCGAGCATTTAATTCCATATGAATTACCTGTAATTTTTGGTGACTTTTACGTTTCACCAGATGGTAACAATGCAAATAGCGGTTTATCTTTTGATGATGCTTTTCTAACGATTAATTATGCCATGTCAATTATTGCGCTGGACCCTTCACACTCCATAACAGTTTTTCTCGCTCCTGGTGTTTATAGTTCTTCGACCAACGGTGAGCAATTCCCCATTTCATTTATCAATTATGTGTCCATTATTGGTAGTGGAGAAGATGTTACAATTCTTGATGCAGAAAATCAAAATACGGTTCTGGAATTCATAGATGTACTTAATACTTCTGTTGAAGATCTTACAATAACTAACGGTTCAGGTTATAATGGTGGTGGAATCTACTGTGATAATTCCAGTCCGAGTTTGGTGAATGTTGTAATAGCTAATAATTCTGCT
>JAUXFF010000087.1 GCA_030620155.1 Candidatus Cloacimonadota bacterium | reverse complement strand
GGATTCTATGTATTGATTTTAATCACTATGTTAATTGGATATCTAAAGGGTGGATTACAGTTAAATTGGTCAGATTTTAATATTTCTGATGTAGCACCTGTTTATGCAATTAGTTATATTGCAAATTTATCAATGATGGCTTTACCAGCTTTTTTGGGTATAATAGTTACAATTATTCTTACTCAAAGTGCATTGAATGAGGATGTCAGGAGAAATTCAGAATTATTTCATCGGTCTCAACCGGTTTCTACCTGGCTAAGTACATTATCAAAATATGTAACCGGGATTGCTGGAAATTGGATGATATTATTCATAATAACATTATTTAATTTTTTGGTAATAAATATCATTTTAGCAGCAGTTGGTCAGTTTGTATTATATGTGGCTTTTTCAGGTATGATCCAAGCTTTTATCGGGTTTATGAAAGTTACATTAGTTATCGGAAGCCTTTGTTATTTCTGTTCTGCAGTTTTCAAAGATAAGGCTTTTTTATTAGGATTATCAATACTACTGGGAGTTCAATTCCTTTTCTTTATAATAAATATATTACTGGGTTGGAATTTACCTTTACCTTTGACTTATCTTAAAGATTTATTGGGTCACAGTAATATTATGAAAATAGAATCAGGTGTAACTCAAAACGAGATTATCCATTTAATAAATAGGAATTGGCAAGAATTAATTTTAAGCTGGAAAACTCTAGTTCAGATTATTTTCAGTGGCGCTCTTTTTGCCGGAGCAACTCTGATATACAAAAATAGAGAAATTAAATAGATCCGGCTTCGTCCTGAAAACTTTCGGGACGCCGGGACAGTCCGGCTTCGCTGAGCTTCGCCGGGACGAGGGAGAAAAAGATGAAAAAGAATGATTTTACAAAAACTATCTTAAAGTTGTTTTCAGGCTTTATATTTATGATAACCAAAGGTTTTAATTATTATCATTTTTATAAATAATCATCTGGGAAATTGATTAAAATGTTAAGTTATTTTACTAGGAAATAGATAGTTGAGAAATTATTCTGGATCTGGTGTGCTGATTGCATTTTAAAAAAAATAATAGGAGGAGTAATGAAAAAACTACTTATTGCAATCATAATTTTAGCCAATATAGGCTTATTCGCTGTTACCCACAAAATTTCGGTACAAACCGATGAAGTTGAATTAAAGTTTGAAAATGTTAAAATCAAAAATATATCCTTTTATTCAGGTAAGGATATAGAAGTAAAATTTGGTAAATCAGATAATGTCATTATCGAACAAAGTGAAAATGTTGTTAGTTTTTCAGCAGATTCAAAGGTAAAAATTGATATTAAATTACCTGAATCAAAAAGTTATATTTATAAAGCTGGAGATTCAGTATGTAAATTTAACCCGGAAGGAGTTATAATCCAGGGTGATGATGGAGAAATTGTTGAGTTTAGTGAAGGTAAATTGGTTGTTATTGATGGAGATGAGACCAGAGTTGAGATAGGTGATCAAGGGATAATCGTTCAGGATGATAGTGAACGAGTGGAAATAAGTTCTGAGGGAATAATTGTAGAAAGTGAGGATGAGAACACATATCTAACCGGTTTTTGGGGAAGATTACTTGGAAGTGTAATCAAATCAGTAGCAAAAACATCAGTATCTTTTGCAGGTAAGAAACCGGAAAAAATCGCAAAATATTTTATCAATGATGAAGATGCGGATTTTAGCGGTACTTATTTTACTTCCGATGATGAAAATGAAAGTGATGAACTTTATACTGAAGAATTTTATGAGACCTATCAACCTGCAAAAGATTTAAAAGTAAATGTTTCCAATAAAAACGGGAAGGTGGTAATTCATACATGGGAAGAAAATTACATAGACATCTATGCAATTAAGAAAACCAGGAAAAATGAAAAAGAATTGGAAAAAGTAGAAATTAATTTATTGGAAGTAGATGGTTTAACTATAGAAACAAAGCACCTTTCTGAACATCCTGCCCCTAAAGTTTCGGTTTCTTACGAGATTAAGGTTCCTGATGATGTTTTATTGGGTGATATCCAAAGCTCGAATGGAAAAATTGAAATCAAAGGAGTAAGAGGTGAAACTGAACTATCCACTTCTAATGCTGAAATAATTGTATATGATTTTGATGGAAATCTTACCTTGCATACAAGCAATGGTCCTATTAATGTTGAAAATGTAACCGGTACTGTTACAGCCAGAACAAGTAATGCCCGAATAACAATCGAAGATGTTGCAAAATCAGTTAAAGCAACAACAAGTAACGGGACAATTGAAATTGAGGATTCACCTATTATAACTGAAGCTATTACTTCCAATGCAAAAATAAGAGTTGAAATTATTGATTTGGAAAACGATGTGAGTTTTATGACCAGTAATGGCGAAATTAAACTGTATTGTTCCTCTTCTTTAAACGCAAATATTGAAGCAACAACATCAAATGGAAGAATAAATCTGCATGATCTCGAAATAATTACCAGCTCAATTTCAAAAAATTCTTTATCAGGGAGAATTGGAGCAGGAGGATATACTGTAATTGCTAAAACTTCCAATGCTTCAATAAATTTGTACTCTATAGAAAAGCTTTATTAGAAGCTTTTCGTTAAACTTTATTAAGGAGTAAAATAATGAAAAAATTTATAGTTCTTCTATTATTAATTGGAAGTTTTGGTGGTGCCTTTGCAGAAATGAATTATTCAATGTCGCCTGTAGCAGGTACAGATGGTTTCCTGGCTGCAAAAGTTAATCCTGCAGCACTTGCTTTTGAGAATGCTGCTGGACTGGGTTTTCTCAGTTTTTATGATTCGGATTATGAATTTGATCTTGAAAACTATTCTATATTTTTTAATAGCAGCGGGTTAGTTTATCTTTTTGAGCATGGGGAAGATGACTTTCATACTTTAGCTTTGTCTGAAAAGATATTCAGAAATATGTATCTGGGATTATCTTATGATTGGCGTAATAAACACTTTAAAAAAGGTGAATTTGCAGAATCCTTTTTATTAAGACCATTTGATTTTTTATCTTTAGGTGGAGTTGGAAAAGATATTTTTAAAAAAGAAGCTGAATATAGAGTTGGTTGCGCTGTACGTCCTTTATTCATTAAAGGAAAGATTTCTGACAGAATAACTTTAACCAGCGATTTCATTTATTCAAATAAAGATTGGTTAAAACCTGTTTTAGGAATTCAAACTGAGCTTTTGGATGGAATAAATCTTGGAGGTTCCTATCATCTGGAAGATGAGACCTTATCTTTTGATCTGAGTTTTGCTTTCGATAGGTTGAAAATAGGTAATATTACTAATTTTGATGAAGATAATAAGGTTGCTGGAGGTTCATATTATGTGAATATTTCAGATAAATCGTTCCGTTCATTTATAGGAAAGGAAGAGAATAAATTCTATGATTTCAAATTGAAAGGTGAAATCATTGAGAAAAAACCGGGTTTTGACTTTGGTCCATTTACTTTTATTTCGAGTAAAAATAAAACTATTTCCGAACTGATTGAGAAAATCGAAGAACTAAAAGAAGATAATAGTATTCAAGGTATTGTTTTTACTTCTCCAAAATTCAAAGCCAGTTTTGCCCAGGTTACTGAATTGAAGAGCGCTCTTTTGGATTTCAAATCTTCAGGAAAGAAAGTAGTTTTTTATTGTGAAAATATTAGTAATATGAACTACATTTTTGCAGCTTCTGTAGCCGATGAAATATATATTCATCCTTCAGGTTGGATTGGTCTCAGAGGGATATCCGTTTCAGTTCCATATATCAAGGACTTAATTGATACACTTGGTATAGAAGTAGTGAATTTTAGAAGTCATGATTACAAAAATGCAGGAAATATTTTTTCTGAAACTGAAATGACGGAAGAGGAAAGAGAATCTTATGAATACCTGTTAGAAGGATATTTTGAAGATATTGTAGATATGATAAAATCCGGAAGGAAAGGAAAGATCAAAAAATCTGTGGAAACCCTTATAGATGAAGGACCTTATTTCATTGCCCAACAAGCTCTGGAAAACGGATTAGTAGATGATTTGCTCTATGAAGATGAATTAGAAGATAAACTAAGGGATCTGGTAGAAGATGCCAGGATCGTTAAAAGAGCTTCCAAAGATATGGTTCGTTATGATTGGAGTGATGAACAAAAGGACAAAATTGCTCTAATATATGCTGTAGGCTATATTCATATGGGGAAGGGGCAAACCGGGAAAACCATTGGTTCTATTACAACTGCCAAGGCTATTAAACAAGCCAGGGAAGATAAATCTATTAAAGGTATAATTCTACGTATCGATAGTGGTGGAGGTTCTTCTCTTGCTTCCGATATAATCGGAAGAGAGATAGAACTATGCAAGACAGGTGAAAATAAAAAACCTGTGATATCTTCAATGTCAGGAGTAGCTGCTTCAGGTGGATATCATATTGCTGCTTTATCTGATGAAATTATTGCTCAACCCAATACTCTGACCGGTTCTATTGGAGTTATGGGACTTGCATTTAATTTGGAAGAATTGTATAAGAAAATACATATAAACTGGTCAACTGTAAAAAAGGGTGAGAGTTCCGATATCGGTTCTACCAGCAGAAAGATGACAGACCAGGAAAAGGAAAAAATAGAGGAATTAATAGAAGATTCTTATGATAAATTTATTTCTTTTGTAGCTGAAGGTCGTAATATGGAAAAATCCGAAGTGCATAAAGTTGCTCAGGGTAGAGTCTGGACAGGAAGACAGGCATTGGAAAGAGGATTAATAGATAAACTGGGAGGAATGGAACTGGCAATATCAGATATGAAGGAAATCGCTAATTTGAAGCACGAAGTTGAGTTAGTTGAATTTGACGGGAAGAGAAAAACAAATATTTTGTTAGGTTTTAATATTAAATCTAAAAGTTTAACTGACTTTAATATTCCAGGTGAATTTTCCAGGTTAATAGATTATGTGGAAAAATTTCAACTATATGGAGATGAAAAAATTCTCAAGGTTATCCCCTATGATCTTGAGATAAAATAGACAATCCTCCTATTGTCGCTAAAGGGTACTTTAATAAAGTGCCCTTTTTTATTTTTTTATCCCAAGTATATCTAAAATAAATACATACTTTAAGACGGTCTCTTTATAAAAATCAAACCTGCTGATTGTCTTAATCAAATAGTTAAACCAGTTCCTTTCTGGTAACCATCCTGAAATCAAGGTCTTTAAAATTATTAGCGATCTTATTAATTTTTTCGTATATTGAAAGAACACCACGACCATCAAAAATATTATCCTGCATTGCAGCAAGCATCATAAGTTCAAATGCAGTTGAGGTGATCCAGGGAACAACTAATTTATAACCACATATAGCAAGAGCACCGGTTTTCGAAAGAAATTTCTTAAGATTACGTTTATTAGTATTAACTGTGCTGCAGGAGGCTAGTACTATTATTTTGTTTTTGCATTTAGCTTCCAGAACAGTCCCAAGTTCATCCAGGGAAAATATGCGGTTATCTATCAAGATACCATTTTCTGCTCCATGAAAAGCCAGGTATAATATTGGATATTTTGTATAGCGTTTCTGGGTCCACTTCTTCAGGTAGAATATAGTCTCTACGATTGTAGCGCAATCCTCATGAATAAAAGGAATTTTTGAATTTAATTCAAGTAATTCCAATATAGGCTTTACAGTGGATTTCTTCCGTAAATCATTATACCATAAACCTTCAAGACAAAAAATTCCTTTTGGTGATATCAATACTCATTTCCTATTAATTTACAAATGGATGAAAATGTGATATTAGGTAAAACTTAAATCTCTTTAATCAATTCAAGAAAACGTTTATATGGAATAGCAGTCCAGCTTTCAGATTGTAGCGCACCATTTGCCTGACTGATAATTGAAATTTTGGCAGCAGTCTCAGCGTCAGGGGCTTCATAAATATCAAGAAAATCATATTGCCCGAGAAGAGCATAATGTGCAATGAACTTAACTTCAGGACATTTTTTTTTAACCTGTTTAAGCCAGGTGCGTCCCAGTTCTGCACGATCTTTAACTCTTTGAGAAACACTTGTAGAAAGTTTGGTCATCAAAATATAAGTTTGCATGAGAAACCTCCTTTTAAACATTTTTTGTATTATTCAAAATATTATCTATATTAATATCACCTTTATATCTTTTTTTTTATAACTGTCAAGTTTCATAACTGATTTTCTTTTATTAAAAAAACATAATGTAATGCAAATTGGCACCCCCAAATCCATCGATACTTGGAACATGACTCAAAGAAAGAAGAAGGCGAGTATTTTTATTTATATTATAAGTCCAACTTATCTGAACTTTTTCCTCATAACAATTTTTTTCATAATTATTTTCTGCAATTATATCGTCATAATTAAAATCGAAATTTGATATCATATATCCGATTTCCCATTCGGATTTAGATAAGGAATAATTCAGAAACAGTCCGGGAATAAATTCTAAGCGTGTAAAGTCGTACTTTTTATAACCATGAGCATGAGAATTTTGCAGAATGAAATGAAATTCGGGTTTTATATTGATCTTTTCATTCAGGAAATATCTGAATTTAATGGTATTATTAAAAATCTCGTTCAAATAGGAATAACTATTTAGAGATTCATAGTATAATTCCTGCTGGTAAAAATGATAATAGTAAAATTTTAATTCAAGAAGAGATTTTTCGGAAGGAGTATAATATAATTTTGCAGTAATATTATCAATTTTTTGATCCAAGTAATATATTTCAGGAGAAAGTTTTTGATTCGGATAATCAACAGAGAAACCTGTAGTGTATTTTCCTTCACTAAAAAAGCACAATGTATTATTCCCAAAACGGACTGCCCAGCGTATACCTAAGGGAAGCTTTGTTATTTTACCACCCTTTTTATTTTTTTTATTATAAACGAAATTATCCCAGCATAATGCAATTCTACAGTACTTTTCCAAAGATTGGTCGGCAATCATAAAACCCAGGTCAAGGTCGATTTCTTCTTTGTTATAATAGTGATTACATAAAGAAAAAATATAAAGTTTTAGAGTAATCTTTTTTTCAAAACCAATATAATTGGATTCTTCAAAAGTGTTTTTGAATTTACTATCATTTCGATTATAGAAAAGCCTGAACCACCAATTATTTCCTAATTCCGAATTAATATTTATCAAGACTTCATTGAACAGATTATCGAGAGAAACACTTCCAACATTTAATCTTAATCCGTGTTTTTTAAACAGGTTTTTTTCCCATTCCATAGTCCAGTCAGAATCAAAGTCATACGTAACAAATTCGTGAAGAAATATTCTTTTTTTCTTATAATAATTATCAAATTTCCAACTCATGGTACGGTTTTCAAGTGCTAATGTTGTGGAAAAAAGGATTATTAAAAGGATTGATATGTAAAATTTCTTATTCATCAAAATAATTCCATTTATAAATATACTTTTTCACAATGTTTATATTAACAATTAAATTCAGATTCAATAAAATTAAAAGTTATGATTTTAACCTGCACCACCTCCGCCGCTACTTGCTCCGCCGCCACCTCCTCCGGAAGCACCTCCACCAGCTCCTGAAGCTGAACTCACAGAAGAAGTTGTAGTTGCAATCATTGTTGAGAAAGCCTTTCCAAAAGATTCAGGTGAAAAGGCTGTTTTTTGTGAGCTGTGAATAACATACCAGGGTACATAATGACGATAATTATCAACTGGCAGATAAGTTCCAAGCTCTTTAAATACTTTTGTTCCCACACCAAGTACTATCCCGTAAATGAAGAAATCATTAATTTTGGAAAGTAATTCGGAATTTTCTACGGTTCTATAATGATATTTTTTAAGAAAACGTTTAAAAGCTAACCACTGTTTTGCCAGCAGTTTTCCTTCATAAGTATAGTGTGGAATAATTGCAGATAGAATAAGAATAATAAAAGCTGTAGTTCCCGGGATTGCTGCCCAGACACCATATAAAAATATTGAATAGACAGCCGCAAGGGATATTATAAATCCCAGTGCAAGGGAATAATAAGCACCTTTTATGCTTTGTAAGTCAAACCAGGCTTTTTCTTTACCGACTTTTTGAACTGTTTTTTTCCATTTGTTGAAGAATTTTGTAAATTTGCTCCTTTGTTTTTTGATCTTTTTCAGGTCAATTTCATCATTACCTTTTGCCAGAATTTCAAATATGAATCCTATTAGTTCTTCTTCATATTCTTGCAGATCAGAACTGTTTTCTTCAAAAAATTGCCTGTTAAATTTAAGTAAGTAATGTTTTTTAAACTTTCCGGGTTTTTTCTCTTCATGAATTTCACTTATTTCAAGAAAACCTCTTACAGATAAATCCATCAGGGTCCCGACCAGGGCTTCTCCACTTATTGTACGGGAAGATAATAAATAACCGACCAGTGCCGGAGAAAGCTTTTCAGGTATTTCTGCTAAAATATCAAATTTTTGTGGGACTTTTGGTCTTTTGCCATATCGGGAAAAGAGTAATATCCAGATAAATATACAGATTAGACTGATGGCATTTAACAACCATTTGCCATAAGCTATTCTTTTTTGTTTTTTCTCTGATTTAAGCAGGATATTTTCTCTCTCAATATTAGCTTGATGAGCCCATTTTGCTTCTTCTGTTTTAATTCTCTCTTTTACATTACCTATTAGTACAGGGACTTCGGGAAAAATTTCAGGGGGATATAATGCCCTGATTTCAAAGTATTTATGGGCAGGAACGCGTTTGCTCCAGGCAGAGATCACACCTTCAAAATCAAATATCGATTCAGCCCAGAGAGGGCCATGAAGCCAGTGATAGACTTGATGTCTGGCTAACGGCTCAGGAGGTCTTAAAGTAATTTGTACATTATGATTTGTTTTATCCCATTCTTCACTAATGAATTTAAAATATAAAACTGCAATATCTTCGTATCGTTCAATAGCATTTTCCGCAGTATATTCAAAATCAAATGTTCTGTTTTCATGACTTGCTTTAAAATACCATATTATTTTGATTTTATCTCCTTTTTCTTTGATATTGTATGTACCGGGTTTCTGGGAATCTGATAATATGTATTTTTTACCATTTTCGCTTACAGCATAATTCGAAAATCTTACTTTTCCTGTAGCAGGTATCTCCCTGTAAACATAGCTGAATGAACCGGAGAATTTATAAGATCTTGATTCCTTAACTTCCATTCTACCATCTTCAAATAATTGAGCTTCAATTTCAGCTTGTGTTATTAAATAATATTTATTTGCATAGGATTTGGTACTTAACAATAGGAAGATGAATAATACAATAATAATAATAAGGTTTAATTTAGAAAATTTCATTATCTACTCCTGTATTTGATTTATAAAAAAAGCTCTAAGAAAAACTATCCTGTTTACACATCATTTTCTTCAAGTCCCGATAATAATTGTCGAGCAGCAAAAGCCTCTTCTTTGCTAACCTGTATCTCCACAACACCCAGAGCATATATTGACTGTAGCCCTTCACTCTTCATTGAATAATGGATTTTTGCATCTTCCAGAATAGATTTAGCTATAGTAATAATTCCTGGATTAGCAGTTTTAAAAACAGTTTTAAATTCCACATATTCCATCTTCGGTTCAGGTGGAAGCACATCAACCAGTTCTAAACCACAATCTGGACATTTGGTTACTCCTTCTTTAAATTCCGATCTGCATTTTGGACAGAACATTTTTTTCCTCCCTGTTAAGAAATTTATTTTATCCATTTAAAGTTTTTGTTTTATCTTTTAATTACAGATTCACTAATTCATATTTTCTGCTTCCTACTCCTATTTTTTCTGCGTGTTCAAGTTGAATAGTTGGATCAAGATGAGGATAGGAAATTTTCCCCAGGTTTTTTTCATTATACTTTTGTGTAAGGTCCAATGTTGCCTGATCAATAGCTACCGGATCAAAGGAAGCAAGTATCCCTATATCACAGATAACCGGTGTCTGGGTAATATTCATACAATCACATTGTGTGGTCATGTCTGTTAGAACATTTATATAAACACATTTGTTCTTTTTATTAATAATTACCCCATAAGCGTATTCAGCTATTCGTTTCTGCAATTCTTGTGATTCTATACTAAAATTAAATTTTACAGCATTAAATTTGCATATTGAAAGACACTCCCCACAGCCAATACATTTTTCTTCTATAATGAAAGCATAATTATTTTTTTCAATTATTGCATTTTCAGGACACCATTTTATACACTCTTTACAAAAAGTACAATTTTTATTTTTTATTGAAGGTTTTATGGATGAATGTTGTTGTAATTTACCTCTTTTACTGCAAAGACCCATTCCTAAATTCTTCAAACATGCCCCAAATCCTGTAACAATATGACCGGTAGGATGAGATACAATAACAAAAGCATCTGAAAAAACAGCATCTCT
>JAUXFF010000154.1 GCA_030620155.1 Candidatus Cloacimonadota bacterium | reverse complement strand
TAAACCGATTGCAGCATAAGCTCCATATAAATATATATCATCGCAGTTGGGAGACATAATTTGCCCAGTCTCAGGATCACGATGTTTATATTTTACCAGGATACGCTTTTCAGAAACCAGACCAAAAAAGTCTATTAAATTGATATTATCAGGATCATCAGGTGGTTCTCCAGGAATTGTTCCACAATAAGTAATATCTCCAACAATATAGATAGTGTCTTCACATCCCCAGGTCTGTTTTCCTAATATATTTCCTTCTATCCAGAGCTCGCTTTCCACCCAAACAGATTGATTCGAAACAGAACCTGAAGGTCCTTGTTCCCACACAGTTTCGTAAATCGGTATATGATTTGTCCAGATATGTTCAGCATCTTCAAACCAGTTCCCTTCATTATTTATAATCGCATTAACCTGGGAGGAATCAGCCGGGAACCAACTGTAAACTTTAAATGAATCGATTCTCACCAATTCACGATATCCCTGCATGGAAGTAAATCCCGAACCATCGATTTGAACATAAACAATGTCAGCTGAAGGATCAAAAGGTCTGACTCCATTTTGCCTGATATCTGTAGCTGTGGAAACAAGTTCTATTGGTTCTACTCTTTCTCTCCAACCTCCTCGAAAGATTTGAGCCATGGGTGCTCCACTTTCTATTAACGGGATCCCTGTAGGATAGCGTCTGAGTATTCCTGCTGTTGTAACCGGTTCATAAAAAGTTGGCCATCCATTGTTACTTCCGCCTCCTGCCTGTTGGATCCAGATATCATCATTGGAATGAACAGGTCCATTCAAAACATCAGGACCCCAAAATCTTACAATTGCTGCTCCAGTCCCTCCATCTTCATTCTCAGATTTTTCGGTATCTGTGAAATATTGATAATAAGATAATTGATTTGGTGAGCCTGTCAGGTAGATGAGTTCCAGGATATCATTTTGGTTAATAATCTGAATCTCACCTGTTACATTTTCAGCAATTTCTTCAGTATCAAATGATTGACCGTTATCATAAGATAGAGCTTTATACAGGAAAGTTACTCGGTCATTTGTTCTTTTAAGATATAAAATAATAATAGTTCCATCTGAAAGAATTTCCAGGATGGGTGGATCTATATACTCAAGATACTCTGTTAAAGGCATTTCATCCACTTCAAAAAAATCAAAATTCAGACCATTATTTTCTGAAAGGGCAAATATAATTTTAACGCAGTTTATTTCTTCCTGATAATAAGTAAGGTATATATTATCCTGAAAAATTTTAACAGCTTGTTCCCCTGCAAAATAGATATTTTCTTCCGGCTGGTTGATCATAATCGGTTCATTGAATTGTGAGAATAGATTTAAAGAGGTCAGTAATAAAATTAGTAAAATGTAGTTTTTCATCATAATCCTCCTGAAACTTGTTTATAATTCAATGAACAATATGTATCACAAGCAATCTTGCTTGTGTAACTACAGAATGTATCATAATCCGGCAGCTGCCGGATTGTGTAATGAAACAAACATGATTGTTTGTTATACAGCATCGTGCTTGCACAATGAAACAAACAGGACTTGTCCGTCTTGGACGGATTGTTTGTCATACAGCATCCTGCTTGTGCAATGAAACAAACAGGATTGTTTGTTATACATTTTACTTAACAGTAATTTTATTCTCAATAAAACACCACGTTCCAGTCTATTAATTTTTTATTTTCATAAACAAATTTTGCTGAGAAGAATTTATCCTGATCAAACCAGGGGATAAATATTTTGTCACCTTCCCAGAGAGGTAGATCCAGAAGCTCTTTATCATCGACCCATTCAAGGTTACCTTCCGGGGAATCTATCATTTTACCTGCAAATTCTTTGATCACAAAAATGAAGACATACCAGTCATCAATTCCATCGAAATTGGGGAAAGTTATTATTCCTTTAAGAACAGGATTTTTTATTATAAAACCACTCTCTTCTTTCACTTCCCTAACTGCGCATTCTTCCGGAGTTTCCCCAAGCTCGAATTTACCACCCAGTCCATTATATTTATCTCTATGAAAATCATTTTCTCTTTTCACTCGATGGATCATTAAGGTTTTACCATCCTTCTTTAAATAACATAATGTTCCTAATTTCATTTTCTAATCTTCCAACGGGAAAATAAACCAGAAAAACAGGTATAATATTATACCTACTCCCCCCACAAAAGTCATGCCAATAAATGTTAACCTGATAATACTCACATCCCATTTCAGATAATTACTCAATCCTCCGCAAACTCCTGCAATCATAGAATCAGTTCTGCTGCGAAGTATCTTATGGTCTTTTTCAGTATCCTCCTCTTCTTCTTTTACTTCAACATCTATTATCTTTTCCGAACTATAATCTCTTGGCAATATAGCATACAGAATGAGATAAATTAAAAGTCCGGTTCCTCCGAAAAACAGGGAAATAAAGAAAACAATCCTGATAACATTTACCTCTAATCCAAATGATTCAGATAATCCGCTGCAAACACCGAAAATCATTTTCTTTTGAGTAGATATATGTAATTTTTTCATCAAACCTCCTGTTTGAATCTATAAATTTATTTAGGGCTTGTTCGAGAACTCAAAAAACATTCCAAAGCTTGAACATGTTCTACTTCTGATGAAAATCTTCGGAATGGTTTTGTTGAACCATTCAACCATTGCGACCTGCCACGCCGAAACTTTGTGAAGGTGGGAGGTTAGAAAACCCCTCTGCGAACAGAGTTCGCTTCTCCCCTTCCCGTCTTCTCCGGCAGTTGCCGGATACGCCGCGGTAAACCGAAGGGGAGCAAACCATTTGCAAGGCCTTTGAAAACTCACTTCTCGGACAGGCTTTATTTAAAAACCTCTAAAGAAGATTTATTCGTCAAGAAAAATCTGGTAAAGAATTGACATAAAAATTAATACTTTAATTTTAGATTTTCTTTTACTCAGGAGGATATATGATTATAGAAGAAATTCGGGTAAGGTCTTCAAAAAGGGAAGAATTGGTTGATATTACACATCAAGTGAGTCAATTTGTAAGTAAATCAGATATAAGAAACGGGAAATTGACTTTATATGTTCCCCATACTACAGCAGCAGTAACTATAAATGAAAATGCAGATCCTGATGTCCCACATGATATTATTCTCAGTTTGAAAAACATTGCTCCTTCTTTAGCTCAATTCAGGCATTTGGAAGGGAATTCAGATGCACACACAAAAAGTTCATTAATTGGTTGTTCTCAAGAAGTATTTGTAAAAGATGGGAAAATGCTGCTGGGAACATGGCAGGGAATATTTTTCTGTGAATTCGATGGACCAAGGCATCGCAGGATCATTTTGGGTCTGGTTTAGATGATAACCTGGTTCAGTTTTTTACTGGCACTTGCACTTTTATTAGTAATTGCTCGAAAGAGTTTATGGATCGGACTTTTTGCAGGTGCAATAACAATAGGATTATTTAATTTACCTGTTAATGCCCTTTTTAAGGGAGTTTATGGAACTTTAACAGATATACCAATTTTGCTTCTGGCTATTTCAGTTGGTACAATACCAATTATTGGAAGAGCTTTGCAGACAACGGGTCTTTTAGGTGATCTGGTTAATAATCTTCAGATGAAGCGTAAGGTTTTCCTGGTTTTTTCACCTGCATTTATGGGTCTTTTACCTCTACCCGGAGGAGCTCTACTTTCTGCGCCAATGCTGATAAAAGCAGGAGATGATATTTCTAGTGAATCTTACGTTGCCATCAATGTCTGGTTTCGTCATATCCTGATACTTATTTACCCATTAGGTGCTTTATTGCCCTGTGCCAAGATGGCTGGGTTAAACCTGTATTCTATTCTTATTTACATTTTCCCAACCTTTATTCTACTGAGTGTATTCGGATATATATTTTTACTCAGAAAAATCCAGGGGAATATGCCTAAACCACATAAAACCGAACTGAAAAAAATTCTTATCCCGATTTTTATCATTATTTCCGCTCCTATTGTTCATGTTACTTTAACTCATCTTAAAATTATGGATGAAATATCCCTGTTAATTGGAATATCAACAAGCTTGATCTTAACCGTACTTTTTGGGAAAATGAAGTTGCCTGACTTTAAACCGATAATTTTAAAAATGAAACCATGGAGGTTCTTTCTTATTATTATTGGAATATTCCTTTTCCTGAATATATTTAAAGATTCCGAAGTTTCAGAAGAAATTGCCAAAGCTGTTTTCTCAAAAACTTTTCTAATTATTATAATTGCAGCTTTTCTCGGATTTGTTACCGGAAGGATCCAGTTACCTGTATCTATCCTGCTCCCAATTTATTTAACTAAATTCAGTGCAAGTTCATTAAATCCATTCTCTTTTGCTATAATGTATAGTTCCGTTTTCATAGGATATATGCTTTCCCCTGTGCATCCATGTGTTTCAGTATCAATTGAATTTTTTGATACAACTTTCAAGAAATTTTTGAGAAAAGCTTTCATGCCTGGTTTATTAAGTTTAATTATCATTTACTTCACTGCAATTATATTTTTATAGGTCTCTTGACAATTTTAATAAAGAGAAAAATTTATATTTTGTAAACAAAAGGTAAATATATGAAAAAAATTTTTTGGATCGCAGGTGAAAATTCGAGCGATTTACATGCTTCCTTTGTGATAAAAGCTCTAAATAAAAGAGCTCTTAAACTTCAGCATTTCGGGATTGGCGGACCTGAAATGCAGGCAAATGGATTCGATGCTATCTTCCCTTTTGAAAAATTCTCTGTGATGGGTTTTCTAGAAGTACTGAAACATCTTTTTTTCTTTATAAATGTTGAGAAGCAAATCAAGAAACTTTTCTTTTCTTCCAAACCTGACTTAGTTGTTTTAGTTGATTACCCTGGTATGAATATGAGGATTGCTAAACTAGCAAAAAGTTTTGGGATTCCGGTTCTGTACTATATTTGTCCGCAATTCTGGGCATGGAAGAAAAATCGTCTTCTTAAACTCAAAAAATTCACGGATCACATTTCATTTATTCTCCCTTTTGAAAAAAAATACCTGGATGAATATAAAATCCTATCTACTTATGTTGGACATCCCATTGCTGAAGAAATCGTGATAGGATTCAATAAAAAAGATTTTGCTGAAAAGTATAATTTAGATTTGAATAAAAAATGGCTGGGTTTTTTACCGGGAAGTCGTAATACGGAAATTAGAAAGATACTCCCCGAATATTTAAAAGCCATAAAAAAATTCGATCCTGCCCAATATGAATTTCTTTTCTCCAAAGCAACAACCATATCAGATATCCTTTTTCATAAAATCATCGCCAGCTATGACTTACCAAAAATCTCATTTATAAAGAATGATAATTATTCTTTAATGAAACATTGTGATTTTATTGTTGCCAAATCAGGAACATCCAGCCTGGAAACCGCTTATATCGGAACTCCCTTTATCATAGTGTACAAAACCAGTAAAATTTCTTATGAAATAGGAAAAAGATTCATTACCATTAACAGGATAGGATTGCCTAATATTATTTTAGATAAAGACTTAGCACCGGAACTCATTCAAGATAAAGCTAATGCGGAAAATATTTATTTTAATGTTACAGACATCTTAAATTCAAAAGAGAAATGCCAGACATTCCATTACGAATTAAAAAAACTCCATTCAATTCTAGGGAATAAATCTGCTTCAGAAGGTACTGCTAATATTATTGAGGATTTAATTAATGAATAAAATCCTCTTCTTTTTAGAAAAATACCTGGTAGCAGTATTTGCCCTTATCCTGGGTAGTACTTTCAGGTTTAATATCAAATCCGGATATCCAAAAGGAAATGTAATTTATGCTTTCTGGCATAGGAATATGATCCCTCTTTTATTTTT
>JAUXFF010000156.1 GCA_030620155.1 Candidatus Cloacimonadota bacterium | reverse complement strand
GTTATCAAACTATCCTAATCCCTTTAATCCAGTAACTACAATATATTTTACCGCAGAGAGTGTGGAGAACGTCGGGCTTCGTTCAACTTCGCCCGGACAGGCAAAGGTAGTAATTTACAATATCAAAGGGCAAAAAGTGAAAGAATTTCTCATTATCTCACCCTCTCCCGGTCACACCCTCTCTGTTACCTGGAATGGGACAGATGACAACAACAAACCTGTTTCATCGGGAATCTATTTCTACAAGCTGAAAGCAGGTGATAGAATTATAGCTACAAAGAAGTGTCTACTTTTGAAGTAGAATACAAAGGAGATTTCAGTGAAGTATTTTTTCATGTTAGTTCTTTTTACATATAGTTTTTTATCCGCCCAAATCCAATGGCAGAATAATGGAATACCTGTCCGTCATGGAGAAAATATTAAATGGAATGGCACAACAGTAACATGTGATGATGGAAATCTGGTTTGTATCTGGTCTGATACACGTAATGGATGTAGCGGGATATTTGCTCAGAAAATGAGTCCGGATGGTGTTCATTTATGGGGAGAAGAAGGAATTCAAGTAAACGATGCAGAAAAAGTACAGGATTCCCCCGTAGCAACATCTGTTGATAATAATTTTGTGATTGTTGCCTGGAAGAACTTTCAAGATTGGGATAATAAGGAAATTCGTGCCCAGAAGATAGATGCAAATGGAGACCTGCTCTGGGACAGCGAAGGCATTCTGCTGGGTTTTTATAATGAAATAGAGACAGCAGCAAAAATATATATTGTAAACGATGGAACAGATGGTGCTTTAATCTTTTGGGAAGATAATAGTTTTACCTCAACATCTCTTTATGGAATTCATATCCTGGGAGATGGTTCAATCGCTCCCGGTTGGGAATTAAATGGCAATCAAATAGTTCATCCTCTCCCCTCCTCACACTCACACTATCTCAATATCATTGCAGACGGATTTGGAGGTGCTGTTCTTTCCTGGAGAAGTGCTAATGATCTTTATATGCAAAGAGTTGATGGTTCTGGAAATTTGCTTTGGGGAACTAATGGAACTATTTTATGTAATGCGGAATACACTCAAAGGCATGTAACTATTTCTACTGATAATAATGGTATTTATTATTTCTTCTGGAAAGACCAGCGTAATTTTCCCCAGTGGAATATATACATGCAGAAAGTTGACCAGAATGGAAATATACTCTGGGCTGAAGATGAACTTATCCATCAGAATTCATCCGGTAATAAAATTAAATCAGTTATTGGAAATGATGGTGATCCGATAATTTGCTGGGAACAAGAATTATATCAGTACTATATTGAAGAACTTTATGCTCAAAAAATCGATAGTAACGGAAATATTCTATGGGATCCTATCGGGCTTCCAATTGGTATTAATGAAAGATGCTGGAATTTTAATTTGGTTGCAGATAATTATGAAGGCTGTTGGATTACATGGGAAATGGGTGATTATCCACATCACGATATTTATATTCAGCATGTTAACAGCATCGGAACAATTCTGTTAGAAGAGAACGGAATGTCTATATGCTCTGCTGAATATTATCAAAAGCAACCATCAATAAATACTTCGGTAAATGATGAAATCTATATATCCTGGGAAGACTGGAGAACAGGTTCAACAAGCATATATTCGCAAGTTGTAAATTATGATGGAATAATTCAACTACCGGAAAATGGAACCGAAATATTTGGTGGTTTATCCGGAGAAACTTTTAATTTGAAAATATTATCAAATGGAGATAATCCATTTTTGGTTTGGGAAGATTATAGATACTTTTATCGTAGTCAAATTTTTATTCAATCGTTGAATAGTGACGGTTCAACTGTTTTCCAGGAAGATGGAATCCCGATTACTACATTCACTGGTTATGACCAAAATAATTTTGATGCAGTTCTATATCCAAATTCCAATACAATTGCTATTGTTTGGGAAGAAATGAGGATCGGTGATAAACAGATATTCGCCCAGGGAGTTGATCTTGATGGAAATTTCCTCTGGTCTGATGATATTGGTATTGGTGTGTGCGACGAAACCGATTCCCAGGTATTACCCCGAATTTCCGTAAAATATGAGGATGGTAATTATATGTACTATGTAGGTTGGTCCGATAATAGAGACTGGATGACAGGATACGGAATATATGGTCAAAAAATTACTTCAGAAGGAGAACTTCTGTGGGGAAGCTCTGGAATTATGATAGTGGACAACGACGATGGAGATGATGTTCTTAATGATGTTGTAGAGAACTTTTACATCTGGCATGGTGGATATTGGCCTGTTCAGGATATTTTTGTTAAATTGGTAAATGATGATGGCAGTACTGCTCCAGGATGGCCGGATGAAGGATTTATGATTTGTGGAGCTGAGGGATTCCAGGAGAAGGCAAAGGGACTTATAGTTCCTGAAGGGCTTTTAGTTGTCTGGGAAGATAAAAGAAATGGTGATTGGGATATTTATGGGCAGATCGTAACTCCTGATGGAAATATTCTCTGGCAGGAAAACGGTTTACCCCTGGTTATTCAGGAAAATCGTCAAGATAATTTCAAATTTATCTATGATGATGGATTGTACATTGTTTGGCGGGATTTCCGTTCAAGTTGTAATTACGAAATTTATGCTCAAAAATTTGATGAAGATGGAAACGAACTCTGGCAGGAAGGTGGCGTTCTGGTTGCAGGTGGAGATGATTTAAGCACTTCATCTCCAGATGTTGTGAAGGTCGGAGATAAAATCCTCGTTATCTGGGAAGAGTATAACGATTGTTCTTCAGATATAAAAGCTCAATTATTAAATGAAGGTGGAGAATTACTGTGGAACCCGCAAGGATTAGTTATTTGCGACGAATTCAGGGATCAATCTTACCATCAGGTTGTTTCAAATGGTGATAGCGATGCATTTATTGCCTGGCTTGATAATAGAGCAGGAGACCTTAGTATTGGATTTAAAAGCGTTTATGCTCAAAAACTTCATATCGAGCAAACTTCTATTGAAAATGAGGTAATTCCAAAGATAAATTCTATATTGAGCAATTACCCTAACCCCTTCAACCCGTCAGGTGCCGGACGCAGTCCTACTACAACGATCTCATTTAATCTCACCGCAGAGGACATCGGGCTTCGTTCAACTCCGCCCGGACAGGCAAAGGATGTAGAGACTTGTCCGCCATGGTGGATAATAATTTATAATATCAAAGGACAAAAAGTGAAAGAATTTCTCATTATCTCACCCTCTCCCGGTCACACCCTCTCTGTTACCTGGGATGGAACGGATGAAAACAATCAACCTGTTTCCAGTGGAATTTATTTTTATCAATTAAAAGTTGGGAATGATTTTTCCGAAACAAGGAAAATGTTGCTTTTAAGGTAGTCAAACAGAATATCGAGTAGTTTAGAAATCTATATTTTCAGAAACTAATAAATTTTAAAAAATCATTAGCTTTTATATTATTTTTTTTTGCGAAACCTTATTGCTTTATGAGTATATTTTATTTGACAATCAATTATAAAAATCCAGAAATGAAAAAGGGGAAAAACCTTATGAAAGTAATAAAGTTTTTTTTACTAATAATAATTCTAAGCATAGTACAAATAGCAGTTGCTCAATCCCAAAATTCTCACAGCAATAAAACAAGAGGTAGAGAAATCCTCTTTCAAGAAGCTTTTGAAGATACTCTTTTCGAATTACGTGGGTGGTATGATCATTTGCAGGGAGATATAACAACCTTAGAGCACATCGAGGGAAGTACATCAAGTCTGGAATGCCTGTTCTTACAGGGAGGAACTGGTCCTGTAGGAGGAACACCGGGTCGTCATCTTTTTGACGAAACCGATGAAGTATATTTAAGCTATCATGTAAAATACAGTTCCAATTACACAGGTTCAAATCTACCATATCATCCCCACGAATTTCATTTCATAACAAACGAGAACGGTATGTATGTGGGTCCTGCCTGGACACACTTAACAACTTATATTGAGCAAAATGAAGGAGAACCTTTGCTGGCAATACAGGATGGAGAAAATATAGATGAGTCAAATATCGGTGTGGATTTAACAGAAATTACCGAAGAGAGAGCAATTGCAGGATGCAACGGTGATAGTGACGGATACGGAGAAGGTGAATGCTACTCTTGTGGGGCAGTTCATTGCAATGGTAAACAATGGAGAGCAGGAAGTGTTTATTTTCAGGATGAACCTGGACCATATTACAAAAACGACTGGCATTTTATTGAAGCTTATTTTAAATTAAACAGCATAGTAGAAGGACTGGGTATATGTGACGGTATTATCAAATACTGGTATGATGGAGAATTAATAATTGATCATGAGGATATTATGATCAGAACCGGAGAACATCCGGATATGAAATTCTACCAGTTCCTGTTAGCACCGTATATTGGTTGTGGTTCGCCTGTTGAACAGACTATGTGGATAGATGATTTAACAGTAGCAACCTGCAGACCTGATACAAATAGCGTAGATGACCCATATATCCATAATTCAAATACTCAATTTGTTTTATCTCAAAACTATCCCAATCCATTCAATCCTGAAACAATAATAGAATTCACTACCAAAAACACTGAGACTTGTCCGCCCTGGCGGATAATTATCTATAACATCAAAGGTCAGCGTGTAAAGACTCTGAACGTTGCCACTCGTCCTTCGACTCCGCTCAGGATGACACAAGCTCGTGGCAACACCTACACTGTTACCTGGAACGGTACAGATGAAAATAACCAGCCTGTTAATTCAGGAATTTATTTCTACCAATTAAAAGTAAACGGTAAAACTGAAGCTGTGAAGAAATGCTTGCTATTGAAATAAGAATGCTGTTAACAATGCACACACAGGTACAGCATACGGAGTAGTCATATCCATACCCAGAGGAATAATTAGAAAACTTCCTGGTCTTGGAAGATTGTTTTCCAAAAAAGAAATTAAAAAGAACATAAATTACCCGGAAAGTATGTTACGAAAATAATCATTATCCCAATTATTGAAATGAACATCTAACAACATTTGAAATAAATTTATTGCCAAAGAACAACAAATAAGAAAATTATTGCTCTTGACACAATATTTCAGGAGGTATCATGAAAGAAACTTTATTATTTATCGGTGGTTTATACAATCTGGCATTTGCTATATTCCATATTCTGTTCTGGAAAATATTCCGCTGGAAAAAAAGCTTGCGCCGACTTTTGCCTATGGATAGAGCAATTATGCAGGTTCTAAATATTCGTTTAATCTACATTTTTTTTGTTTTTGCTTTTATATCATTTTTTTATCCAGTAGATTTAATTTCAACCCCACTCGGAAAAGTTATTATTATTGTTATTTCACTTTTCTGGTTTATGCGAGCTATCGAACAGGCTTTATTCTTCAGCTTAAAAAGAAAGATCTCAATTATATTCTTTGTTGTTTTTCTTATTGGAAGTATAATTTATCTTATTCCTGTTCTCACTTGAATTTTCCACCAGGTTAGCTGTTGATATAGAACGGAAAGAGAGAAAAACTTATAAAGTTTGATTAGACCGTTGAAACGATTTACAGAGAATCATCGCATTAACCACCTGCTTTAGCTGGTGGTAGAAGAAAGAAAAAAAGGAAAGTAACCGTTTCAACGGTTTACAGAGAATCATCGCATTAACCACCTGCTTTAGCTGGTGGTAG